>DATFRA010000106.1:0-8835 GCA_035263705.1 Allostellaceae bacterium
GACGACAAGGGCCTGGTGATCACGCTCCGCCAGGGCGTCACCTTCCAGGACGGCGAGCCCATGAATGCGGCCGCCGTGAAATACAGCCTCGAGCGGCATCGAGCCATGGAGGGCTCGATGCGAAAGAGCGAGGTCGCCGCCGTCGCCAGCATCGACGTGGTCGACGACCACACGGTGAAGCTCAACCTCTCGGCGCCGAACGCGCCCCTGATCGCGCAGCTCACGGATCGCGCCGGAATGGTGCTGTCGCCCAAGGCTGCCGAGGCCCTCAAGGACAAGTTCGGCACCGCGCCCGTGTGCGCGGGTCCCTACAAGTTGATCGAGCGGGTCGCGCAGGACCGCATCGTCGTGCAGAAATTCGACAAGTACTGGGACAAGGACAAGATCCATATCGACAAGATCGTGTTCCAGCCGATCCCCGACACCTCCGTACGCCTTGCCAATCTCCGGTCGGGCGGCCTCGAGCTCATCGAGCGCTTGCGGCCGACGGATCTGCCGACGGTCCGCGCCGACAAGAGTCTGAAAGACACCTCGATCGTGTCGCTCGGATATCAGGGCATCACGGTCAACGTCGACAATGGGCCGAAGTCGAAGAACCCGTTGGGCCAGGACGCGCGTGTGCGCCAGGCCTTCAGCCTCGCGATCGACCGGGATGCGCTCAACCAGGTCGTGTTCAATGGCGAAAACCTGCCGGGCAATCAGTGGGTGGCGTCGACGAGCCCGTTCTACACAAAGAATCTGCCGGTGCCGAAGCGTGATGTTGCCAAGGCGAAGGAGTTGCTGAAAGCCGCCGGCGTCGCGACGCCGGTCTCGGTTACGATGATGTTCCCGAACGATCCCGTGCAAACCCAGGTTGCGCAGGTGATTCAATCCATGACCAACGAGGCCGGCTTCGACGTGAAGCTGCAGGCGACCGAGTTCGCAACCTCGCTCAAACTCTCCGAAGAAGGGAACATGGAGGCCTTCGATATCGGCTGGAGCGGCCGCACGGATCCCGACGGCAACATCTTCGGCTTCGTCACCTGCAAGGGTGCGTTCAACGACGGCCGCTACTGCAACACCACGGTCGACAAGGAGCTGACCGCAGCGCGCACGACCGGCGATCTCGCCGACCGCCAGAAGCATTACGCGGCGGCAGCCGAGCAGCTGCTGAACGACTTGCCGATCATCTACCTCTATCACAACAAGTGGATCTACGCGTACACCACCAAGCTCTCGGGCTTCACGCCCTATCCCGACGGCCTGATCCGTCCGCAGGGGCTGGCGCTGCAGTGACCCTCACCCTCCCAGCGCTTCGCGCCGGGTCCCTCCCTCTCCCCTCTCACGGGATAGGGGATTACTGGCCCCTCGCCCACGGAGTGGGAGAGGGGGGGACCCGCGAAGCGGGAGGGTGAGGGGATGCTGACCTATCTCGTCCGCCGGATCGCGATCATCATCCCCACGCTTTTCTTCGTCTCGATCATCATCTTCGGGCTGCAGCAGCTGCTGCCGGGCGATCCTGCGCTCGCGCTCGCGGGCGAGGAGCGCGATCCCAACGTGATTGCGTTCCTCCGCCATAAGTATCACCTGGATGAGCCGTTGCCGGTACGTTACGGCATCTGGGCGATAGGCGTGCTCCGAGGCGATCTCGGCGAGTCCATCCGTATCAACAAGCCCGTGCTCGAACTCGTGCGCGAGAAGCTTCCGGTGACTGCGGAGCTCGCGGGGCTCGCGATCGTGGTGGCGCTGGTGATCGGAATTCCCGCGGGCGTGCTCTCGGCGGTGAAGAACGGCAGCGTGATCGACTACGGCGCCAACGTGTTCGCGCTCTGGGGGCTCTCCACGCCCAATTTCTGGCTCGGATTCCTCCTCATTCTGCTGTTCTCGGTGGAGCTCGGCTGGCTGCCGGCCTCGGGCTTCGTTAGCCCGTCCGAGAACCTCAAGCAGAATCTACTGACGCTGATAATGCCGGCCTTCGTGCTCGGCAATGCCATCGCAGCCGTGATGATGCGGCACACGCGGAGCGCCATGCTCCAGGTGCTGAGTGCCGACTACGTCCGCACTGCCCGCGCCAAGGGCCTCAACGAGCGCGTGGTAGTGCTGAAGCACGGGCTTCGGAATGCGCTCATTCCCGTGGTGACCCTGGGAGCCCTCGAGTTTGGCGCGCTGCTCTCCGGTGCCGTGCTGACTGAGCAGGTCTTCACCATCCCCGGCTTCGGCAAGCTGATCGTCGACGCGGTCTTCAACCGCGACTATGCGGTCGTGCAAGGCGTCGTGCTCTGCACCGCGACCGCCTATATCATCCTCAATCTCTGCGCCGACATCGCCTACTTCCTCGTCAATCCGCGGCTCCGCGCGTGACCGCGGTTCCCGTCGATACCGCGCGCGAGCGCGAGCTCCCCGACGACCGGCCGTGGAAACGCGCGCTCCGCCGCCTGGTACACCGGCGCGGCGCCATGGTCGGTGCATCCTTCGTGCTGTTCTTCGTTCTTGTGGCGATCTTCGCGCCGATGATCTCTCCCTACGCGCCGATCGCGACCGACTGGGGCGCGGTGCGCAAGGCGCCGAGCTGGGCACACTGGCTCGGCACCGACGAGATCGGCCGCGACGTGCTCTCGCGCGTGATCTTCGGCGCGCGCGCCTCGCTCAAGGCGGGCGTGATCTCCGTGCTGATCTCGCTCTCGCTCGGCGTGCCGATCGGGTTGCTCTCGGGCTATGTCGGCGGGTTCCTCGACGGGCTCCTCATGCGGATCGTCGACGCCATGCTGGCCTGCCCGTTCCTGATCCTGGCGATCGCGCTCGCGGCGTTCCTCGGCCCGAACCTCACCAACGCCATGATCGCGATCGGCATCTCCGCCATGCCGGCCTTCATCCGTCTGACGCGCGCCCAGACGCTCTCCACCAAGGTCGAGGACTATGTCGAGGCCGCCAAGGCCGTCGGCAATCCGCATTACCGGATCGTGCTGCGCCACATCCTGCCCAACATCCTCGCGCCCATCATGGTGCAGGCGACGCTGGCGATCGCCGCCGCGATCATCGCGGAGGCGAGCCTGTCGTTCCTGGGCTTGGGCCAGCAGCCGCCAGACCCGAGCTGGGGCAGTATGCTCAACACCGCCAAGAACTTCCTCTCGCTGGCGCCGTGGATGGCGTGGTGGCCGGGCCTCGCGATCTTCGTGGTGGTGCTGTCCTTCAACCTGCTCGGCGACGGCCTCCGCGACGCTCTCGACCCCAAGCACCGGTAGCAGTCAGGCCTTGCGCGCCGAGCGCTTGCGCCGTCGCTTCTGCTGGTGGCGCCAGAGATAGAACAGCGCGCCGGCGATTGCCGCCACGGCGATGATCAACACGACGGGCTCGAGCGAGCTCACCCAGGCGAGGATCCCGTGGAAACGCCGGCCGAGGTAGTACGCGAGCCCGGCCCAGAAGCCCACCCAGAGCGCGGCGCCGGCGGCGTTGTAGGCGAGGAAATGCCACCAGTTCATGCCCACGATGCCCGCGACGATGCCGTTGAGCTGCCGCAGTACCACCACGAACCGCGCGAACAGCACGACGGCGCCGCCGTGCCGGTTGAAGAAGCCCTCGACCTCGGCGATATGCTCGTGCTTAATGCGGACACGCGGACCGTATTTGAGCACCAGCGGCCGCCCGCCGGTCTTGCCGATGACATAGCCGATGTTGTCGCCTACCACGGCCGCGACCCAGCACAGCACCAGGACCCAGTAGAAATTGAGCTGGCCGCGCGAGGCGAGGATGGCGCCCGCGATCATCAGGGATTCACCCGGCGTCGGCAGCCCGAAGCTCTCGAGGAACACGCCCAGGAACACGGCGGTGTAGCCGTAGTCGCTGACGTAGCGCTGGGCCTCGCCGATGAAGCTGTCGAGCATCGAAGCGGGTCGCGCGACCGAGGTCCTAGCGTGCCGCGCTCTGAGCCGGGCGCCAGCTCTCGGGATGCTCGAGAAAGGCGCGGATCGCGGCGTATTGCGCGGGCGTGAAATGACCAAGGCCGTGCGCGACCTTGAGCACGTCCCACCAGGTCGCGAGCGCGTGCAGCTTCACGCCCTCGGCCTCCAGGCTGGTCACGCTCTGCGGGAAGATGCCGTAGTGGAAGATCACGAAGGTGTGGCCGATCTGACCGCCGGCCCGCCGGATCGCGTGGATGAAATTGAGCTTGGAGGTGCCCTCGCTCGCGAGGTCCTCCACCAGCAGGACGCGCGCGCCCTCGGCCATCTCGCCCTCGATCTGTGCGTTGCGGCCGAAGCCCTTGGGCTTCTTGCGGACGTAGAGCATGGGGAGGTTTAGCCGCTCGGAAATCCAGGCCGCGAAGGGAATGCCTGCGGTCTCGCCGCCGGCGATGGCATCGAGCGAGCCCGCCGGAATCTCGCGCTTGATGAGCGCGCTCGCGAGATCCATCAGGGTGGTGCGCGCCTTCGGGAACGAGATCAGCCGGCGGCAATCGACGTAGACGGGGCTCACGCGGCCCGAAGTGAAGGTGAAGGGTTGGTCCGGATTGAACAGCACCGCCTTGGTTTCCAAGAGGATGCGGGAGGTGATCTCGGCGGCATTGCTCGCCTCGGGCATGGAAGGCCTCGCTCCTGCGCTACTCGGCGCCTTCTTTAAGGCCAAAGCCGGCCGTGGGCAACAAAGGGCGGGGATGCCGCAGGATGGTTTCTTGCTTATACCTGTCCGGGCCCGATCATCGCTGGAAGGAGACTCACATGGCCGAGCCGGTGCTCGTCGAGCGGGAGGAGGGGATCGTCACCGTCGTCCTCAATCGGCCCGAGAAGCTCAATGCGCTCAACAAGGCGATGTGGCTCGGGCTCAACCACGCCTTCGCGGCGCTCGAGGCCGACGATACCGTGCGCGCGATCGTGCTGCGCGGCGCGGGCGAGAAGGCCTTCGCGCCCGGCGCCGACATCGGCGAGTTCGAGGCCGAGCGCAGCAGCGCCGCGCAGGCGCGCGACTACGGCCGCCTCATGCACGAGGTCATGCGCCGCATCGATGAGTGCCGGCATCCGACGGTGGCGCTGATCCAGGGGCTCTGCGTCGGCGGCGGCCTCGAGATCGCGATGCTCTGCGACGTCCGGGTCTGCGGCGAAGGAAGCCGCTTCGGCGTGCCGATCAACCGCATCGGTGTCACCATGGGCTATCCCGAGATCTCCGCGCTGATCGCGCGCGTGGGTCGTGAAGTGGCGCTTGAGATCCTGCTCGAGGGCCGCGTCTTCGGCGCCGCGGAGGCGCAGGCAAAGGGCCTCGTCACTCGCGTCGTGCCCGACGACAAGGTCGAGGAGGAGGCCTATGCCGCCGCGCGCCGCATCGCCTCGGGCGCCCCGCTGGTCAACCGCTGGCACAAGAAATTCGCCCGCCGGGTCCTCGACCCGCGGCCGCTGACGTCCGAGGAATTCGACGAACCCTACGCCACCTTCGACACCGCCGACTTCCAGAACGGCTTCCGCAGCTTCCTCGCCAAGCGCACGCCGGTGTTCGAGGGCCGATGAGAGGAGGGATCATGAGGATGGACCTTGTAATGGTGGCGCTCGCTACTCTTGCCCTGACCGCGCCCGCCTGGGGACAGACCTTCTACGACGGCACCGCATCCTCCTCGGTACACGTGGAATCCACCAGCAGCAGCGACGCCGGCAGGGCGATCGTGATGAGCGTGCGGAACGCGCGGCTGGTGCCGTACGTGATTTATGTCTGGCGCGATGGGCAGCCGTCTGATGCCGACGCGCTGCAGGCGCGGCTCGCCACGATCACCACCGAGGTGAAGACGCGCACGGATGCGGAGGGCGTCGATCCCAGCTCGACGGTGTCCGTCACCGTCGACGACGTCTCCGCGAAGGAGCCACGGCGCCTCGCGTCGTTCTCCGAGCCCGGCTCCGAGGGCGTGATGCTCGGCCGTCGCTACTTCTCGGCGATCATGCCGGGCTGCTGCGACAGCCCGCAGATCCATCGCGTGCATGTGCTGGAGACCGGCCGCGCGCTCTTCCGCTCGACCGGACCCGATCCCGCCGGCACCGCCGCCTGGGCGGAGGTGCCGAACGCGCGGCCGGAGATCGTCCGCTGGGCCGCCTTCGATGCCGCCGTCGAGCAGGCGGATGCCGCGCATGGTCTCCTGGGCCGCGTCTCCTATGGCGACAACGACGGACCGCTCTCGGTCGTGGAGCTGCGCACGCGGCTCAGGGGCGAGGCCTACGACAATCTCTGGGAGGGCGTGGCGCACGGCGCGAAGCTGATCTGGATCGATCCGCGCGGGACGCGCGACACCGGCGGCCCCTCCTCGGGCGACCCCGATTCACCGAAGGACATCTGGGTCGCCGAAGGCACCAAGGACCCGAAGCAGCTCGGCGGCTTCCAACTGGCGCTCACCCTCGACGGCAAGCGCCTCGCCACCATCCCGATCGCCGGCGATCGCCTCATGCCCAGCCGTGCCATTGCCGGCCGCGACATCTACGTGCCAGCGCCGGCGCAGTGAGGCCGGTCGCCTCCTGCGAAGCAGAATTTAGGTTCGAACCACTTAAATAGCTGATTTCGGCTGAATTCTCACCCTTCTCGGGCGTGGCTTGACAAATCCGCTCATAAGAACAAACAATGAACATCCAAGCAAGGAACCGGCGATGAGCGCGACAGCGGGCAGAGCACTGCCGCCGCAGGCGGGACTGACGGCTCTGCGCGAGCGGGTGGGGAAGCTCGCCCGCGGCAGCGTCGGCGATCACGGTGTGCTGCCATTCGACATCTCTACAATCGATGCGGCATTGCCGGGTAGCGGGCTCGCGCGCGGCGCGCTGCACGAGATCGGCGGCTTCAGCGGCGACGAGGAGGACGGCGCCGTTGCCGCCGCCTTCCTCGCGGGCATCCTGGCGCGGCTTGTGCCGGCGCAGCCCGTGCTCTGGTGCCTCGCCAGCGACGATCTCTATGGGCCAGGCCTCGCCGCGCGCGGTCTCGCGACGCATCGGATCCTCTCGGTGCGCGCCCGTGACGATCGCACGGCGTTGGAGGCGATGGAGGATGGGCTCAAGGTGCCGGCGCTCGCGGCGGTGGTGGGCGAGATCGGCGTGTTGCCGCTCACCGCGAGCCGCCGGCTGCAGCTCGCAGCGGCGAATTCCGGCGTCACGGCCTTCGTGCTCCGGCGTTGGCGCACTGGCACATGCGCCGAGGCGGAGCGCGCGGCTCCTGTGGCGGCGGCGACGCGTTGGCGGGTGAGCGCGCTGCCGAGCCGGACTGTCGACGGCGAGCCTGGCATTGGCCGGCTCGTCTGGAACGTCGAGCTCACGCGCTGCCGCGGCGGCGTTCCCGCCCAATGGATTTTGGAGGCATGCGATGCGACGGGTCATGTCGCTCTGGCTGCCGAGCTGGCCGATCGAGCGCCGGCGCCGGCCGAGCGCCAGCCGCTCCGCAAAACCGGCTGAGTCCGGCTCTACCGTCGTCGTGGCGTGGGTAGGCGGCCGCGGCCTGCTCGCGGCGGTGGATGCGCGTCTCGCCGACAGCATCGCGCCGGGCATGGCGCTCGCCGACGCCCGCGCGATCGCGCCCGGCATCGTGGCGCTCGACGCCGATCCCGAGGGTGACGCCGCGGCGCTGCGCAAGCTCTCGCAGTGGTGCGGCCGCTACAGCCCCTGGACCGCGACCGACGGCGCGGACGGCATCTGGCTCGACCTCACCGGCGTCGCGCATCTCTTCGGCGACGAGACGAGTCTCGCCGCCGATCTGGTGGCGCGGCTCAAGCGGCAAGGCATCACCGCGCGTGCGGCGATCGCGGACACGCCGGGCGCTGCCTCGGCGCTGGCGCGAGCGGGCCGGGAGGCAATCACCGTGGTACCCCGCGGCGCCACGAGACTGGCGCTCGCGCTGTTGCCGGTGGGCACGCTCAGGCTGCCGGTCGAGACCGTCGAACTCATGGAGCGCCTGGGGCTCCGGCGGATCGGCGATCTCTACAAGCTGCCACGGCCGTCGATGGTCGCGCGCTTCGGCCTCGCCGCCGCCGAACGCCTCGATCAGGCGCTGGGCAATCTGCCGGAGCCGCTCTCGCCGCTGCCGCCGGCGCCCATTCGCTCCAGCCATCGCCGCTTCGCCGAGCCGATCACGCAACCCGAGGACCTCGCGGCCGCCATCGCCTCGCTCGCCGACGCGCTCTGCCGCGCGCTCGCACGCGACGGCGTCGGCGCGCGACGCCTGGCGCTGCGCTTCTATCGGGTCAACGGCGTCGTGCTCGGGCTCGAGGCCGGCACGGCGCAGGCGAGCCGCGATCCCCGCCATCTCGCGCACCTCTTCGCCGAGCGTCTCGACCGCATCGATCCCGATCTCGGCATCGAGGACATGCGGCTCGAAGCGCTGCTGGTCGAGCCGCTGGGGCCCCGGCAGGCCCGTCTCGACCGCACCGGCGCCGGCGACGACCGGAGCAACGGCGCGCTTGCCGATCTCGTCGATCGCCTGGAGAACCGGTTGGGCGCGGGCGCGGTGACGCGGATGCGGCCGCGCGACAGCTACCTGCCCGAGCGCGCCGTGGAGCGCGTGCCGGCTTTCGCGCCCGGCAAGGGTGGTGCGCCCTGGAATTCCGATCGCCCGCGGCCGGTGCGGCTCTTGGCGCGGCCCGAGCCCATCGAGGCAATGGCGCCGATCCCCGACGATCCGCCGGTGCAGTTCCGCTGGCGCCGACTCCTGCATCGGATCCGCGCCGCCGACGGCCCCGAGCGGATTCTCGGCGAGTGGTGGCGCTCGCCGGAAGAGGAGAGCTCGCTGCGGGACTATTACTGCGTCGAAGATACTGACGGCCGCCGCTTCTGGGTTTTCCGCGAGGGCCTGCATCCCACGACGCGCTGGTTCCTCCACGGGGTGCTCGCGTGAGCGCGTCCGTTCAAAAAC
>DATFRA010000107.1:0-4735 GCA_035263705.1 Allostellaceae bacterium
AGGAAGAGCAGGTTGCCAGCGATGTGGAACGGCTTCATCGAGCCGTAGGAGGCGCCATAGTAGCCGTCGCGCACGAAGTCCGGCACGTCGAGGCCCAGCTCGGCGATGCGCCGCTCAATCTCCATGATGGTCCTCTCCGAGGTTACGAGATCGCCAGCCCGCCGGATAATAGAGCCGCGCCAGCCATTCGGGCGAGACGCCGAGCCAGTAGAGAACGTGGATCACGACCCAGCCCCCGACGATGGCGGCGGCGCGGCGTCCCGCGAATTTGCGCGATGAGGTGGTGAGCGGCGGATCCTCGACGCGGCACGTGGGGCTGGTGCGCTCCAGGCGGCGGACGAAATCGTAGTCCTCCATCACGGGAATGGGCTTGATGCCGCCGATCGCGTCATAGACCGATCGACGCACGAAGATCCCGCTGTCGCCATAGTAAAGCGTGAACAAGCGGAGCCAGGGATAGGCGGCCGTGAGGCCACGGGCAAAGCGGCTGCCGCCGGCGAACACCACGCGGAAGTTCCCGCCGGGCACGCGGGCATCGCGGTCGAGCTTGGCGCAAAGCGCGCGGAGTCCAGCTGTCGGAAAGGTGGTGTCGGCGTGCAGGAAGAGCAGGATCTCGCCGCTCGCGAGCCCGGCACCGGCGCGAAGCGCCTGGCCGCGGCCGGGCTCCGTCGCCACTACCCGCGCTCCAAGCCGCGTCGCAAGCTCGGGCGTGCCGTCCGAACTGCCGCCGTCGGCCACGATGATCTCGGCGAGCTCGGGCTCGCGCCGCAGCGCCCCGACCAGCGCTTCCAGGCGATCGGCCTCGTCGAGGGTTGGGATCACGACGGAGACTCTGGGCACGGCGCCTCGCGGATTGCCGTCGGCCAGCATAGCCGCATTGAGCCAAAGCGCATTGACCGCCGTGGCAGCGGCGGGCGTAGTATCGCCGGCGCGGTTCCCCCAGGAGGCACCTCATGCGGCGGCTGATTTCTTCGGGCTCGACCTACGAGAAGACGGTGGGCTATAGCCGGGCCGTGGTCGACAGTGACTGGGTGTTCGTCTCCGGGACCACGGGCATGGATTACAAGGCCATGACCATTGAGTCCGACGTGGTGGCGCAGACCCGGCAGACCTTCAAGAATATCGGCGCGGCGCTCGCCGAGGCGGGCGCGAGCTTCGCGGATGTCGTGCGGGTGCACTACTACTTCACCGACGCGGCGGATTTCCCGAAGGTGACGCCGATCCTGGGCGAGGCGTTCGGCGATGTTCGACCCGCGGCCACCGCGATCGTCTGCCAGCTCGTCGATCCCCGCATGAAGATCGAGATCGAAGTCACCGCTCGCAGAAAGGCGTAATGCATGTCCACCGTTCTCGTCACCGGCGCCGGCCGCGGGCTCGGCCTCGAGTTCGCGAAGCAATATTCGGCCGACGGCTGGCGGGTCATCGCCACCGTGCGCGACCTCAAGAAGGCGACGGACCTCGAGGCGCTTGGCGCGAAGGTTGAGATCCATCGCCTCGACGTCACCGACTACAAGGCGGTCGCCGCGCTCGGCCGCGAGCTCACGCGCGACAAGATCGATGTCGCGATCGCCAACGCCGGTGTCTCGCTGGCGCGGAACATGACGCCGGGCGAGATCGACGAGAACGCCTGGATCGACACCCTCAAGGTGAATACCTTGGCGCCGCTGGCGCTCGCCGGCGCGGTGCTGAAACCTGTCGAGCGCAGCGAGGGCAAGAAGCTCATCGCCATCACCAGCCGGCTGGGCTCGATCGGCGCGAACGATGCGGGTGGACAGTACGCCTATCGATCCTCGAAGGCCGCACTCAATGCGGCCTGGCGCTCCCTCGCCATGGACCACCGGAACGTGATCGCGGTGGTGCTGCATCCCGGCTGGGTCAAGACGGACATGGGCGGCCCGGGCGCGCCGGTCTCGCCGAAGGAGAGCATCGCCGGCATGCGCCGCGTGATCGCGACGTTGACGCCCGCGGACAGCGGCCGGTTCTTCAATTACGACGGCGCGGCACTTCCGTGGTGATCGGGCGATGATCCCCAGCGCCGAGCAAGCTCTCATCCGCGACACCGCGCGCAGCTTCGCCGCGGAACGGCTCAAACCCTTCGCGGCGGAGCGCGACCGCACGGGCAAATTCCCCGCGGACGCGGTCGCGGAGATGGCGAAGCTTGGCTTCCTCGGCATGCTGGTGCCGGAGCGCTACGACGGCGCCGGCGCCGACCACGTGTCCTACGCGCTCGCGATGGAGGAGGTGGCGGCGGGCGACGGCGCCTGCTCCACCATCATGGGCGTGCACAACTCGACGGGCTGCGTGCCAATCCTCCGCTTCGGCACCGAGGATCAGAAGCAGCGGTTTCTGAGGCCGATGGCACGCGGCGAGCAGCTCGCGGCCTTCTGCCTGACCGAGCCTGAGGCGGGCTCCGAGGCTTCCGCGATCCGCACCCGCGCGCAAAAGCGCGGCAACAAGTACGTGCTCAACGGCACGAAGCAGTTCATCACCGGCGGCGCCAACGCCGACGTCGCGATCGTCTTCGCGGTCACCGATCCGGCCGCCGGCAAGAAGGGCATCAGCGCCTTCATCGTGCCGACGGACACAGTGGGCTACAAGGTAGCGAAGCTCGAGACGAAGCTGGGCCAGCGCGCCTCCGACACCGCGCAGATCGTGTTCGAGGAGATGGAGCTCACGCCCGACCTGCTCCTGGGCGAGGAGGGTCAAGGCTATCGCATCGCGCTCGCCAATCTCGAGGGCGGCCGCATCGGCATTGCCGCGCAATCGATCGGCATGGCGCGCGCGGCCTACGAGGCGGCGCTCGGCTATGCCAAGGAGCGCGTCGCCTTCGGCACTACCATCATAAACCACCAAGCGGTGGCATTCCGGCTCGCGGACATGGCGACCGGGATCGAGGTGGCCCGGCAGATGATGCTGCACGCGGCCGCGCTCCGCGACGCCGGGCAGCCCTGCATCAAGGAGGCCTCGATGGCGAAGCTCTTCGCCTCCGAGATGGCAGAGCGCGTGTGCTCCGGCGCGATCCAGACCCTCGGCGGCTACGGCTATCTCGCGGATTTCCCGGTCGAGCGCATCTACCGCGACGTGCGCGTGACCCAGATCTACGAAGGCACCAGCGACATCCAGCGCCTGGTGATCTCCCGCGAGATCGCGAAAGAATGAACCGCGCCATCGACCACCTCGTGCTGGCGGTCAACGACCTCGAGGCCGCCCGCGAAACCTATCGCCGGATGGGTTTCACTCTGACGCCGCCGGCACAGCATCCCTGGGGCACCGCCAACAGCCTGGTGCAGCTGCAAGGCAATTTCCTGGAGCTGCTGGCGGTCGCGGATCCCGCGAAGATCCCGGCACCCGAGCCGGGCCGGTTCAGCTTCGGCGCCTTCAACCAGGCTTTCCTGAGGCGGCGTCAGGGCCTGTCGATGCTGGTGTTCCAGAGCTCGGATGCGCGGCGCGACCAGGCGGAGTTCGCGGCGCGCGGATTGCAGACCTACGAGCCCTTCGACTTCTCGCGCCAGGCGAAACTACCCGACGGCAGCCTCAAGACCGTGGCGTTTACGCTCGCCTTCGTCACGGAGCCGCGCATGCCCGACGCGGCCTTCTTCACCTGCCAGCAGCACGCGCCGGAGTTTTTCTGGAAACCCGAGTACCAGCGCCACGCCAATGGCGCGCGCGCTGTGGTCGAGGTGGTGATGCTCGCGAACGACCCCGGCGGACTCGCGGAGTTCTTCGGCAAGCTGCTCGAGCCCGATGCGGTGAGTCGCGCCGAGGGCGCGCTCCGCGTTCGGCTCGGCGAGGGGGCGCTCAGCGTGCTCGACGCCACACGCCTCGCTCTGCGTTTCCCCGGTATCCGCCTCCGCGACGTGCTCCGCAAGCCGCACTTCGCGGGCTATTCGATCGCCGTTGCCGACCTCGACGTGGCCGAGGACGTGCTCGAGCGTAACGACATTCCCGCGGAGCGTTCCGACGACCGTCTCCAGATCGCCGCGGAGCATGGGTTCGGCACGGTGATTGAACTGAGGGCGGCGGAACAGCGCTAGGCCTCGGAGGCTCGCGAGGCCACAGCCCCCACCCTCCCAGCGCGAAGCGCAGCGAAGGCGACGGGAGGGTGAGGGTCGCGTCCGAGATGGCCGCTACTGCTTTGCGTTCAGCACTTTCCAGGGGTCTTTGACCGCGGGGATGGTCTCGAGCTCGGTGTTCACGAGGTGCCCGTTCACTCGCTCGACCCGTCGCAGGTATTCGTTCTGCACGATGTCGCGGGTATCGGGATCGATCATGATGGGGCCGCGGGCACTGTCATATTTCCAGCCCTTGAGCAGAGCCATGGTCTTGTCGGGGTCGATCTTGCCGTTCTGCGCCTTGATCACGTCGAAGATCGCGGCCATCCCATCATAGCCTTGGACCACCGTGAAGGCCGGCATCTGGTCCTTGCCGAACTCGTCCTGATAGGCCTTGACGAAGGCCGGATTGGCCGGAGCTTTTCCGACCGCGGAGTAGTGGAACATCGTGATGACGTCGAGGGCGACGTCGCCCATGGCGTCGAGCCCTTCGTCGGTGGTGATGTCGCCGGGCCCGATCAGCTTGATCCCCGCTTGTTTTAAGCCGACATCGCCGAAGGCCTTCATCACCGCGATCGCCTGCGTGCCCGCGGGCACGAAGACGAACAGCGCTGCGGGATTGGCGTCCTTCGCCTTCTGCAGGTAGGGGGCGAAGTCCGGGTTCTGGAGCGGCATCCGGATGG
>DATFRA010000108.1:0-13586 GCA_035263705.1 Allostellaceae bacterium
GCCGCTGATGTGGCAGGTTACAGCCGGCTTATGGGGGCGGAGGAGGAAGGCACTCTCACGGCCCTCAAAGCCCACCGCAGCGAACTAATCGACCCTAAAATCGCCGAGCATCGTGGCCGGATCGTCAAGACGACCGGCGACGGCATGCTGGTTGAGTTCCCCAGCGTCGTGGACGCAGTGCGCTGTGCCATTGAGGTGCAGCAGCGCATGAGCGAGCACAACGTCGACGTACCGAGCGACCACAGGATTGAGTTCCGCATCGGCATCAACCTTGGCGACATTATTATCGATGGCGATGACATCTACGGCGACGGTGTCAATATCGCGGCGCGGTTGGAGGGACTGGCGGAGCCCGGTGGGCTTTGCGTGTCCCGCAAGGTCCGCGACGAAGTGCGCGACAAGCTTGATCTGGCCTTCGAGGACATGGGCGAGCAGCAGGTCAAGAATATCGCCCGGCCAGTTCGGGCGTTCCGGGTGAAGCAGGCGGGAGGCTTCGCTCACAGCCGGCCCGCACTGCCGCTCCCCGACAAGCCCTCGATCGCGGTCTTGCCGTTCCAGAACCTGAGCGGTGACCCCGAGCAGGAGTATTTCGCGGACGGTATCGTGGAGGAGATCATCACCGCGCTATCACGGTTCCGTTCGCTGTTCGTGATCGCGCGGAATTCGAGCTTCGCCTACAAGGGCAAATCCCCCGATATCCGACAAGTCGGCCGTGAGCTCGGCGTGCGCTATGTGCTCGAAGGCAGCGTGCGCAAGTCAGGGAACCGTGTGCGCATCACCGGGCAGCTCGTCGATACGCTCACTGGAGTGCATCTCTGGGCGGACCGCTTCGAGGGCGCCTTCGAGAACATCTTCGACCTACAAGACCAGGTTGCGGCGAGCGTCGTGGGCGCCATCGCGCCAAAGCTGGAGAAGGCCGAGATCGAGCGCGCCAAGCGCAAGCCGACCGAGAGCCTCGATGCCTATGACTACTTCCTGCGCGGCTTGCCCAGTTTTTATAGTGTCGCCAATCGAGAGGTCAACGCCGAGGCGTTGCGCCTGGTCAACCGTGCGATCGAGCTCGATCCCGAGTTCGCGTCGGCTTACGGGATGGCCGCGCGGGTCTACGTGCGACGCAAGGCAAGTGGCTGGATAATCGATCCAGCGAATGAGATCGCCGAAACCGCAAGGCTGGCTCAGCGGGCGGTGGAGTTGGGCAGGGACGACGCGGTCGCACTCACTGCGAGCGGGTCGGCGCTAGCCTATGTGGTTCGCGATCTCGACACTGGCGTCGCCCTCATCGATCGCGCGCTCGCGCTCAACCCGAACCTGGCGGAGGCATGGCATTTCGGCGGCTGGGTCAAAATCTGGCTCGGCGAGCCGGACGCGGCTATCGAACGCGTCGCGCGTGCCATGCGCCTCAGTCCACTCGATCCGCTCATGCCGGGAATGCAATCCGCAACGGCGAATGCTCATTTCATCGCCGGCCGCTATGACGAGGCTTCGTCATGGGCGGCAATGGCGTTGCGGGAGGCTCCGGATTTGCAGCCCCCATTACGCGTCGCCGCCGCAAGCAATGCGCTCGCCGGGCGGCTGGAGCCGGCACAAAAAGCGGTAGCACGGCTCCGGCAACTCCATCCCGCGCTGCGCGTTTCCAACCTCAGAGACGTACTAGGCCCGTACCGGCCCGAAGACATCGCGAGATACGAAGAGGCCATGCGCAAAGCCGGGCTGCCGGAATGATCGCAGCATATTGAGGAGCCACTTTACGGCACTGGAACGAAGCCGGTTTAATCCGGCATGTCTCCTCATGGCACCAAGCGGCAGTCGTGAAGATCGGCGAGAAGTTCCGCTGCTGAAGGTAAGGCGGACCTGGCGCTGAGCGTCGTCGATAGCCGCTGTTGGCCACCCATAGCGGACATTTGCAATTGTTCCCGAGCGCTCGGCGCTGGCAGCGATCCAACACCGACCGGATCGCAAGCATTCTCCAAGCTTCGGATAGCGCCTTCGCTCCACGGAGGGTCTAGACCAAATCCACCCGCTGTGGTCGGGTTGGTGAGCGCCGAATTGCTATTCAAACGAAGCCATTCGGCGCTACTATAGTTTAATCCAAAGTGCACCCGAGCGGCGGCGCGTGAGGCCGTCTTTCGGGATGCAGTCACAAGAATGCCCCGGATAGGGGTGCGCGGACGGAGGCACTGTCCGCATGGTGTGGAGGACGCCAATGCTGCAGCCAAGCGGCTCTCTCGCTGTGTCTGGGGAGGGTTGACGCCATGGCGAATGTGCTGTTCAGCAACGTCCGGATCTTCGACGGCACGGGGGCGCAGCCCTACTCCGGCGAAGTGCTGGTCCAGGGCAATCGCATCGCGCGCGTGGCGCGCGGCGTCCGCGCCATCCCCACGAGCGGCGTCACCACCATCGATGCCGCAGGCGCCACTTTGATGCCCGGGATGACCGAGGCGCATACGCATCTCTCCTGGAATGATCAGCCAGGCCTAGGCGCGATCCAGCGCATGCCGACCGAGGAGCACATCCTCTGGTGCGCGCATATCGCCAAGCGCTATCTCGACCGAGGCTTTACCTCCTGCGTCGGGGCTGCGACGGCAAAGCCCCGGCTCGACGTAGTGATCCGCAACGCCATCAACGCCGGCCAGATCCCGGGTCCGCGCTATCTGGCAGCGAGCCAGGAGATCACCGTGCCCGGCGGCCTCGGCGACGAGACCCTGCCGCACCTGCCATTCCCGGAATTCAGTTTCGGGGCGGTGGTGAGCGGGCCCGAGGACATGCGGCGCGTGGTGCGCATGTTCCTCAAATACGGCGTCGACACCATCAAACTCAATCTCTCGGGCGAGTACATCGCGGGGATCCCCGCGGAGTTCACGCCGATGAGCGACGGCGAGATCGCGGTCGCGGTCTCCGAGGCGCGCATGCGCGGCAAGCGGCTCGCGGCCCATGCGCGCTCCTGCGAGTCCATCAAGCAAAGTGTGCGCCACGGCATCGAGATCATCTATCACGCGAGCTTCGCCGACGAGGAAGCGCTCGATATGCTGGAGGCGGCGAAGGACAAGCACTTCGTGGCGCCCGGCATCGCCTGGCTCATCAACACCTCCTATCACGCGGCGGAATGGGGCATCACGCCCGACAAGGCGAAGGCCATGGGCTACCACCGCGAGCTCGAGATCGCCGTCGAATCGCTCAAGAAGATGCACAAGCGCGGCATCAAGGTGCTGATCGGTGGCGATTACGGCTTCGCCTGGATCAAGCACGGCACCAACGCGAAGGATCTCGAGTACTTCGTCCGGTATCTCGGCTTCACGCCCACGGAGGCGCTGGTCGCGGCGACGCGCTATGGCGCCGAGATCATGATGAGGGGAAACGAGCTCGGCCAGATCAAGGACGGTTATCTCGCGGATCTCCTGTTGGTGGACGGCGATCCCCTCGCCAACATCGCGATCCTGCAGGACCCCGTGCGCATCCTCGCGGTGATGAAGGACGGGCAGTTCCACAAGGAGCCCGACATCCGATCGGCGCGGAGCGTGCGTCCGGCGGTGGCGTAGGAGGAGGCGTGGCTTTCGAATTCGTGGAGCGCATCGCCGTCGAGATCTACACGCCGACCGGCGGCGGCGACGCCGTGCTGATGATCCATGGGCTCGGCGGCACGTCGAATACTTGGACGCCGCTGCTTCCGGCATTCCAGCGCTTCCAGACCGTGCGTTTCGATCTGCCGGGCTCCGGCCGCTCGCACCGGGTGGAAGGACCGCTCTCTATCGACCGCTTTGTTCAAGCGGCGGCGCGCGTGCTCGCCTCGGCGGGCCAGGAACGCGCGCACGTCGTCGCGCATTCGATGGGCTGCATCGTGGCCCTGCACTTGGCTGCGCGCGAGCCCAAGGCAGTGCGCAGCCTCGCTCTCTTCGGGCCGCTGCTGGCGCCGCCGGACACCGCCAGGATCACGATCCGCGCCCGAGGCGAGAAGGCGGCCGCGGAGGGCGCCGCCGGCATGAGCACGATCGCCGACGCGCTGGTGCAGGCCGCGACCTCCGCCGAGACCAAGGCGAAGCGGCGCGTGGCCGTGGGCTTCGTCAGGGAATCGCTGACCCGACAGGATCCCGATGGCTACGCCCGGAGCTGCCTTGCGCTCGCCGAGGCCCAGCCGGCGGATCCCGCGCGCATCGAGTGTCCGACACTGCTGGTCAGCGGCGACGAGGACACGGTCGCGCCGCCGCAGGCGGTGCGGCTCCTCGGCGAAAAGATCGCGGGCGCCCAGGTCGAGGTGCTCCGCGGCTGCGGTCATTGGACGCCGATCGAGAAGCCCGACGAGTGCATCGATTTGCTGCGCCGGTTCTACCAGCGCCGTTTCACCTGACATGCGGGGAGCGAGCCCATGAACGTGCTCTTCACCAATGTGCGGATCATCGACGGCAGCGGCAGTCCGCCCTATGCGGGCGAGGTGCTGGTGCAAGGCAATCGGATCGCGCGGGTGAGCCGCGGCGCTGGCCGCCTGCCGCCCATGGCCGGCGTCACCACCATCGACGGCGCGGGCGCCACGCTGATGCCCGGCATGACCGAGGCGCACACGCATTTCGCCTGGAATAATGCGCTGACGCTGGACGAGATCCAGCTGATGCCGCTCGAGGAGCACATGCTCTGGACCGCGGGCGTGGCCAAGACCTATCTCGACCACGGCTGGACCTCCTGCGTCGGCGCCGCGACCGCCAAGCCGAGGCTCGACGTGGTCGTGCGCAACTCCATCAACGAGGGTTTGATACCGGGCCCGCGCTATCTCGCCGCAAGCCAGGAGATCACGGTGGCGGGCTCGCTCGGCGACGACATGCTGCCGCACCTGCCTTATCCGGAATTCAGCTTCGGTCAGGTGGTGAGCGGGCCCGAGGAGATGCGCAAAGTCGTGCGCATGTTCCTCAAATACGGCGTCGATTCCATAAAGCTCAACCTCTCCGGCGACAACCTCGTGGGCAACGCGCCCGCCAAGACCAACTGGATGAGCGACGAGGAGGTCGCGATCGCCGTCAAGGAGACCAAGATCCGCGGCAAGCGCGTCAGCGTCCACGCGCGTTCCTGTGAGTCCGTCAAACAAGCGCTGCGCCACGGCTGCGAGATCATCTATCACGCGAGCTACACCGACGACGAATCGCTCGACATGCTCGAGTCGGCGAAGGACAAGGTGTTCGTGGCGCCCGGCCTCTCCGTGATCGTGCGGCTCCTTTATGAAGGTGAGGAATTCGGCATCGACCGCAAGAAGGCGATCGCGCTCGGCTATGAGGAAGAGCTCGCGGCGGTCGAGGAGAGCCTCCGCGCCATGCACAAGCGCGGCATCCGCGTGCTGCCCGGCGGCGACTACGGCTTCGCTTGGGCGCGGCACGGCGAGAACGCTAAGGACCTGCAGTATCTCGTCAAGTACGCGGGCATGACGCCGATGGAGGCGCTGCTCTCGGCCACCAAGCACGGCGGCGAGATCATGATGATGGCTGACGAGCTCGGGGAGCTGAAAGAGGGCTACCTCGCGGACCTCCTACTGGTCGACGGCGACCCGCTCGCCGACCTCGCCATCCTCCAGGACAAGAAGAAGCTGCTGGCGATCATGAAGGACGGTGTCTTCCACAAGGAGCCGGAAATGCGCACCGCGCGCACCCGCTGGAGCCTGCCCGCCGCATGAGGTCGAGAGCGTTCCAGCTCTGGGCGTGGCTGATCGTGATCGGCGGTCCGATCGCCGTGTTCGTGGTCTGGGCGCTCGTCGACAATGCGCGGCAGTTCGTCTCGACCTTCCTGAACGGCGTCACGCTGGCCGCGCTCTATTTCCTGGTCGCGAGCGGCTTCACCCTGGTCTTCGGCTTGATGCGCAACGTCAACCTCGCCCATGGCTCGCTCTACCTGCTGGGCGCCTATGTTGGTTGGGAGGTGGGCGACGCCACGGACATGTGGCTGCTCGCCGTGGCGGCGGGCTTCCTTACTGCCGCGCTGGTGGGCTTCCTGCTGCAGGTTTTCGTGTTCCGCTTCATGCAGGGACAGGACCTCCGCCAGACCATGGTCACGATCGGCCTCTCGATCGTGCTCGCCGACCTCATGCTCTGGCAGTGGGGCGGCGTGATCTATCAGTTCGATCCGCCGCGCGCGATCTACGGCTCGCTGCCCATGCCGATCATCCGCGGCTATCCCACATATCGGATCGTGGTGTTCCTGGGGGCGGTCGCGATCGGACTGCTGCTCTGGTGGTTCCTCAATCGCACGCGCGTCGGCATGATGATCCGCGCGGGCGTCGATGATCGCGCGATGCTGGCGGCGTCCGGCGTCAATGTGCAACGGGTCTTCGCCCTCACCTTTGCGATCGGCGCAGGCATGGCGGGTTTCGCGGGTGTGGTCGGCGGCACTGCGCTCTCGATCTCGCCGGGCGAGGACACGCGGTATCTCCTGGCCTCGCTCGTGGTGGTGATCGTGGGCGGTATGGGCAGCATCACGGGCGCCGCGGTGGGCGCACTGCTGATTGGCCTCGCGGAGCAGTTCGGCCTCGCCTACGCGCCGACCTATGGGATCGTCTTCACCTTCGTTGTGATGGCGCTGGTGCTGGCGTTCCGGCCGCGCGGGATACTGGGGAAGCCCGCATGAGCGCGGCCCAGTGGCGCCGCGCGATGAATTCCGGCGCGGGCCGCTACGCGCTCCGAACGGCAACCCCCGCCGCCGCCGCGCCCTTGCCGGCTGTCGAGGCACCGCGCGTCGGTCCCGCCATTTCCGCAGCATTGGGAAAAATCCGGCTGCGCCACGTGATCGTACTGGCGGCGGTCATCGTCTATCCGCTCGTGGTCTCGCCCTTCTTCACCTTCCAGATCGGCGGCCAGTCACTGGCCCTTGGCTTGATCGCGCTCTCGCTCACCTTCCTCGGGGGCTATGGCGGCATGGTGTCGCTGGCGCAGATGTCGGTGGCGGGCCTCGCGGGCTACATGGTCGCGATTTTGGGCACCAGCATCGATCCCATCAGTCTGCACTGGCCCTGGTGGCTCGCGGTCGCCTTTGCGATCTTGATCGCGACCGGCTTCGCGACCTTCGTGGGCTGGCTCTCGGTGCGCACCGAGGGCATCTACACCATCATGATCACGCTCGCCATCGGCGTCGCGTTCTATTACCTGACCTTGCAGAACTACTCGCTCTTCGCGGGCCATCGCGGCTTCAATCAGGTGAACGCGCCTGATGTGCTCGGCGTCAACCTGCGCGATCCGCTGCCGTTCTACTATCTCTCGCTCGCCTGCGCGCTCGGTGGGTATTTCTTTGTGCAGTACATCATCCGCGCGCCCTTCGGGATCGCGCTACAGGGCGTGCGCGACAATCCGCGCCGCATGCGCGCCCTGGGTTTCCACGTCACCGCGCATCGGGTCGCCGCTTACAGCGTCGCCGGCGTGCTCGCCTCCGTGGGGGGCGTGCTGATGATCTGGTACAACAACCAAATCTCGCCGGAATCGACAGGCCTCGGGCGGATGATCGATATCCTGGTCATCGCCGTGCTCGGCGGCATGCGGCACCCGATCGGCGCCTTCGCCGGCGCGATCGTGTTCGTGCTGGTGCAGAATTTCGCCATCGACCTGATCGCCCGCGAGCGCTTCAACCTGGTGATCGGCTGCGTGTTCCTCGCGATCGTGCTGTTCTCGCCTGACGGGCTCTTGGGGCTCTGGGCGCAGTTGCGCGCGCGCCTCGCCGCGTTCGGCGCGCAAGCCAAGTTTCGGAGCGGAGGCTGAATGTCTCCGACCGGCCACAGCGGCGCCACCGCCGCGCTTCAAAACGGGAGGAAAGAATGCGATTGAAGACACCTGTGTTGCGCACCCTCATGGGCACGGCGGCGTTGGTGGCGCTTTGCGCCGGCACCGCTCAAGCCGAGGACACGATCAAGATCGGCGTGCTGGCGACCCTCGAGGGTCCGTTCGCAGCGGGCGGTCAGGACAGCATGCGCGGCGCCGACCTCGCGCTCAAGCTGCACAATGGCATGGCCGGGGGCAAGAAGATCGAGTTCATCAAGGGCTCGTCGGACGCCTCTCCCGACAAGGCCGTCAACGCCACGCGCAAGCTCGTCGAGCAGGACAAGGTCGACATCATGATCGGCCCGCTCTCCGGCGACGAGGGCATCGCGGTCAAGAACTACTCGAAGACGCAGCCCAACATCACCTTCATCAACGGCTCATCCGGCGCGCAGGCGACCACCCTGGTCGATCCCTCGCCGAACTTCTTCCGCTTCCATACGGAAGGCGCGCAATGGATGGTGGGCTTGGGCGAGCATGCGCTCTCCAAGGGCTATAAGAAGGTGTTCCTGGTCGCCGAGGACTACGGCTTTCCGTACTCCCAAGTCCAAGGCTTCATGGCCGGCTACTGCAAGGCCGGCGGCCACGTCGTGAAGAAGGCGTGGGTCCCGCTCGGCACCAAGGACTACTCCTCGGTAATCTCAACCATTCCCGGCGATGTCGATGCGCTGGTCGTGGTGCTGGGCGGCGCCGACGCCGTCAACTTCCTAACCCAATACGAGCAAGTCGGCGGCGACAAGCCGATGGTGGGCGGCACCATCACGGTCGATCAGACCGTGCTCAACTTCAAGGGCAAGCGGCGCGAATCTCTGCTGGGAACGCCGTCCGCCGGTCCGATGGCGGATTCGATCGATACGCCCGAGTGGAAGAAGTTCGTCAGCGACTACAAGGCGAACTTCAAAGATGGCTTCCCGAGCCCGTCGCTCTTCGCCTTCCTCTACTACCTCAGCACCGAAGCGACGCTTGAAGGGCTCGACGCGGTCAAAGGCGACCTCTCCGGCGGCCAGAAGGCTTATCGCGAGGCGCTGCAGAAACTGGTCCTCCATGGTCCCGCCGGCGACATCAAGATCGACGAGAACCGGAACGGCATCGGTGATACCTACATCACGGAGGTCGTCAAGAAGCCGGACGGCGAGTTCTACAACCAGGTCGTGAAAGTCACCCACAACGTCACGGAGACGCTGGGCCTCTCCAAGGAGGAGTTCACCAAGATGGGCCTGGGCTCGCGCGAAGTGCCGAGCTGCCCGTGAAGGCTCTGATGCCGTGACCACCGCGTGAGGCGAGCGAGATGGCGACGGTGATGTCGCTCCCCTCCGGCGGGAAGCCGCTGGCTTCGGGTGACGCTCTCGTACTCGAGGGCGTCACCCGGACCTTCGGCGCGCTCAAGGCGATCGAGGACGTGTCGTTCTCGGTCGCCGCGGGCGAGCGCCGCGCGGTGCTGGGCGCCAATGGCGCCGGCAAGACGACGCTCTTCAACGCGGTCACGGGTGATTTTCCGCCGACCTCCGGTCGCGTCCAGTTCTTCGGCGAGGACGTGACGGAGCTGCCGCCCCATGAGCGGATCCGGCGTGGCCTGCGCCGCACCTATCAATCCTCGCTGCTGTTCCGCCAACTCTCGACGCGCGACAATCTGTTCCTTGCGGTGCGCGGCGTGAGCCGCAACCGCTACGGTCTCCTGCGCCCGCGAGCGAGCCATCCCTCGCGCCGGGCGACGCAGGACCTGCTCGAGCGCGTCCGCCTCGCTCATGTAGCGGACGAGCCGGTCTCCTCGCTGGCGCACGGGCAGCAGCGGCAGCTCGAGATCGGCATGGCGCTAGCGGGCGCGCCGCGGCTCATCCTGTTCGACGAGCCCGCCGCCGGACTGTCGCCAGGGGAGCGGCGCGAGCTCGTGCTGCTGCTTTCGGCGTTCCCCGCCCATATGGGCTTCGTGCTGATCGAGCACGACCTCGACGTGGCCTTGCGCGTGGTCGAGCGCGTCACCGTGATGCACAACGGCCGCGTGCTCAAGCACGGCACGCCCACGGAGATCGAGAGCGACGCCGAGGTGCAGGCGATCTACATGGGCGGCAAGCGTGGAGGCAGTCATGCCGCTTAGCCTAGGTTCGCGCGGCGCACGCCCACGCGGCGCGGGTCCGATCCTGCGCGTCGATCGGCTCGACGTCTTCTACGGCCGCGCTCATGCGCTTCAGCAGGTCTCGCTCGAGCTCGACCGCGGCGTGCTGGCGGTGGTCGGCCGCAACGGCATGGGCAAGACCACGCTCTGCAACGCGATTACCGGCCTGGTGCGCGCCTCAGGCAGCGTGCGTATCGCGGGCGAGGAGGTGCTGGGGCTCGGCCCCAACGAGATCACCGCCCGCGGCGTGGGCTATGTGCCGCAGGGGCGCCGCGTCTGGCCCTCGCTCACGGTCGACGAGCATCTGCGCCTTGCGCGCAGATCGGGCCGGGGCCCGTGGACGATGGCGCGGGCCTACGAGCTGTTCCCTGGGCTGGCCGAGCGTCGGCATCACGGTGGTGCTGAGCTCTCGGGCGGTGAGCAGCAAATGCTCGCGATCGCGCGCGCGCTCCTCCTCAACCCGCGCCTCCTGGTTATGGACGAGCCGACCGAGGGTCTGGCGCCCGTGATCGTCGAGCAGGTGACCGAGACCCTGAAGTCGCTGGCGGGTGAGGGCGAGATCTCCGTGCTGCTGGTCGAGCAGAACCTCGGCGTCGCCGTGGACGGCGCGGACTCGGTGGCGGTGATGGTGAACGGGCGCGTCGCCCGCACCATGTCGGCAGCCGAGCTCGGCGCCAATCAAGAGCTGCAACAGCAGCTCCTGGGCGTGCGGGCGTCGGCCGATTACGAGGAGAACGGCGAGACCGCAGCGCCCGTTTCTGAGGCCGGGGGAACCGAGAGCCGCATCTACACGATCCGGCGCAGCGGTGATGAAACACCGCCGGTCGCCGCGCGACCCGGCGAGGAGCGCGCGGTGCGCGGTTTCACGCGCTGGAACGCCGCCGATCCCCAGGCGCCGCTCGCCGACCGCCCGGTCGCCACGCCCGGTCCACGCGACGCGCTGGTCGATACCCAGGCCCAGAAGCCGGAGCCGCTGCCTTCGTTCGAGGCTGCGAGCGCCTCGCTCGCCGGCAGCGGCCGCGAGGCGCGGGTGCTGGAGTTTCCGGTGGCAACCGGCGCCCGGCGCGCCGCTTATGTCGCGGGCACCTTCGACACCAAGGGCCGCGAGCTCTTCTACCTGCGTGAATGCCTGGAGAAGCTCGGCCTGCGCACGATCACCGTCGATCTCTCGACTTCCGGCAAGCCCTCGCCCGCGATGGTGCACCCGCGCGAGGTGGCGCGGCATCATCCGCGCGGCGAGCGGGCGGTGTTCACCGGCGACCGCGGCTCCTCGGTTACGGAGATGGCGGCCGCTTTCGCGGAGTTCATCGCGGGGCGCAGCGATCTCGGCGGCCTCATCGCCGCCGGCGGCTCCGGCGGCACAGCGCTCGCGACCCAGGGCATGCGGCGGCTCCCGATCGGCGTGCCAAAGGTGATGGTCTCGACCGTGGCGTCGGGCGATGTGAAGCCCTATGTCGGCCCCTCGGACATCTGCATGATGTACTCCGTGACGGACGTCTCCGGTCTCAACCGGATCTCCGAGCGAGTGTTGGCGAACGCGGCGCACGCGCTCGCCGGGATGATTGCGCACGCGCGCACCGAGCGCGCGAGCGAAACCAAGCCCGCGCTCGGCCTCACCATGTTCGGCGTCACCACGCCCTGCGTGCAGGCGGTGACCAAGGCGCTCGACGAGCAGTACGATTGTTTGGTCTTCCATGCTACCGGCACCGGCGGGCAGTCCATGGAGAAGCTCGTGGACTCCGGCCTGCTCGCCGGCGTCATCGACATCACGACCACGGAGATCGCTGACGAGATCGTGGGCGGCGTGCTCTCGGCCGGCCCCGGGCGGCTCGACGCGGTGATCCGATCGCGGCTCCCCTATGTCGGGTCGTGCGGCGCCCTCGACATGGTGAATTTCTGGGCGATGGAGACGGTTCCCGCCGAATTTCGCCAGAGGAAGCTGCATCGGCACAATCAGAACGTGACCTTGATGCGCACGACACAAGAGGAATGCGTCAAGATCGGCCGCTTCATCGTCGACAAGCTCAATCGCATGGAAGGACCCGTACGGTTCTTCATCCCGGATGGCGGTGTCTCCGCGATCGATGCGCCGGATCAACCGTTCTGGGATCCCGCCGCGGATAAGGCGCTCTTTGATACCATCGCCGGCAACTTCCGGAGCGGCACCAACCGCCGCCTGATCCGGCTGCCGCACAATCTCAATGACGCCGCGTTCGCCGAAGCGCTGGTGGCGGCCTTCCGTGAGATCGCCGCGCCCGCCGCTGGCCAGCGCCGGCAACGGCCGTAGCCATGCCGCGCATCGCCCGCCGCGGCATCCTCGAGAAGTTCAAGGGTATGATCGCGCGTGGGCAGCCGATCATCGGCGGCGGTGCCGGCACCGGCCTCTCGGCGAAATGCGAGGAGGCCGGCGGCATCGACCTCATCGTGATCTACAACTCCGGCCGCTACCGCATGGCGGGCCGCGGCTCGCTCGCGGGGCTGCTCGCCTACGGCAACGCGAACGAGATCGTGCTGGACATGGCGCCCGAGGTGCTGCCGGTGGTGCGGCAGACGCCCGTGCTCGCCGGCGTCAACGGCACCGATCCCTTCATGGTCGCCGACGACTTTCTGGGCCGGCTGATCGCGCTCGGTTTCTCCGGCGTACAGAATTTCCCGACCGTCGGTATCATCGACGGCACTTTCCGCGCCAATCTCGAGGAGACCGGCATGGGCTACGACCTCGAGGTTGACCTCATCAAGCGCGCCCACGCCCTCGACCTCCTGACCACGCCCTATGTCTTCGACGCAAGCCAAGCGCGCGATATGACGCGGGCGGGCGCCGATCTCATTGTCTGCCATATGGGGCTCACCACCGGGGGCGCGATCGGCGCCGAGACCGCGCTGAGCCTCCCGCAATGCGTCGAGCGCGTTAACGAATGGGCCGCTGCGGCCAAGCGCGAGCGCGCCGACGTGATCGTGCTCTGCCATGGTGGGCCGATCTCGACGCCGGCGGACGCCGGATATATCATCGCGGAGTGTCCGGATTGCCACGGCTTCTACGGCGCCTCCAGCATGGAGCGGCTGCCGACGGAACAGGCGATCACGGAGCAGACCCGACAATTCAAGCGCATCGCCCGGCCCCCGAAGGCCGAAAGAGCGTGAGAAACGCGGACGGCGAGGCGCCAACGGCTATGGGAGGTTTGACATGAGCGGCGCGCAATTCGGAGCCTTTATTCTAGGGCTTGTTGTGGTCGCGATCGTCGTCGCGATCATCGTCTGGCTCTTTCATTGGCTCTATCTGCGCTCCAGCAAGGAGCGCGCGTTCGTCCGCACGGGCATGGGCGGCCAGAAGGTGGTGCTCAACGGCGGCGCCTTCGTGCTGCCGATCGTCCACGAGGTCGTGCCGGTCAATATGAACACGCTCCGTCTCGAGGTGTCGCGCGGCCGAGAGAAGGCGCTGATCACCAAGGATCGGATGCGGGTCGACGTGATCTCGGAGTTCTACGTGCGCGTGCAGGCGGGCACCGAGGCAATCGCGGCGGCCGCCCAGACGCTGGGCCAGCGCACGCTGGAGCCGGAGACGCTGAAGGAGCTGGTGGAGGGCAAGTTCGTCGACGCGCTTCGCACCGTGGCCGCCGAGATGACCATGGAGGAGATGCACGAGAAGCGGGGCGAATACGTCAAGCGCGTGAAGTCGGTGGTAGCGAGCGCTCTCCTCC
>DATFRA010000109.1:0-4461 GCA_035263705.1 Allostellaceae bacterium
CATGCGCGGCTCGCGGCCGAGAAGGGCCGCGCGCTGGTGCTCGGCACCACCGGCCTCGACGAGGGGCAGGCCGACGCGATCCGCGCCGCCGCCAAGCGCGCGCCCATCGTCTGGGCCGCCAACTACAGCCTCGGCGTGGTCCTGCTGACGAGCCTGGTCGAGCAGGCGGCGCGCGTTCTCGGCGAGGATTTCGACATCGAGGTGCTGGAGATGCACCACCGCCACAAGGTGGACGCGCCCTCCGGGACCGCGCTGGCTTTGGGTCAAGCCGCGGCGAAGGGCCGGCGGGTCGATCTCGCCGCCAAGAGCCAGCGTGTGCGCGACGGCCACACCGGGCCGCGCCGGATCGGCGACATCGGTTTCGCCACATTGCGTGGCGGCGACGTCGCGGGCGAGCACACGGTGATGTTCGCGGGAGCCGCCGAGCGCGTCGAGCTCACGCACCGCGCCGGCAGCCGGCAGATCTTCGCCCGCGGCGTCATCCGCGCGGCGCGCTGGATCGCCGCCAAAGGCCCGGGACTTTACGACATGACGGACGTGCTGGGCCTGAAGCGCTGAAACTCAGCCGGTCTCCGGCCCGATGTGCTGACGCCAGCGGTGAAGCGCGTTTTTTAGCGCGACCGCGAGGCTCTTGCGCTCCGCCGGCGCCAGGAAACCGCCGATCACCACCTCGCGGCCGTGCGAGGTGAGCACGAGCCGGTTGGTCTCCTCCCGCTCCTCCAGCACGACGCGGAGCCAGAAGGGCTGGAACTGCCAGCGCCGCCGCTCGCCGCGCTGGCTGACGCGCTCGACCGTCAGCGTGTCCTCGGTGAGGCGGACCCACTCGTGCATGCGGGCGCTGCGATAGCTCGCGCGGAACGCGAGATAGACCAGGAGCACGTCGAGGCCGAAGTAGCCGAAGATCGGCCACGCACCGATCAATACAAAACTCACTCCGGCGGCGAAGCTCACGGCGCCCAGCAGCAGCATCAGGACCAGGAAGCCTCGCGGCGGCAGGCTGCGATGCGGGTAGAGCACCGCATCGAAGAACACCGGCGATGCCTTGCCGTCGGGGGGCGATTGACCATCCATGCGCAACTGACACTAAGAGCGCGGGTCGCCCGGGTAAAGGCGGAGGTGCGAATGAAAAAAGAGAACGGTCTTAGCGCAGAGAGATTTCGCAGAGGTCGCAGAGGAAGTGAGGATTGCACCATCTGCATCCAGGTCCTCCCCCGTGTCCTTCGACACGCGCCCTCTGGGCGCGCGCTCAGGACGAGGACGGTTTGGGACGTTCTTCAAAACTCCCTCCATCCCTCGCCCTGAGCGCGCCCCGAAGGGGCGTGTCGAAGGGCACGCCGCATTTCCGCACGCTTGGTCCGCGCTGAGGTCTTTTGGTGTTCCGAGAAAGGCGCTCTACTATCGGCGACATGAAACCGGAGCACGTGGAGGAGTTTTTTCGCCGGCTCGCGGAGCGGCTGCCGAACCCGCGCGGCGAGCTCGAGTACGAGAATCCTTTCACGCTGCTGATCGCCGTGGTGCTCTCGGCGCAAGCGACGGACGCCAGCGTCAACAAGGCGACGCCCGCGCTCTTCGCGATCGCGGACGCGCCGGAGAAGATGCTAATGCTCGGCGAGGCGCGGCTGCAGGATTTCATCCGTACCATCGGCCTCTACCGCACCAAGGCGAGGAACATCATCAAGCTCAGCGAGATGCTGATCGCCGAGCACGGCGGCGCGGTGCCGCGCACGCGCGAGGCGCTTCAGCGCCTCCCGGGTGTCGGCCGCAAGACCGCCAACGTCGTGCTCAACGTCGCATTCGGCGAGCCCACCATCGCCGTCGACACCCACATCTTCCGGGTCGGCAACCGCACCGGCCTCGCACGCGGCAAGACACCAGACGACGTGGAGGCTCGGCTCGAGAAGGTGGTGCCCGCGCATTACAAGCTTCATGCGCACCACTGGCTCATCCTGCACGGACGCTATGTCTGCACAGCGCGAAAGCCGAACTGTCCCGCGTGCGTCGTGCGCGACCTCTGCGCCTTCAAGGGCAAGACGACGCTGGAGACGCCCGCCAGGAAAGCAGCCCGGTCGACGCCGGTACGAAAGCCCGGGCGCGGGAAGGGTAAGAGCGAGCCGGCGTCTACTCGACGAGATCGCTCACGGACGGCGTCTCGATCAACGGCCGGGTCTCGGTGAGGCTCGGCGGCAGCTCGTTGGCGGGCTGCGCCTGCACATCGCCGGATATCTGGCCGCCGCGCTCGATCTCGATCTGGCCGTAGCGCACCGTGCCGGTGACACGCCCGCCGGCGCGGATCAGCAGCCGGCGGCGCACGTTCAGGACTCCGTCAAACCGGCCGCGGATCTCCGCCTGCTCGATCGATGCCGAGCCCTTGTAGACCCCGGTGTCGGAAATCTCGATGTCGCGGCAGTTCGCGAGATTGGCCTCGACGCTGCCTTCCACCACCAGCCAATCGCACGAGGTAATCTCGCCGGCGAGCCGGATCTCCCGCCCGACGATGAGCTTGCGCTGCTCGGTTTCGCGCTTGGGAGGGGCGGGCGCGGGGGTCGCGGCGGGAGCCGCCTCGGCGCGGCGCGACGGATCCGTGATCGGGCGCATGGCCTCGCTCGGCGCGCGAGGCGGCATCACCGGCGGGCGCGGCGGCACCGTCGCCGCGGCCGACGCGGGTTTCGCGCCCGGCTTCATCGGCAGCGCCAACTCGTCCAACACAGGCACGCTCTTCTGTGTATCGTCCTCGGGTCTTTTCCTGCCGAACATCGTCCCTCACCCCGTTGATCAAGTCCTCGATCTGTCGCGCGCGCTTGAAGCGGCCAATCCGCTCGCCTCCGTCACGAGGTGCAGCATGAAAGCTGCCGCCACCAACGGGGCTGCCAGATTGACGATCGGCAGCGACAGCAGCGCCGCGATCGCGACGCCGGCAAGGATCCAGCGTCCGCGACGCTCGCGCCAGAGCCCCGTCGCCGCGACGCCGTCAAGCCGGCGAAGCGCGACCAAATCAAAGTACTCCCGCCCCAGAAGATACCCGTTAACACCGTAGAAAAGAAGGGGATTTATGACCGGAACGAGCAAATAAATGGGCAATGCGAGCAAGTTGAGGCCGATGGTCAAGCCGACGAGGCGGCCGCCGCTTGCGAGTACGGCGCCCATCGGCATTCCCCGCGAGGGCGGCAGGCCGGGGTAATTCTCGGCCTCGAGCCGTTCCAGCACCCCTTCGAGAAAGAGGCTCAGGATCGCGGTCGCGACCGCCGGGAACAGCAGCCAGGTAAGAGCCAGGACGGCGAAATTCCCGAGGATCTCGAGCGGCCAGAGCAGCCAAGGATGGCTCTCCGGGCGGACCTGCTCGATCCCCCAGGAAACCAGGAAGTGCAAGCCGACGAAGACCGCCAGCGTCGCCAGGATGCTGCCGAGGAGCGCCCGACGCTGCGCCGGCGCGAAGGCATCGCGGAAGGCCTGCGAGACCGTGGCGAGAAGAGGCGGCATCGGGCTCCGAGAGACGACGAGGGGCAGGGATCGCGCGTTTGCCCGGGCGAGGCTCGCCCTTATACTCCGCCTCCCGTTCCCTCCAAGAGACACTTTCCCCATATGGCCAGTGCAACCCACGACGTCGTCGGGATCGGCAACGCCATCGTCGACGTGATCGCCCATGCCGACGAGGCGTTCCTGAGCCGGCGCGACCTCGTGAAGGGCACCATGCGCCTCATCGACGCGGTCGAGGCCGACCGGCTTTATGCCGATATGGGACCGGGCGTGGAGATGTCCGGCGGCTCGGTCGCGAACACCATGGCCGGCATCGCCTCGCTGGGCGGGCGCGCGGGCTTCATCGGCCTGATCCGCGATGACCAGCTTGGCGCGGTGTTCCGGCACGATATCACCGCGGCGGGCGTCACCTACCGGATGCCCGCAAAGAGCGCAGGCCCCTCGACCGCTCGCTGCCTCATCCTGGTGACCCCCGACGCGCAGCGCACGATGAACACCTATCTCGGCGCCTGCGTCGAGCTCGGTCCCGAGGACCTCGACCGCGCGCTCATCGAGAGCGCCCAGGTGCTCTACCTCGAGGGCTACCTGTTCGATCCGCCGCGCGCCAAGGCGGCGCTCCGCGCCGCCGCCGAGATCGCCCACGCCGCCGGCCGCAAGGTCAGTCTCTCGCTCTCGGATCCCTTCTGCGTCGAGCGACACCGCGCCGACTTCCGCAGGCTGATCGCCGACCACGTCGACATCCTGTTCGCGAACGAGATCGAGATCGGCTCGCTCTACGAGACCGGCGATTTTCAGGCGGCGAGCCGCGCCGCCGCGCGCGACTGCGAGATCGCCGTGCTGACCCGCAGCGCCAAGGGCTCGATCGTCGTCTCGGGCGCCGCCCGCCATGAGATCGCACCGGCGCCCCTCGCGCGCGTCGTCGACACCACCGGCGCCGGCGACCTCTACGCCAGCGGGTTCCTCTACGGCGTCACGCACGGGCGCCCG
>DATFRA010000110.1:0-39787 GCA_035263705.1 Allostellaceae bacterium
CGGCGCCTCCGCCGGCCGCTCGATGCGCGCCGCCCATTTCGTGAGCCGCTGCATGACACCGAGCTGGTCGGGGATCTCGTGCAGGAGGCCGACGCCGCGGCCGATCATCGGCAGCGGGATCTGCCCGGCGATGCACAACACCGGCGTACTCGTCGCGTAGGCGGTGGAGAGCGCCGCGGTCGTGTTGAGGAATCCGGGACCGGGCACCACGATGTAGACGCCCACGCGGCCGGCCGCGCGCGCGTAGCCATAGGCCATGTAGGCGGCAGCCTGCTCGTGCCGAGTATGCACGACGCGGATCGCGTTGCGGGCATCGTAGAGCGCCGTGAACAGTGCGTCGTTTTGCACTCCGGGCAGCGCGAAGACGGTGTCGACACCGTGACGGCGCAGCATCTCGACAAGCGCCTCGCCGCCGGTCATTTCCGCCATGCACGATCTCCCGGTCGAATTTGATGAGGGAAAGCGAGGCAGGTTCGATTTCTGCGCCGACTGCATTTGGCGCGTGCACCGCTGCCGATGTCAACGCCGTCTGTGTTGCAAAATATTGCGGATTTTGGATTGGTCGATCCGACATGAAGACGTCGGGTTCGGGAGCTCCGGGGGCAACACGCGCATTCGAATCAGCTTGCCGAGAGCGCGGCGTCTGGTACCTTCAACCGCAAGTATCCCACCGGGCACCCGCGGCAGTGCGGTGCGGCGTTCCCGGCGGTGATCGCATATTTGTCACTCGTGAGTTCTAAGAGCTTACTCGAAAGATCCAGCAGGCATGGGTGGCGCGCGTAGGTTGCGTCCCCATGTGGGCGGTGTCGGCGACAATAACGAAGAGGAGACTGACGAATGACTGGGAAATTCTCACTGGCGATGGCGGCGGCCGTCGTGGCGGTCGGGGCGCTCGCGTTCACCACACCGGCTCCGGCGCAGCAATCCGGCGTGAAGGCTGGCGTGCTGACCTGCAACGTGAGCAGCGGATGGGGCTTCGTCTTTGGCTCCTCGCGCAGTCTGCGCTGCACCTATTCGCCGAAGCCTGGGGTGGCCGAGCACTACGCGGGCACGATCAAGAAGTTCGGCGTCGACGTCGGTTATGTCTCGAGCGCCGTGATCGTCTGGGGCGTAATCGCTCCGACGACCGACGTGGCGCCGGGTGCGCTTGCTGGCGACTATGCCGGCGCGACCGCTGGCGTATCGGTGGGCGTCGGCCTCGGCGCCAACGTGCTCGTCGGTGGTTCCAACAAACAGTTCGCGCTGCAGCCGGTCAGCATCGAGGGCAATCAGGGTCTCAATGTCGCAGCCGGCATTGGGGCGATCTCGCTTACGCACGCGCGTTGAGGGCGGCGCCGGCTGCTGCCGCCGGCGACCGTCTCAGCCGAGTATATGACGTCGTCGGAAGGCCGCCGCCTTGGCGGCCTTCCGCACGATTGCTATTGTCCTAACTGGTCCACGGCGATGGGGGGAAGCCATGCCGAATCTCACGACGTATGAGGCCGCCGCCGCGGCGTGCTGAACCATGGGCTCGCGCGCGACCCCACCGCGCTCTTCCTCGCATGTACTCGACTGAGCTCTTCCTGCAGACGCTGATCGCCGGCGTCATCATTGGCGTGCTCTACGCTCTGATGGCGCTCGGCATCACCTTCATCTACAGCATCGTGAAGATGATCAACTGGGCGATGGGCGAGTTCTATATGATCGCCAGCTACGCCCAGTACCTGCTGGTTGCCTATCTGCTTGGGCCCGATCTCTGGTATGTCGCGGCGCTGCTATCGGCGGCGGCCGTGTTCCTGCTCGGCTTCGCGCTCGAGCCCGTGTTGATCAAGCCGATGTTCCGCCAGGCGCTCGAGCGCCAGGACGAGTATGCGACTGTGGTCACGATCGCGCTGCTGCTGCTGTTGCGGAATCTCGCGACGGCCCTCGCGGGTCCCTACCAGTACAAGCCCGGCACCAACCTGCCGCTGATGGTGATGGTGGGGCCGCTGCCGGTCGCGGGCTCGCGGCTCGCGGCGTGTGTCTGCGCGGTGGCGGCGCTCGCGATGTTCTACGTGGTGCTGCGCAAGACCTGGTATGGCCTCGCGCTCCGCGCGGCCGCGCAGAGCCGGATCGGCGCTCAGACTGCCGGCGTCGACATCCTCCGGCTCGATCAGGTCGCCTTCGGGATCGGTGTGGCGCTGGCGGGCGTCGCGGGCGCTCTCTTGGCGCCGGTGTTCTCGGTCTTCCCGACCGATGGTGCGGTGACCACGGTCAAGGGCTTCGAGATCATCGTCATCGGCGGCCTGGGCTCGATCCCCGGCGCGCTGATCGCGGGCATTCTCCTCGGCGTGGTCGAATCCCTCGGCGCGGCATTCGTCTCCTCGCCCTATCAGAACGTCTACGGCTTCTTGCTGGTGCTGGTCATCCTGCTCGTGAAGCCCAACGGCCTGTTCGGGGAGCGGGCGCGGCAGGCCTAGCGCTCATGGCGGTGCTCCTCGAGACGATCGAACTCACTAAGCGCTTCGGCGGCCTCGTCGCCAATGATCTCGTGAGCATCGCGGTGGAGTCTGGCGAGATCCGCGGCCTCATCGGGCCCAATGGCGCGGGCAAGACCACGCTCGCGAATCTCATCACCGGCATCTACGCGCCCACCAGCGGCGAGGTCCGCATGGAGGGCCGCAGCCTCGTGGGCTTGCGGCCGAACGAGATCGCGGCGCGGGGCCTGCTCCGGACTTTTCAGGTCTGCCGGATCTTCGGCAACCTCACGGTGCGCGAGAACCTGCTGTTGCCTTATCTCGCGAGAACGCATGGCGGCGGCCGGGCTGAGGGCGTACGGCGCGCGGAGGAGTTCCTGGCGCTGACCATGCTCGCGCGGCTCGCCGACGAGCCAGCGAAACGGCTCTCCGGCGGCCAGCGCGCGCTGCTGCAAGTCGCCTGCGGCTTCATGGTGCGGGAACTCAAATGCTACGTGCTGGACGAGCCCTTCGCCGGCATCAATCCCATCATCAAGGATGCGATCATCGACCTCATCCTCGGTGCCAACAAGGCGCGCGGCATCACCTTCGTGATCGTCAGCCACGAGATGGCGGTGATGCGGCGGCTCTGCCACAAGGTTACCGTGCTGATCGACGGCCGCGTGGTGACCGAGGGCACGCTCGACGAGGTCGCGTCGAGGCAGGAGGTGATCGCCGCCTATCTCGGCAAGGCCTTCGCATGACCGCCGGCGCGATCCTGGCGGTCGACGGCCTCCATGCCGCCTACCAGAGCGGCATCGATATCCTGCAGGGCCTGTCGCTGGCAGTCGCGCCGAAGAGTCTCACCTTGGTGATCGGGCCCAATGGCGCGGGCAAGTCGACCCTCCTGCGCACGATCTTCGGTTTCCTCAAGCCACATGCGGGCTCGATCCGCTTCCGGGATGAGCCGATCTCGGCGCTGGATCCCTCGGAGGTGAAGGCGCGCGGCATCGGCTACGTGCCGCAGGAGATCAATACCTTTCCGTATCTGACGGTGGAGGAGAATCTGCGCATGGGCGGATGGATCCTCCGCCGTGACAAGGCGCGCCTCCAGCGGCAGATGGCGCGGGTCTACGAGATCTTTCCGCCGCTCGCGGAGCGCCGGCGCACGCGCGCCTCGTCGCTGAGCGGCGGCCAGGGCCGCATGCTCTCGGTCGCGCGCGAGATGATGACGGAGCCGGCGCTCCTGCTGGTGGACGAGCCGACCGCGGGGCTGGCGCCCAACCTGGTGGACCAGGTCTACGACCTGCTGCTGACCGCGCGGCGCACCATCGGCAGCACGATCCTGCTGGTCGACCAGAACATCGAGCAGGCGGTCGCGTACGCCGACCACGTCTACATGGTCAATCTCGGCCGCATCAAGGCCGAGGGCGCCGCGCGCGATTTCCCGCCAGAGCGGATCGCGGCGCTGATCAAGGAGTGCCTCCTCGGATGAGCGGCATTCTCGCTTTCGTGGATTGGCGGCGGGTCGCGTCGGTGGCGCTTCCGGTGCTGCTGGTGCTCGCGGCTCTGCCCGCGGTGCTCAGCACCTATCTCGTCCACGTGCTCACGCTGAGCTTCTACTACACGCTTCTGGCGGCGAGCTGGAACCTGCTCGCGGGCATGACCGGGCAGTTCTCCATCGCCCAGCAGACCTTCGCGGCGATCGGCGCCTACACCAGCGGACTCCTCATCGTGTGGCTCAAGTTTCCGCTCTGGCTCGCAATGCCTTGCGGCGTCGCAGTCTCGGCGGCGCTCGGCTTCATCCTGGGCCGACTGGTGCTGCGCATGCGCGCCATCTATCTGGCTATTGCCACCTGGGCCTTCGCCGAGACCATCCATGTGCTGCTGACCGCCGCCTACCAGATCACGCGAGGCGAGCAGGGGCTCAGCGTGCCCTCGCTCTATGGTCGCCTCGAGCCCGTGCTCTACTACTACACGCTGCTGCCGGTGACAGCCTTGCTGGTGATCGGCATGTACGTGCTGGTGCGCTCGCCCATCGGCTATTTCATGCGCGCGATCAAGGACGACGAGCTCCGCGCGCAGACGCTCGGCGTCGATACCACGCGGGTCAAGGTGCTGGTGTTCACACTGACCAGCGCCATCTCGGGCGTCGCCGGGGTGCTCTACGCCCACTACATGGTGACGCTGAGCCCGCAGATGACCGACTTCAGCGAAATGGCGAAGCTCATCATCATGGTAGTAGTGGGCGGGCTCGGCACATTCGCAGGTCCGCTCATCGGCGCGCCGGTCGTGCACGTCATTCTCACTTACCTCGAGAAGTACGGCGAGTGGGATATGGTGGTGTTCGCGATCATCGTGATCGCGCTGATGCGCAGCTTCATGGGCGGCCTTGCCGCGCTGGCGGGTGAGGCTTATCAGAAGCTGCGCGCCGCGCGCGCGGCCTGAGAGGGGACGCATGGGCAAGACCGTCGGCGTGATCGGCGCGGGCATGGTGGGCATCACCGCCGCGAGCTTCCTGCAGCGCGACGGCCACAGCGTGTTCGTGCTGGATCCCGGCGCGCCCGGCGAAGGCGCCTCCTTCGGCAATGCGGGCTGCCTCAACGGGTCCTCGGTGGTACCGATGTCGATGCCGGGCATGATCCGGAACGTGCCGGGCTGGTTGCTCGATCCCATGGGACCGCTCGCGATCCGCTGGCGCTATCTGGCTGTGATCGCGCCCTGGCTCGTCCGGTTCATCCGCGCGGGCGCGCCAGAGCACGTCAAGGCGCAGGCGCGGGCGCTCCGAGCGTTGCTCGCTCCGTCGATCGAGACACTGCTGCCGCTTGCGAAGGCCGCCGGCGTCGCCGACCTCATTCATCGCGCGGGCCACCTCTGGGTCTATCGGACCGAGGAGAGCTTCCGAAAGGACACCGGCGCCTGGCATCTCCGCCGCGATAACGGCGTCGTCGTCACGGAGCTCGATGCCGATCAGCTCCGCCAGGCCGAGCCCGCGCTTTCCCGCGAGTTCACCCGCGGCATCCTGGTGGAGGAGAACGGCCACCTCGGCAACCCTCACCGCATGGTGCAAGGCCTCGCGCGGGAGCTCATGCGGAACGGCGGGGAAATTCACGTGGCGCGCGCGACGGGCTTCGTCCTCGAGGGCGGCCGGGTCAAGGCGATCCGCACCGACCGCGGCGAGTTCCCCTGCGAGGCCGCAGTGGTGGCGGCGGGCGCCTGGTCGAAGCCTTTGGCCGCGACACTCGGCGACCGGGTGCCGCTCGAGACCGAGCGCGGCTACCACATCATGATCCGCGACCCCGAGGTGATGCCGCGACTGCCGGTCGCCGACGCCGACCGCAAGTTCGTGGGCACACCCATGGAGACAGGGCTGCGCTTCGCCGGCACGGTCGAGCTCGCGGGGCTCGTGGCGCCGCCCGATTGGCGCCGCGCCCGCATCCTGCTGGAGCAGGGCCGGCGCCTGCTGCCGGGCCTCGAGCCAAGCTACCCCGCGGAGCGGCTCTCGCTCTGGATGGGCCACCGGCCGAGCCTGCCGGACTCGCTGCCGTGCCTCGGCCCGTCCACGGCCTCGCCCGACGTGATCTATGCCTTCGGCCACGGCCATGTCGGCATGGCAGCTTCACCCATGACGGGGAAGCTCGTCTCCGATCTCATTACGGCCCGCGCGCCCGCGATCGATATCGCGCCCTTCAGCGCCCGGCGGTTCTCATGAGCCTTGCGCCGCTCCGCGTGCTGGTCACGGGTGCGGCGAGCGGCATCGGCGCCGCCCTCTGTCGGCGCATCGCCGCGCCGGGCGTCCAGATCCTGGTGCACACTCGGACGCGAGAAGCTGACGCCCAAGCGGTCGAAGCGGAATGCCGGACGAAGGGCGCCGAGTGCGTCGTCGCGCTCGGCGACCTCGCGGAACCCGGGACCGCAGGGCACCTCGTCAACACGGCGGTGACAGCCTTCGGCGGGCTCGATGCGCTCGTCGCTAATGCCGGCTTTGCCGACCGCCGCCTCGTCGGCGCGCTGGATGACGGCGGTTTCCGCCGATCGGTGGACGCGATCCTCACGGGCTTCTTCCGCCTCGCCGACGCCGCGCGCACCCATGTCGAGGCCGCCGGCGAGCGCGGCCGGATCGTCGCCGTGAGCTCGTTCGTGGGCCACGTCTTCCGGCTCGATGGCGAGTTGTTTCCGGCGTCCTCCGCGGCGAAGCTCGGCGTCGAGGGCTTGGCCAAGGCGCTGGCGGCGCAACTCGCGTCGACCCGCGCAACCGTCAATTGCGTGGTGCCCGGTTACATCGTGAAGGAGCGGGGAGGGCACACCGCGCTCGACGACAAAGGACGGGAGCGCGCTCGGTTGCGCGTGCCGCTGCAGCGGCTGGGCCGGCCCGACGAGGTGGCGGCGCTCATCGCGTTCCTGCTCGGTCCCGACGCCGCCTACATCACGGGACAGTCGATACCCGTCGACGGCGGACTAAGTCTTTAAGAGCCGCACCGGCGGTCTGGCGGGTCGGGCTTCAGCACTGGTATGCTGGGGCCTCGGGAAACCCCCGAACGAAGGGGAGGCCGATGCTCCAGGAATTCCGAGAATTTATTGCACGCGGCAGCGTCATTGACCTTGCCATCGGCGTGGTCGTCGGCGCCGCCTTCACCGCGATCGTCAATTCGCTCGTGAACGACCTCCTGATGCCGCCGCTGGGTCTGATCATCGGGGGCATCGATTTCTCCAACTTCTTCATCACGCTCAAAGGCACCGGCGGATATCCGTCATTGGACGCCGCGAAGGCCGCCGGCGCCGTCACCATCAACTACGGGCAGTTCCTGAATGCGGTGATCCGTTTCCTGATCGTGGCCTTCGCGATCTTCATCGTCGTGAAGCAGGTGAATAGAGTCTATAGGGCGAAGCCGGCGGCACCGCCGCCGCCGCCCGCGCCGCCGCGCGAGGAGGTCCTGCTCACGGAGATCCGCGATATCCTGAAACAATCGGCGCGCTAGGATCGACGCGCCCGCACGCCCTGGGAGGTCTAGTCACATGCTAAGGCTCCTGAAGTGGATCGGCATCATCGTCGTCGTCCTCGTGGTGCTCGTCGTGGGTGCGGCGGTGGTACTGCCGCAGTTCATCTCGGTCGACACCTACAAGGACCGGCTGATCGCGGAGGTGAAGAGCGCCACCGGCCGCGACCTCAAGATCGACGGCCCCATGCACCTCGCGGTGCTGCCGCATCTCGCGATCGACGCCGCGCAAGTCTCCTTCTCCAACGCGGCGGGCGGGCAGAGCAAGTCCATGGCGACGCTCGGCAAGTTCTCCCTCGAGGTCGAACTGATCCCGCTGCTCAACAGGAACATCGTCGTCGATCGCCTGGTGCTCGAGGATCCCGTGATCGCCCTCGAGGTCGACAAGCAAGGCAAGCCCAATTGGGATATGGCGCCGGCCGGTGGCGCTGCAGCGGCTCCGGCGGCGGCGCCCAAGCCCGCGGCCTCCGCACAGCCGGCATCCACGACCGGAGCGTCCGCCTTGGTGACGGTGCTGTCGGCGCTCCATCTCGGCGACATCCACCTCGCCAATGGAACCATCAGCTACCTCGATCAGCGCACCAATCAGCGCTATGTGACCGAGAAGATCAACGCGTCCGTCAATTTCCCCGACGTCAACTCCGCGCTCAAGATCGACGGCTCCGCGCAATACAACGGCCAGGTCCTGAAGCTGAAGATCGTCGTCGACAAGACCAGCGACTTCATGACGCGCCAAGGCAGCGGCGTCGAGGCGTCGGTCACCTCCGACGTCATGAACTTCGACTTCAAGGGCAAAGGGACGGCGGCGGTTCCGACTTCGGCGAGCGGCACCATCGATCTCAAGGTGCCCTCAGTGCGCAAGCTCGCGGCGTGGGGCGGGGAGCCTCTCCCTCAAGGTGAGGGCTTCGGCCCACTCGCCATCGCCGGCAAGCTCGAGACGACGGGCAACGAGATCAAGTTCGACGATGCGCGGCTCTCGCTCGACGCCATCAAGGGTAAGGGCGACATCGCACTCAACACCGGCGGCGCCAAGCCTGACATCAAGGGTGACCTCGAACTCGAGGCGCTCAACGTCAATCCCTACCTGCCACCCGAGAAAGGCGGCGCGGCAACCGCGGGCGTGAAGCCCGCCTCCGGGGGCGCCTGGAGCGACGATCCCATCGACGTGAGCGCGCTCAAGGTCGCCAACGTCGACTTCCAGCTCTCGGCGAGCGCGATCCAGTTCCGCAAGATCAAGATCGACAAGAGCGCGGTCACCTTGCGCATCAGGGACGGGCATCTCACGACCGACCTGACGCAGCTCGCAACCTACGGCGGCGGCGGCAAGGCGACCGTGACGCTCGACGGCAGCGCCGCCGAGCCCGCGCTCAGCCTGAGCGCCAGCATGTCGGGGATCGACGTGGACAAGCTGCTGATCGACGCGATCGGTCTTGATCGCCTCACCGGCAAGGGCAGCCTCGAGGTCTCCCTCACCGGCAAGGGCAAGTCGGAGCGCCACCTCATCAGCTCGCTCAACGGCCATGGCAACTTCAACGTCACCAACGGCGAGATCAAGGGCCTCGACCTCCTGAAGATGCTGAACATGGCGGCCACCAACGTGGCGAACCTCGCGAGCCTCGGCGGCGGCGGCAACACGACGCCCTTCTCGCACCTGACGGGCAGCTGGACCATGACCAACGGCATCATGCACAACAACGACCTCGTACTGGAATCACCGGGCCTCAAGGCCGCGGGCGCCGGCACTGTCGACCTGCCCACGCGCACCGTCGACTACAAGGTGACGCCGCAGGTGGTGGGCTTGAGCGTGCCCGTGCTGATCAAGGGCCCCTGGGACAATCTGAGCTACGTGCCCGACCTCGCGGGCGTGGTGGGTGGCGTCGTGGGCGGCGCCGCCAACGTGGTCAAGGGCGGCGTCGGCGGGGTCACGGACACGGTCAAGGGGATCGTCCCCGGCCTCGGCGGCTCGGGCTCGAGCTCGGGGTCGAGCTCAGGGTCTAGCACGGGCTCGAAGTCGGGCTCCGGCTCGAGCTCCGGCAGCGGCGGGCTTCCGAACCCGCTCAAGGGGCTGTTCGGGAACTGAGCCCGCCACTCCCTGCGCAGAGGGTACCTTCCGCGCGTGGACCACCACCCGCGTGTCGGGACTCGACGTAGTCTCAAGCCTTGGAAGCCTTCGCAAGGTCGGACTAAGCAATTCCGAGATGGCCCAGTCAAGCATCACTTGGTCGTAGGTGTGCGATGTACTGCTCGTCGTCCCCTGTTCGCGGAACTCATGCCCGTGCCTTGTGTCAGATCACCCGCTCCGCGATCTGCACCGCGTTGAGGGCGGCGCCCTTCAGGAGCTGGTCGCCGCAGACGAAGAGGTCGAGGCCGTGCGCGCCGAAGATTAGGCTCTGGCGGATGCGGCCGACGTCGACGTCGTAGCGTGCGCTCGCGGTAAGCGGCATGGGGTAGGCGCTCTTGGCGGCGTCGTCGACGACGCGCACGCCCGCGGCTTTGCCAAGCACGGCGCGGGCGGCCTCGGGCGTCACGGGCTCGGCGGTCTCGATCGTGATCGCCTCGGCGTGGGCGCGGAGCGTCGGTACGCGGACGGAGGTACAGCTCACGGGGAGTTCAGGCTCGCCGAACACTTTTCGCATTTCCCAGCACACCTTCATCTCCTCGAAGGTGTAGCCGTTCTCGGTGAACCGATCGACCTGCGGCACCACGTTGAAGGCAAGGGGATGCGCGAAGACCTTGTGCTGCACAGGCCGGCCCGCGAGATAGTCGCCGGCGCCCTCGACGAGTTCGGTCATGCCCTCGGCGCCGGCGCCGCTCGCGGCCTGATAGCTCGCGACGATCACTTTCTTGAGCCGGAACGCCCGGTGGAGCGGCCAGAGCGCTACCGCGGCGACCGCCATGGTGCAATTGGGATTGGCGATGAGGCGATGGCCGCGCGCCGCCTCCGCGTTGATCTCGGGGATCACCAGCGGCACGTCCGGCAGCAGCCGCAACGCCGACGAGTGGTCGATCACCAGCGACCGCTCGGCGAGCGGCCGCGCGTATTGGCGCGCGAAATCGCCGGAGACGCAGAGGAAGACAATGTCGCAGCGGCGTGCGGCGTCGAGCTCGAACTTGCGCGCGGTGATGGCGCCGAAGGGCGTCTCGAGCCTGCGGTCGGCCGAGCGCTCGCTGGCGAAGAGCTGCACCTCCGAGAGCGGGAATTTGCGGTCGTGCAGCACCTTCACGAGCTCGGACCCGACTGCGCCAGTCGCGCCCACCACCCCCACCACTGCGCTGTTCGCCATGTGCCGTACTCCCGATTGAGCGCACTTCTCTAAGGGAAGCGCCTAGTGGTGTCGAGAGAAATAACGCTTTAGCGCAGAGGACGCACAGGTTTCGCGGAGGGCGCAGGGGAAACAAGAAAATGGGCGCTTCGCGCCCGGTGCCTACTCAGCGTCCTCTGCGCGCATCGTCCGCGTCCTCTGCGCTAAAGCGTTTGCTTTTTCCCTTCTCAGAGGCCGGTCGCGAAGCGGGCCATCACCACGATCATCGCGACCTGCATGAGGCCTTGGAGCGCCACCGTGCGGACGTAGCGCCGCATCCAGCGGCCGATTTTTCCCGCATCGGGCGCTGGGCGCTGCATCTCCAGGCAGACGCGGAGGTTGGTCGGCAGCAGGATGCCGAAGCCCTGGATGGTCAAGAGTGCAATCAGGATGAGCGCCGTCAGCACCCAGTAGAATTGGGGATATCCCACATCGAGGAAGCCCATGTCCTTCGCCAGGAACCAGCCGGCGGTGCCCGTGACGGCCGCCAGCGTCGGCATCAGGAACAGCATGCGCGGCATGAGGCGCGTGATGAAGGCGCGCCGGGTCGGGAGGTCGCAGCTCCTGAGGATCGGCCCGATCACGAAGCCCATGAAGAGGTCGATGCCGGTCCACATGAGGCCCGCCAGCACGTGGACGAAATTCAGCAACCACAGCACGTGGCTCGCGATCGCCGCGATCATCACGGCGACCGCCAGCACCACCCACCAAAGGTTCGCAAGCCGGATCTGCAAAGCCGGCCCGGTATCGGCCGCGGCGATATTGGTCACGATCGCGTCTCTCGCGAAGAACCCTACACCCGGAACCGCGTCGCCGTCTCCGGCGCGAACAGCTCATCGAGTTTAAGCAACCGCTGGCAGACGCCCTGCTCGTAGGCGAAATCGAGGAACGCCTCGAGGGTCCGGCGATTCGGCTCGATGCCATACGGCCAAAAATCCTCGCCGAAGATTGCCGCGATCTCCTTCGCGCGGGTCGGGAGCCACGGCAGCGGGATGCGCGCGGTGTTGTACTCGCGGAGCCGCGCTAGGCTGCGGCGCTTCGCAGCCTCGAAACCCTCCATCAGGTTCATGGCGATCCATCGATGGCGGTCGTAGACCTCGCGGCGGATCGCGACCGTGTGCATGATCGGGAAGATGCCGGTCTTGCGGTAGTAGTCGAGCTCGACCAGCGCATGATCCTCGAAGAGGCGCTGGATCCAGGTCTCGCCCTTCTCATAGGCCTCGGGCGGATGCGCGGACATGACGACGTCGAGCTCGCCCGCCTTCAGCATGCCCGTGAGCGTCCTGTCGGCGACACGCGTGAGCCGCAGGCTCGCCGGCAGCTTGAGCGCGGCCTTTTCGGGGCGGCCGGGCTCGTTGACGCCCGCCTGCACCCAGTCGACGTCCTCGAGGGCTACGCCGTACTCGCGGCGGAGCAGGCCCACCATGTAGACGACGGCGGTCTGCGACCATTCGGGCACGCCGATGCGCTTGCCCTTGAGGTCGGCGGCCGCGCGCACCGCGCCGTCGCGCCGCACGTAGATGCCGGAATGGCGGAAGAGCCGCGAGGGGAAGACCGGGATCGCGATCAGGCTGTCGTCGCCGCCGGCGCGCAGCGATACGTATTTCCCCATGGACATCTCGGAGATGTCCCATTCGCGAAAGCGCACGAAGCGGAAGAAAATCTCCTCGACCTCGAAGTTGAGGGCCGTCAGCGAGATGCCCTCGGCCGCGACGCGTCCCGTGAGGAGATCGCGCACGTGATCGTAGTCGTTGATGGCGATGGTGAGCGGCAGCGGCGCCATGGCGAGCCCGTTCCTGTTGACCTCGACCGACGGCAATCCTACGTTTCCTAAAGGTTAGAAATCTATGCATTTGGGAGGCCGCCCATGACGGGAAGCCAGGCATCCTTCCTCGACCGCAGCGGTGCGGCGCCTGATCCGATCGCGCTCTGGCCCGCGGTGGTGATCCCCAAGGAACGGATCGACAGCGAGGTTGATCGCCTCGCGAGCGCGCCTCGGCCCGAGAACGGCCGCCGCCGATCGCTGATCGTCCATCCGCTCGCAGGCAAGGGTCAGGGCCTCGCGCCGGGCATTCAGGTGGCGCTCGAGGTGCTGAAGTCCGGCGAGCGCAGCGTGGCGATGCGGCAAAACTCGACCCAGGTCAATTTCTGCATCCAGGGCGCTGGCGCCTCGGTGATCAAAGGCAAGCGGATCGCGTTCCGGCAATACGATGTGTGGAACACGCCTTCGATGCATCCCTATTTCCACGTCAACGACACCGACGCGCTCCAGGTGCGGCTCACCTATTCGAACGCGGCGTTGCTCGAGATGCTGAACGTGCACTTCGTCGAGGAAAACCCAACGCTGCTCGAGGCCGTCGCCAAGGACGAAGAGGAGAATGATCCGCGACGGCAGAGCCCTTACGGCACGTTCAAGCTCTCTAATGACGGCGCGATGCTCATGCCCTACGAGCGGCTGATCAATCCACCCGCCGTTGAGTCGAGGGCGCTGCACTGGCCCTGGGAGCAGGTGAAGGCCGAGCTCGACAAGCTGGTGGTGCTCGGCAAGAACTACGTCGGCCGCCGACTATACCTCCTCTACAACCCCATGACGGGCCGCACCAACGGCTGCACGCCGAGTTTCTTCGCGACCATGACGATCCGGCCGCCCAAGATCGTCGACCGTCCGCACCGCCATACCTCTGCGGCGATCAATTACTACTTCGCCGGCAGCGGGCGCAGCACGGTCGAGGGCCGGGTGTTCGAGTGGAAAGCGGGCGACCTCATGCTGTCGGCACCGGGCTGGGCCGTGCACAACCACGCCTCCTACGACGAGAGCGTCTACGAGCTCACCGTGCAGGACCAGCCGCTCCACATCGCCATGGAATCGATCCTCTGGCAGGAGAGCCTGAAGACGCCGCTCGCGGTCCTGGGACAGCAGGAAGGTTTCTCCACGAACCGCGTGAAGACCGCGTGAGGATTTGATCGAGGGAGCGTGACGATGGCTCAATTCCTGGTGATCGCCTATGACGGCACCGACGCCGGCGCTGCCGACCGGCGCAAGGCCGCGCGGCCCGCGCATTTCGAGGGCATCAAGCCGATGGTGGAGAAGGGCGAGATCACCTACGCCGGCGCCATCCTCGACGATGCCGGCAAGATGGTCGGCTCCGCTCTCTTCGTGGAGTTCCCGAGCCGGAAGGAGCTCGACGCCTGGTTCGCCCGCGAGCCCTACGTGCAACAGCGCGTCTGGCAGAAGATCGAGGTGAAGCCCGTCCGCGTCGCCGTCGCCAACGGAAAGATCAATCCTTAGACCGGATAGATCAGCGAGTTCGGCACCAGCACGGAATCGAAGACGCAGATCTTCTCCCGGAAGCGCAGGCCCTCGGACGTGCGCTCGATGAGATCGATGTATTTGCCGGCGTTCTGGACGCGGGTGAGGTCGTCGACCAGGGTCTGGAACACGGCGTAGTTCGCTCGCACCCGGATGCGGTCTTGTGTCTCCGCTTTGATGCGGAACTGGCCGATCAGGTGGCGGAAGGTGCGGGGCGCGTAGACCGCGGTGTTACGTACGGCATTCACGCGGTCCCGCAGCATGCCCTTGCTCTCGCAGAGCATGAGCGCGATCGGCAGATCGCGCTCCCAGTTCTCCCGTGGCACCAGTTTGTAGAGGCACTCCTCGGTGAAGAAGTCGGGCCAGCGCTCGAGCGCGTTGTCGTCGAGCGCCTCGGCGTAGTCGGCATAGAGCGCCTCGATCTCGTCGCGGAGCTCGGGACTCACGCCTAGAGCCCCATCACCCGCCGGTACTCCCGATAGAACCCGCGGATCGCGGCTTCCGTCACCATGTGGTGCTCGTTCCGGACGTCTCGGCCGCCCATCTCGAGCACGCCGGCGTCACCCGGAAAGGCGTCGATGCCGGCTTGCGAGAACTCCATGATCTCGCCGTCGTCGTTCGAGACGAAGCCAGAGGGACCCATCAGGTTCGCCTGGCGCAGGCGCCGCTGGGTCATCTCCGCCGTGTCGTCGGCGTAGCCGAAGAAGGTCCACATGAGGTCGAAGGCGTGCGGCCCACGCGTCACCAGCTGGCGCATCGCGAGCGTGTTCGACTGCTGCTGCACGATCAGGTTCGGCCACAGCGTCTGCATCACCACCGTGGCGCTGCCGGGAAATTCGCGCACGGGATCGAGGAGGCGGGGATCGGCGAGCTTGAAGTCGGCCTTGAAGGACTTCATCTCGGCGGTGCCTTCGCTCGCCTTCTGCTCCCCGCGCATGGAGACCAGCACGCTGTGCATGCCGCTCTCGTCCATCTCGACGGCCGAGGGCTGGTCCGCGCGGAAGAGCCCGAAGGTCACCAGGAACACGTGCAGCAGGCTCGCGTGATAAGGGTCCTTGATGTTCTCGAACATCAGCTTCCAATTGGCGCCGATGCGCTGGCGCATGTAGCCGAGGACGCGGAGCGGCCGGCCGTCGAGCACGCGGTCGAAATAGCCGAGCATGCGCGGGCCGAGGTAGTCCTCGAGGCTCGGCAGATCGTGAGCGAAGCTCGCGAACACCGTGCCATGCCGCCGCGCCACCGCGAGGCGGGTGAGGTTGTGCTCCTCCAGCCGGAAATCCGCGGGCATCCCGCCCTGCTTTTTCACGCCGCGCCGGAACGGCACACCCAGCAGCGTGCCTTTCAAGTCGTAGGTCCATTGGTGATACGGGCACATGAACTCGCGTGCATTGCCGTGCGGCTGCTGGCAGAACTCCACGCCCCGATGGGCGCAGCGATTGAGCAGCACGCTGAGGCCGCCGTCGGCATCGCGCACGACCACCACGGGCTTGTCGCCGACATAGGTCCGGATGAAATCGCCCGAGTTCGGGATCTCCGCCTCGAGCGCGACGTAGCACCAACTCCGCCCGCAAAAGATGCGCACCTGCTCGGCGGTATATACGTCCGGGTCCGTATAGATCCAGTAGGGCACGCGCGAGAGCCCACCTTCGGGCCACTGCCGTGCCGCGCTGTTGGAGTGACCGAGCGCCCAATCGTCCAAGGCTGGCGCCTTTCGCGGAAAACGGTTAGATATCGAAGCAAGAGATTCGCAGAGGCCCTCGCGGGGGTCAATCCTGGACGGCATGGCGGCCAACGCGCGCAGACGAGACGCAGCAGCACCTTCGGCCGAGACGCCGGAGGACGACATCCTGCCGCCGAGCCGCAGCGTCGGCTATCTCGTGCGCCAGACCCACCGCGCCTTCACCCGTGCGCTCCAGGCGCGCATCGCGCCGCACGGCGTCAGCATCGGCATGTGGTTTTTCCTCCGCGCGCTCTGGCAGGAGGACGGCATCAGCCAGCGCGAACTCAGTCAACGCGTCGGCATGATGGAGCCGACCACGGCGAGCGCGCTCAGCAACATGGAGCGCAAGGGCCTCGTTCGCCGTATCCGCAATCGCAGCGACCGCCGCATCGTCAACGTGTTCCTGACCGAGCGCGGCCGGGCGCTCCGGCGGGAGCTGCTGCCACTCGCGGCCGCAGTCAATGCGGAGGCGCTGCGGGGGATCTCGGCGAACGAGGTCGCCCATCTGCGCGCGCTATTGGCGCGACTCCAAGCGCGCCTCGACACGGACATGGCGGACGCGTGACCACCCATAAGGGAAAGATCGAGCTCACCCGCGAGAGCATCTTGGATGGCTCGGTGCGACGATGGTTCGCCAACGCCGACCCCACCATGAAGGTCAAGACCGACGAGGAGCACGTGGCGTCGATCGCGGCGATGCTCAAGGCGCGGCCAGACGCGCCCGGTGATGTCTGGGTCTTTGCCTATGGCTCGCTGATCTGGAATCCCACGTTCCACTCGGTCGAGCGGCGGCGCGCGGACCTGCGCGGCTACCACCGGCGCTTCTGCCTCTGGACCTATCTGGGCCGCGGCACGCCCGACTGCCCCGGCCTCATGCTGGCGTTGGAGCCCGGCGGGCGCTGCCGGGGCGTCGCCTACCGGATCGCCGAGCCGGAGCTGGACCACGAGCTCATGCTCTTGTGGCGGCGCGAGATGGTCACGGACGCCTACCGGACCCGCTGGGTCAAAGCTGTGACGCCGGAAGGGCCGGTCGCTGCCATTGCCTTCGTGATAAACGCCAAGCATCACCGCTACGCCGGCCGGCTCCCTGAAGCCGAAGTCGCGGCCGTGATTGCGCGTGCAGAAGGTGCTCTAGGCCCTTGCCACAAATATCTTTTTTCAACGGTCGAGCACCTCCGGCAGCTCGGCATCCGAGACCATGGGATGGAGCGCTTGACCCGCCAGGTCGAAGCGCTTCGCGAGCCCCCAACCGATCTCAACGCGCCGCCCTGTCCCGAGACCTGAGCATTTCATCCTTGGCGCGGGCCGAGCCCGCGGTCTATCACTAGCCATGGCGTCCCCTAATGTATCGATACGCCGGGTCAGCATCCTCGGCTCGACCGGCTCGGTCGGCCGGAGCACGGTCTCGCTGGTTGAGGCCGAGCCCGAGCGTTATGCCGTCGAAGCGCTGACCGCGCGCCACAACGTCGAGCTCCTGGCCGATCAGGCAAAGCGCCTGCGCGCCAAGCTCGCGGTGGTCGCGGACCCCGGCCGCTACCGCGCGTTGAAGGACGCCCTCTCCGGCACCGGCGTTCAGGCCGCCGCGGGAGCTTCAGCGCTCGTTGAGGCGGCGGTTGCGCCGGCGGACTGGGTGATGGCGGCGATCGTAGGCGCCGCGGGCCTCGCTTCGACGCTGGCCGCGATCCGGCGCGGTGCCATGGTGGCGCTCGCCAACAAGGAGACGCTGGTCTGCGCGGGCGCCCTGGTGACGGCGGAGGTGAAGCGCTGCGGCGCGCGGCTGCTGCCCGCCGACAGCGAGCACAACGCGATCTTCCAGGTCTTCGAGCAGAACCGGCGCCACGCCATCGAACGCATCATCCTGACCGCGAGCGGCGGCCCCTTCCGCGAGCGGAGCCTCGCGGAAATGCAGAGCATGACGCCCGAGCAGGCGGTGGCGCATCCGAACTGGCGCATGGGCGCCAAGATCTCCGTCGATTCGGCCACCATGATGAACAAGGGCCTCGAGGTCATCGAGGCGCACTATCTCTTCGACCTCCCGAGCGAGCGGATCGACGTGGTGGTGCATCCGCAGTCGGTGGTGCACGGCATGGTCTGCTACAGCGACGGCTCCGTCCTGGCGCAGCTGGGGTCGCCGGACATGCGCACGCCGATCGCGAGCACGCTCGGCTGGCCCGACCGCATCGGCGCCCCGAGTCCGCGTCTCGATTTCGCGAAGCTCGCCCGGCTTACCTTCGAGCAGCCGGATCCGCAGCGCTTCCCGGCGCTGCGCCTTGCGCGCGAGGCCCTTGCCGACGGCGGCACGGCGCCCACTGTGCTCAACGCCGCCAACGAGATCGCAGTCGCGGCGTTCCTCGATCGGCGCATCGGCTTCCTCGATATCGCGGGCGCCGTCGAACGGACCCTCGACGCGATGCCGGCGCGTCCGGTCGCCAGCCTCGACGACGTTGTTGCGACCGATATCGAGGCACGTCAGGTTGCGGGCGGATTCATCGGTCACGCCGAGCCCGCGCTGGCTGCGTTGACCTGAGGGCGGCTCGCCACTCAGCGGTTCATGACTCCCAATTTCGGCAAGTCCGTTCTGGTGACGGGGGCCACGGGATTCGTGGGCGCCGCCGTGGCGCGCGCACTGATCGCGGCCGGCCGCCGCGTCTGCGCGCTCTGCCGTCCCAACAGTAATCGCCGAAATATCTCCGGCCTCGATCTCGAGATCGCTGAGGGCTCGCTCGAGGACGGCGATAGCCTCACGAGGGCGGTCGCGAGCTGCGGCGCGCTTTATCACGTGGCGGCGGATTATCGGCTCTGGGTGCGCGATCCCCAGGTGATGTACCGCGCGAATGTCGATGGTACGCGCGCTCTGATGACGGCGGCGCTGGCGGCTGGCGTCGAGCGAGTGGTCTATACATCCAGTGTCGCAGTGCTGGGTCTCCACGCCGACGGCACGCCGTCGGACGAGGCCACGCCTAGCGCGCTCGACGACATGGTAGGTCCCTACAAGCGGTCGAAATTCCTGGCGGAGGCCGAGGTCCGCCGCATGGTGGAAACGCAGAAACTGCCGGCGGTGATCGTTAATCCCTCGACGCCGATCGGGCCGCGCGACATCAAGCCCACTCCGACGGGCCGCATGATCGTCGAGGCAGCCTCGGGCCGCATGCCGGCTTTCGTCGATACCGGGCTCAACTTGGTCCATGTGGACGACGTCGCACGCGGCCACCTGCTGGCAGAGGAGCGCGGGCGCGTCGGCGAGCGCTACATCCTCGGCGGCGAGAACCTGTCCCTGGCGGAGATACTGCAGCGCATCGCGGCGATCACCAGCGGCCGGCCGCCGACGCTGCGCCTGCCTTTGCCGGTGGTGTGGCCGGTCGCCGTGATCGCGGAGGCGTGGGGAAGAGTGACGGGAAAGGAGCCAATGGTGACATTCGACAGCTTGCGCATGGCGCGCAAGAAAATGTATTTCAGCGCGGCGAAGGCGGAGCGGGAACTCGGTTACCGCGCCCGGCCCGTGAATGAGGCGCTCGCCGATGCGATCGCGTGGTTCCGCGCGGCAGGGATGGTGCGATGACCGCCTGGGACGTGATCGCGGCAGCAAGCTTCGGCATTTGGCTCTATCTCATCTTCGGCCGCGGCGGCTTCTGGCGCGAGGGCGTGCTGCCGCCGGCACCCGAGCCGGCGTACTGGCCGAGCGTCACCGTCGTGGTGCCCGCGCGGAACGAGGCCGAGTTCATCGGCGACGCCCTGCGCTCACTTCTGAGGCAGGACTATCCCGGCGCATTCTCGGTCATTCTGGTCGACGACCACAGCAGCGATGCAACGGCCGACCGAGCCCGCGAGGCCGCCAAGGCGCTCGGGGCCTCGGAGCGGCTGATCATCATCCAGGCTCGCACGTTGCCGGCCGGTTGGACTGGCAAGCTTTGGGCGCTCAACGAGGGCCTCGAGGAGATAGAGCAGCGCGCCGACACCTCTCGGTCGTCATACCCGGGCTTGTCCCGGGCATCCACGTGTTCTTCTGCGGTCGAGGAAAGCGTGGATAGCCGGGACAAGCCCGGCCATGACGCGGAGGGGAGAGCAGTGTCGTCGCAGGTTGAGGCACCTGAACTCGTCCTCCTCACCGACGCCGACATCGTGCATCACGCGACCAACCTGCGCGAGCTCGCGGCGCGCATCGAGACGGGCGTCGACCTCGCCTCCCTCATGGTGAAGCTCCGCGCCGAGACCTTCGCCGAGCGCTTCATGATCCCGGCCTTCGTGTTCTTCTTCGAGATGCTCTATCCCTTCTCCTGGATCCGCGATCCCGCGAAACGGACTGCGGGCGCCGCCGGCGGATGTGTGCTGGTGCGCCGCAAGGTGCTGCACCGGATCGGCGGCATCGAGGCGATCCGCGGCGAGATCATCGATGACTGTGCCCTCGGCCGCGCTGCAAAGGAGGGTGGTCTGATCTGGCTCGGTCTCAGCAGCAGGACCCGGAGCTTGCGCCCCTATCCCGCGCTCGGCGATATTTGGCACATGGTGGCGCGCACCGCTTACGCGCAGCTCGGCTACTCGCCGCTGGTGCTGCTGGCGACGGTGATGGGGTTGGCGCTCGCCTTCATAGCACCCGTGGCGATCAGCCTCTCGGGCACCGAGAGCGCGACGTTGGGCGTAGCCGCCTGGGCCGCCATGGCGCTTGCGTTCCTGCCGACGCTGAAGCTCTACGAGCGCTCGGCGGCCTGGGCGCCGCTGCTGCCCCTGATCGCGGCCGTCTACATGGGCGCGACGATCAATTCCGCATGGCGGCACTGGCTCGGCAAAGGTGGCGAATGGAAGGGGCGCATTCAACAGCAGAGCCGCGCCTGATGACGGCAACCGTCGAGACGCCCTCGGGCAAGGCGGCGCGCGACGAGAATTTTCCGGTCGGCTCCTGGCTCATCCGCGCGGAGCTGCGGCCGCATGTGCACGCCTTCTACCGCTTCGCGCGCGAGGCCGACGACATCGCCGACAATCCCGCCCTCTCCGCCGACGAGAAAGTGCGTCGGCTCGACCGTATGGGCGAGGTGCTCGAGGGCGGCCGCGGCGACGACGCCCCCGCAGCCCGCGCCATGCGCGACAGCCTGATCGAGACCGGGGTCGTCGCGCAGCACTGCCACGATGTCCTGCGCGCGTTCCGGATGGACGCCACCAAGCTGCGCTACCACAATTGGGACGACCTCATGGGGTATTGCCGCTACTCGGCCTCGCCGGTCGGACGGCAGGTGCTCGATCTCCATGGCGAGAGCCGGGACGCGTGGCCCTCCAACGACGCGCTTTGCTCTGCGCTCCAGGTGCTGAACCATCTGCAGGACTGCGTCGCCGACCACAAGAACCTCGACCGCGTCTATCTACCGACGGAGCTGCTCGCGCGTTTCGGGTCGCGCACCGAGGATCTGGACCTGCCGGCCGCCTCGCCGGGCCTGCGTGCAACCATCGATCATCTGCTCGACCGCACCGCGGAGCTCGTGCGTGAGGCCCGCGGCCTGCCGCCGCGAGTGGTGAGCGCGGGTTTGCGCCGCGAGACCGCGGTCATCGTGAACCTGGCGGAGCGCCTGACCCGGCGACTCCGCCGTGGCGATCCCGTCGCCGGCCGCGTCAAGCTCACGCCGTATGATTTTAGTGTCGCGGTTCTGGTCGGCCTTTGGCGCGGGCGGCAGACGAGACGGCTGCCGTGAGCATCGCTGTCGCTCCCGAAAACGCGGCCCGGACGTTGGACGAGGCGCGCGCCGCCGTCCGCGCGCGCGTCGAGGCCGCGGGTACCTCGTTCTATTGGGCGATGCGCGTGCTGCCGGAGGCGCGCCGCGACGCGATGTTCGCGATCTACGCCTTCTGCCGCGAGGTCGACGATATTGCCGACGACAGTGCGTCGCCGGAGGCCAAGCGCCGGGACCTCGACGCCTGGCGGCGCGAGATCGATGCGCTTTTCTCGGGACGGCCCACGACCACGACGGGACGAGCGCTGCTGGAGCCGACACGCGCCTTCGATCTCCGGCGGGTGGATTTCCTCGCGGTGATCGATGGGATGGAGATGGATGCCGGTGAGATCCGGGCGCCGAGCCTGGCCGAGCTCGACCTCTATTGCGACCGGGTGGCGAGCGCCGTCGGGCGGCTCTCCGTGCGGGCTTTCGGCGTGCCGACCGAGGCCGCCGATCGCGTTGCGCACGCGTTGGGCCGCGCATTGCAGCTCACGAATATCCTCCGCGATCTCGCCGAGGATGGCGCCCGCGGCCGCCTCTATCTTCCTCGCGAACTCCTGACGGCCGAGGGCATCACCGCGGCCGATCCGACGACGGTGCTGAAGCATGCGATGCTGGCCAGGGTCTGTGGATCCTTGGCCGCGATGGCGGAGGGTCGCTTCGTCGAGGCGCGGCTCGCGATGCGCGAGTGTCCGCGCCGCCCGATGCGGCCGGCGGCGGCGATGGCCGCGGTCTATCACGCGATCCTCCGGCGCCTGCTCCGGCGCGGTTGGCGCGATCTCGATCGGGAAGTGAAAATTCCCGCCGCGCTCAAGCTCTGGTTCGCGCTGCGCTACGGCCTGATGTGAGCACCGTCCACATCGTGGGTGCGGGGCTCGCGGGGCTTGCCGCCACGCTGTGTCTCGCCGAGGCCGGCCGATCCGTTGTATTGCACGAGGCGAGCGGGCACGCCGGTGGACGCTGCCGCTCCTATCTCGATGCCACGCTGGGCTGCCGCATCGACAACGGCAATCATCTGCTGATCGCCGGCAACACCGCGGCGATGTCGTATCTCGGCGCGATCGGCGCGCGCGAGACACTGGTGGGACCGGCGGAGCCCGCTTATCCCTTCCTCGACCTCGCCACGGGCGAGCGCTGGACCCTGCGGCCCAACAGCGGACGTATCCCCTGGTGGATCGTCAACGCGAGCCGCCGCGTGCCCGGCACCGTGACGCGGGACTATCTCACGGCGCTTCGTCTCCGGCGCGCTCGCGCAAGCGCAACGGTCACGGCCGTGCTGCCGGGCGACACGCTGTTCCGCCGGCTGTGGCAGCCGCTCGCGGTGGCAGCCCTCAATACCGAGGCCGAGGCGGGACAAGCGCAGCTGCTGAGCCGCGTGATCGGTGAGAGCTTCGGCCGAGGCGGCGCCGCGTGCCGGCCGCTGGTGCCGCGCGAGGGTCTGTCGGAGAGCCTGATCGATCCCGCGCTGGTGTGCCTGGCGAGGCTCGGCGGCGCCGTCCGGTTGAGCTCGCGGCTGCGCGCCATCGAGCAAGCGGGATCGAGCGTCACCGCGCTCGATTTCGACAACGGGCGGGTCGAGCTCGGGCAGGGCGATGCGGTCGTGCTCGCGGTGACGGCGCCGGTGGCCGCGCGGTTGCTCCCGGAGCTGACGGTGCCTGATGAATTCCGCGCCATCTTGAACGCGCATTACCGGATTGCCGCGCCCGCCGAAGCGCCTCTTTTCGTGGGCCTTGTCGGCGGTACAGCGGAGTGGGTGTTCCGCAAGCGCGAGGTGCTCTCGGTCACCGTGAGCGCGGCGGACCGGCTCATGGACATGGCGGCAGAGGAGCTGGCGCGGATGCTCTGGCGCGATGTCGCGCGAGCCTATGACGTCGCACTCAACCCGCTGCCGGCCTGGCAGATCGTCAAGGAGCGCCGCGCGACCTTCGCCGCGACGCCGGCACAGGTCGCGCGCCGGCCCAAGACGCACACGGCCCATCGCAATCTCGTGCTCGCGGGGGACTGGACCGATACAGGGCTCCCCGCCACCATCGAGGGTGCGATCCGCTCCGGCTTCGCTGCCGCCGCGGCGCTCTTGTCACAAAACACTTGAGGCGGCGGGCAGCCAACGCCATGGTGGCGCCCGCACCTCGAGCCGAAATGATGCACGACAAACCGATGGGATCGTCCAGCGCCTTCGCCCATGTCCCCGAGCTGGCACCGCCGAGCCTCGACGACGCGATCGCCGGCGCCGCGGACGCGCTGCTCGGCCTGCAGAAGCCGGATGGCCACTGGGTGTTCGAGCTCGAGGCCGATGTCACGATTCCTGCGGAATATCTGCTGCTGCAGCATTACCTCGACGAGATCGACACGAACGTCGAGCGCGAGCTCGCCCATTACATACGCTCGATCCAGGCGGATCACGGCGGCTGGCCCCTGTTTCACGGCGGCGACTTCAATATCTCCGCGAGCGTGAAGGCCTATTTCGCGCTGAAGGCGGCGGGCGATTCGCCGGACGCGCCGCACATGAAGCCGGCGCGCGAGGCCATTCTGGCGCATGGCGGCGCCGGCGAAGTGAACGTGTTCACGCGCGTCCAGCTCGCGCTCTTCGGGGAACTCGACTGGCGGCATGTGCCGCTGATGCCGGTCGAGATCCTGCATCTGCCGCGCTGGTTCGCCTTCCACCTGAGCAAGGTCTCCTATTGGTCGCGCACGGTGATCGTCCCGCTCCTGGTGCTGATGGCGAAGAAGCCGCGGGCGATCAATCCGCGCGGTGTCTCCGTGCATGAACTGTTTCTCCAGGGGGCGCCGATTCCGCCGCCGGGCCTCAAGGGCTCCATGTGGGCCGGCGCTTTCGCGCGCCTCGACCGTCATCTGCGCATCGCCGAGCCGCACTTTCCCGAGAGCTGGCGCGCGACCGCCATCGCGAAAGCCGTCGACTTCGTGAAAGAGCGCCTCAACGGCGAGGATGGGCTCGGCGCGATCTATCCCGCCATGGCGAACGCCGTGATGATGTTCGAGTGCCTGGGCTATCCCAAGGACGATCCGCATCTCGTCATCGCCAAGCGCTCGCTCCAGAAGCTGCTCGTACTGGAGCCCGGTCGCTCCTATTGCCAGCCCTGCGTCTCGCCGATCTGGGACACGGGCCTCGTCTGCCACGCGCTCCTGGAGGCGGGCGGCGCCAAAGCCGGCGCGGCGGTGACGCGCGGGCTCGACTGGCTCGCGGATCGCCAGATCCTCGACGTCAAGGGCGACTGGTCGGAATGGCGGCCCCATGTGCGTCCCGGCGGCTGGGCCTTTCAATACGCGAACCCGCATTATCCCGATGTCGATGACACCGCGGTGGTCGCACTCGCCATGCATCGCCACGATGCCGCCCGCTACCGCACGGCGATCGACCGAGCGAGTGAGTGGATCGAGGGCATGCAGAGCAAGAATGGCGGCTGGGGCGCCTTCGACGCCGACAACCAGTACGACCACCTGAATTACATTCCCTTCGCCGATCACGGCGCGCTGCTGGATCCGCCGACCGCCGACGTAACCGCGCGCTGCGTCAGCTTGCTCGGCCAGATGCTGAGCGCGGAGGGCGCGCGCGACGACCAGGCGTTTGCGACAGGGGTGGAATACCTTCTCCGTGAGCAAGAAGCGGACGGCTCCTGGTTCGGGCGCTGGGGCACCAATTACATCTACGGCACCTGGTCGGCACTGGCGGCGCTCAGCGCTGCGAGTGTCGATCGGAATTCGCCGGCGATCCGGCGCGCGGTCGCGTGGCTCGTCTCGAAGCAGCGGGCCGACGGCGGCTGGGGGGAGGACGGCCGCTCCTATTGCGCGGACCAGCCGCGGGGCGAGGCGACTGAGAGCACGGCCTCGCAGACCGCCTGGGCCGTGCTCGGGCTCATGGCGGCGGGCGAGGTGCAGCATCCCGCGGTCGAGCGCGGCATCGCGTATCTCCTGTCGCAGCAGAACGAGGCGGGGCTCTGGGATGAGGAGCTCTACACCGCGGTCGGGTTCCCGCGCGTGTTCTATCTCCGCTATCACGGCTATCGCGCGTTCTTCCCACTCTGGGCGCTCGCGCGTTATCGCAACCTCAAGCGCAGCAACGCCGCCACCACGCCCTACGGTATGTGATGGCGACCGGCGCGGTCACGGGGCTCGCGGCCGAAGCGCGAATAGCCCGGCAGGCGGGTCTGGTAGCGGCCACGGGTGCGGGGACGCCAGAAGCTACCGAGCACGCGATTCGCAGCCTCATCGAGCAGGGCGTTCCGGGGCTCGTGAGCTTCGGGATCGCTGGCGGGCTCGCCTCCAATCTCGCGAGTGGCACGCTGATCGCGCCCGCGGCGGTGCGCGGCCTCGACGGCGAGGCGCATTGGGTCGATGTCGAGTGGCATGCCCGGCTCACCCGAGCCGCCCACGCCGCGCGCATTCCGCTGGTGGTGGGAGGAATGCTCGGCGCCGATGCGATCGCCGCGAGCCCTGCCGAAAAAGCGCGCCTGCGCACGCTGACCCATGCCATCGCGGTCGATCTCGAGAGCCACCGTGTCGCCCGCGCGGCGAAATGGGCGCGCCTTCCGTTCCTGGTGTTCCGCGTGATCGCTGACACCGCCGCCCGCGACCTGCCGCCCGCCGCATTGGTGCCGCTCTCCAAGTCGGGACACCCCAGCGTCCGCGTCCTGGTTTCGATCGTCGCCAAACCCGGTCAGATCCCAGCGCTATTCACGCTTGCACGCGAGACGCGCGCCGCACTGGAGGCCCTCCGTCGGGGAGCCGTTGCGCTTGGCGCGGCTCTGCGCCACGTCTAGAGGAAGGGAAGGCGGAGGGTCGCTCGGCCCGAGCCGATGCCGCGATCACACGCTCTCGTAGGAGAGCCGCCGCACCTTGTCCATGTTCATGCCCTCGACGCGGATGAGCCGGGTGGGCCCCTCGCGGCGCGGCGAGTGCAGGTCGCCCTCGTTGTAGAGCCGGGCCATGCCGGGCTTAAGGGTGTAGCTGCGGACGTGGCGCACCTTGCCGGTCTTGATCTCGGTGGCGCGCTCGACCAGCGCCCAGTCGCTCATGATGGTCTCGCCGCGGGCCTGGCCGTAGATCGCCCAGGAGGGGCCATGGTCGTGCGGCTTGCTCTCCTTGGCGCCCTCATAGGCATGGGCAAGGATGCAGAAACCGAGCTCCGGATCCTGATAGATGATCTTCCGCTCGGGCGTGCCAGGGCCGAGGTGCTCCTCGACGAAGGCGTCGTCCTTGAGCGCTTGCTCGATCAGGGCGCACACTTGCGTGCGGCCGGCCGGACCGGGGTCGCGCTTCAGGACGCCATGGCACGCGTCCGACAGCTGGTCGAGCGTGTAACCCATCGTTTCTTCTCCTGTTGAACCGACCGCAGACCGCGGCCCCGGGTCATCGCCCGAGGCCGCTGTTCTCATGGGAGCTACTTGGTTGGCGCGAACACCATGACGCAGCCGCATCCGCCGTTGGCGGAGCCGGCGGGCACGTAGACGTGGTTGTTCGAATGGTTCGCGTCGACTGAGTGCGGATTGCCGCCCTTGATCGCCACTTTGTCTACCAGCGCGTTCGCATTGGCGTCGATGATGCCGAGTACCGGGCCCTCCGGCATGCCGCGCGAGCCCGTGTAGTACTGGCCGGTCTTCGGGTTGTAGGCGACCATGTCGGCAGCGCCGATGTTCGCCACTTCCTTCACGACCTTGCCGGTCTTGGCGTTCATGACGGTGATGATCGCCGGCATCTCCTTGCCGTTGGCGTTGCAGCCGAGCGCGAAATTGCCGCCGGGCCCAAAGGCGAGGCCGTTCGGATGGCAATTGTCGACCGGCAGCATCTTCACCAGCTTGCCGTTCTTGGGGTCGATCACGGCGACGCCGCCCTTCTTCTCGTCCTTCTTGAGCTCCGGGATCGCCACATAGAACATGCCGTCGGCGGGATTGTAAGCAGGCTGTTCCGCGCCGTCGGTCGCGTCTGGGAATTCGATCTTGGCGATGACTTTGTGGCCCTTCTTGGTCGAGATCAGCGTGGCGTAGGGCGGCTCTTCGGCGTTGTTGACGCCGATGAACACCTGATCCTTGGGATCGTATGCCATCTCGTCGACGCGCGTCTTGCCGCCGGTGCTGATGGTCTCCGCCACCTTCATCGACTTGATGTCGATGATCTTGATGGTGCTGTCGCCGTCGCCGGCCCAGACTTGGCCGCCCACGACCACAACGCCGTCCGGACCGGACTTGTCGTTGTTGGGTTTGCCGTCCTTGAGGGCGATGCCGACAAAGCCGGTCACGCTGCCGAGGAACTTGTCGGTCTTGGCGTCGAAGACATCGATCGATTTGTTTGACCGGTCCGCGAGGTAATAGCGCTGCGTCTTCTGGTCGACGAAGCTGATGTCGAAGCCGTCGATCGGGCCGGCGGGATTCGAGATGGTGCCGATCTGCTTGAGCTTGGTTGTTCCGGCCTCGGCGCTACCGAAGGACGCGAAAGCGATGGCGGCCACTGTCGCCGCCGATAAGCCTGTCCATTTGCTAGGCATATTTTTTCCTCCCGATGGGTTTGAGTCTTGAGATCCCCTCTATTCCTCCGCCTCGCGGGTCTTCAACATGCACTCCGATCGTTCTCCAGCTCCGCTAGCCGGCCTGACGCTCGGGGCGCGCGTGCTGGAGCCGCGCCATCGCTCCTTCGACGTGGCGCGAGAACACGTATTCCGCGGGGCGCTGCCGCTCGAGCGGAATCTCTTCCGCCATGGCCCCGTCGCTGCGGATCCCCGACAGCGCGACGCCGAGCGCCTTGAGCGGGCGCCGTACCGCGTCCACCACCGCGGTCGCCTCGTAGCCGCTGTGCACCATGCAGTCCGCGCACTTCTCGTAATTGCCGGTGCCGTAGGAATCCCAGTCGGTCTCGGTCATCAGCTCCTTGAAGCTCCCGGCGTAGCCTTCGCCGAGGAGATAGCAAGGACGCTGCCAGCCGAAATAGTTTCGGGTCGGATTGCCCCAGGGGGTGCAGTGGTAGCTCTGGTTGCCCGCGAGGAAATCGAGGAACAGTGAGGACTGGCTGAACGACCATTTGTGCCCGCGCCCCAAGCGGAAGATGTCGCGGAACAGCTGCTTGGTCTTGCGGCGGTTGAGGAAATGTGCCTGGTCGGGCGCCCGCTCGTAGGCGTAACCGGGCGACACCGTCATGCCGTGCACGCCCATCGCCATCACGTCGTCGAAGAACTTGGCGACGCGTACGGGATCGCTGCCATCGAACAAGGTGCAGTTGATGTTGACGCGGAAGCCGCGCTCGCGGGCGAGCTTGATCGCGGCGACGGCGCGGTCATAGACGCCCTCCTCGCAGACGGATTTGTCGTGCATCTCGCGGTCGCCATCCAGATGCACCGACCACACGAAGAACGGATTCGGCTTGAACCGATCGATCTTCTTCTCCATCAGGAGCGCGTTTGTGCAGAGGTAGACGAACTTCTTGCGTGCGAGGATGCCCTCGACCACCTGCTCGATCTCGCGGTGGAGCAGCGGCTCGCCGCCGGCGATCGACACGACCGGCGCGCCGCACTCGTCGACCGCCTCGAGGCACTCGGCAACCGTCAAACGCTGATTCAGGATCGGATCGGGGTAGTCGATCTTGCCGCAGCCGGCGCAGGCGAGATTGCAGCGGAACAGTGGCTCGAGCATGAGCACCAGCGGATAGCGCTTCACGCCCATGAGGTGCTGCTTGACGATATACGCGCCGACGCGGAGTTTCTGATTGAGCGGTACGGCCAAGTTCAGCTCCTGATTGTCGGGACTAGTAAAGGCGGGCGATTGGCGCTTATCAAGCGCTCATTTCCGCGAGCTCCGCGGGCATGCGGAAGCGCACGTTCTCGGTGATACCGGGCGAGGTCTGCAGGTCGACGTCGGCAAGCTGGCGCAGGCGCTCGATCAGCTTCTGCACGAGATCCTCCGGAGCGGAGGCTCCGGCGGTAATGCCGATCGACGACACGCCCTCGAGCCAGCGCGCGTCGAGCGCGTCGGCGTCCGCGATCAGGTAGCTCGGCACCCGCTGCTCGGCGGCGATCTCGCGCAGGCGGTTCGAGTTGGAGCTGTTGGCGGCGCCCACGATCAGCATCATGTCGACATCGGTCGCAAGATCGCGCACGGCCCGCTGGCGATTCTGCGTGGCGTAGCAGATGTCCTTGGTGTCGGGCCCGACGATCGCCGGGAAGCGCTCCTTGAGGGCGTCGATGACGGCGCGGGTGTCGTCGACGCTAAGCGTCGTCTGGGTGATGAAGGCGAGCTTCGAGGGATCGCTCACCCGGAGGTTCGCGACCTCCTCTGCCTTGGAGATGAGATGCACCTTGCCGTCGATCCGGCCCATGGTGCCCTCGATCTCGGGGTGGCCGGCGTGGCCGATCAGGATGATCTCGCGCCCCTGAGCCGCGTAGCGCTGGCCCTCGCTGTGCACCTTTGAGACCAGCGGGCAGGTGGCGTCGATCACCGGGAGTGTGCGGTTCTCTGCCGACTGCTCGACCGCCCGCGAGACGCCGTGCGCGCTGAAGATGGTGACGCTGCCCGGCGGAATCTCGTCGAGCTCGTCGACGAACCGTGCACCCTTGGCGCGCAGCCGCTCCACCACGTGGCGGTTGTGTACGATCTCGTGCCGGACATAGATCGGCGGACCGTACTTCTCGAGCGCGCGCTCGACGATCTCGATCGCCCGCTCCACCCCGGCACAAAAGCCTCGGGGCTGCGCGAGCACGACTCGCAAGCGCCGTCTGGCGGAAGCGCCGTTGCCGGCGGCCGGCTGGTCCATAGAATACCTCGCTATTGCGGCGAGAAAATAACCCGGGCCGCCGCCAATAGGCAAATCGGGACTGGCCCGCCGGGCGCATGGCAGGCTCCAGGTCAGCACTGGAACCGACGCAATTCTGCCCAATTCTCATCGGTAGGGCTTCGCCGGGCCGAATCCATTTTGTAGGCGAGCCCGAGGCCCCGTGATTCTCAGGGCGAATTGCCTATTTGTTTCGTCTGTGTTTATGTGGGCGCAATCGAACCGGCCGTGCTAGGGGTCTTGCACGCGAGTCCGGCATTTGGTGTTGATAACAGCCAAGTTAGGGAAGCCATCGTGATGAAATCGGCTCAGCCTCCCGCGACCGGAGGCGCAGACGGACCACGTCCGGTCTCGAACCGCACTCCCTATCTGGATCGGATCGTCTATCCCGCGGACTTGCGGAATTTCGAGGAGAGGGAGCTCGGCGCGATCGCCGACGAGTTGCGGCAGGAGCTCATCGACGCGGTATCCGTGACCGGCGGCCACCTCGGCGCCGGCCTGGGCGTGGTCGAACTCACGGTAGCGCTCCACTACGTCTTCGAGACACCCAAGGACAAGCTCATCTGGGACGTCGGGCACCAGGCGTATCCACACAAGATTCTCACGGGCCGGCGTGACCGTATTCGGACCCTTAGGCAGGGCGGCGGCCTCTCCGGCTTCACCCGGCGGGTGGAGAGTGAATACGACCCGTTCGGCGCGGCGCACAGCTCGACATCGATCTCTTCGGCGCTGGGCATGGCTGTGGCACGCGACCTCAAGGGCGAGAACCAGCACGTCATCGCGGTGATCGGCGACGGCGCCATGAGCGCCGGCATGGCCTACGAGGCGATGAACAATGCGGGCTCAATGGACGAGCGGTTGATCGTGATCCTGAACGACAACGACATGTCGATCGCGCCTCCGGTGGGTGCCATGAGCGCGTACCTGTCGCGGCTGCTGTCCTCGAAGCCTTATCGCAGCTTCCGGCATATCGCGCGGGAGATGGCGAGCAAGTTCCCGGGGCCCCTGGAGCGCGCGGCGAAGCGCGCCGAGGAATACGCCCGCGGCTTCGTCACCGGCGGGACGCTCTTCGAGGAGCTGGGTTTCTACTATGTGGGCCCGATCGACGGCCACAACCTCGAGCATCTCCTGCCCGTGCTCAAGAACGTCCGCGACAGCTCGGAGACGGGACCCGTGCTCGTCCATGTGGTGACACAGAAGGGTCACGGCTACGCACCCGCCGAGGCGGCGGCGGACAAATACCACGGGGTCGTGAAGTTCGACGTGGCGACGGGCGCTCAGGCCAAGGGCAAGCCCACGGCGCCCAGCTACACCAGCGTCTATGCCAAGGCGCTGATCGACCAGGCCTCGCGCGACGACCGGATCATCGCGATCACCGGGGCGATGCCGTCGGGCACCGGCCTCGACAAGTTCGCGGAGAAATTTCCGAACCGGTGCTTCGACGTGGGCATCGCCGAGCAACACGCGGTGACCTTCGCTGCCGGCCTCGCCTGCGAGGGCATGCGCCCCTTCGCCACGATCTACTCGACGTTCCTGCAGCGCGCCTACGATCAGGTCGTGCACGATGTCGCGATCCAGCGTCTCCCGGTACGTTTCGCCATGGACCGGGCGGGCCTCGTCGGCGCCGATGGCGCGACCCACGCCGGCTCGTTCGATGTCAGCTACCTTGGCTGTCTCCCGGGCTTCGTCATCATGGCGGCGGCCGACGAGGCGGAACTCGTTCACATGGTGGCCACCGCCGCCGCAATCGACGACCGGCCGAGCGCGCTTCGCTATCCGCGCGGCGAGGGCATCGGCGTGACGTTGCCAGAGCATGGGGAGCCGCTGGAGATCGGACGCGGCCGCGTCGTGCGCGAGGGCACCAAGATCGCGATCCTGAGCTTCGGCGCGCGGCTGCAGGAATGCCTGAAGGCCGCGGACGACCTCGCGGGCTACGGATTGTCTACTACGGTAGCCGACGCCCGCTTCGCCAAGCCGCTCGACACCGCGCTGATCGACCGGCTCGTCAGGGAGCACGAGGTGCTGATCACCATCGAGGAAGCCGCGATCGGCGGATTTGCCGCGCACGTGCTTCATTACCTCGCCAGCTCCGGTCAGCTCGATCATGGCCTCAAGATCAGGCCGATGGTGCTGCCCGACTGCTTCATCGATCACGACGCACCGGCGAAGCAGTATGATCAGGCGCATCTCAACGCCCGCCATATCGTCGAGACGGCACTGTCCGCGCTCGGCCGGCAGGCGAGCGCCGCCTCGGCGCGGGCGTAGCAGAACCTTCCACAGGGTGCGAGTGCTCTCTACGCTCCCGTGAGTGCGCGGAGGCGCCTCGACGTGCTGCTGGTCGAGCGAGGCTTGGCGGAGACGCGCAGCAAGGCGCAGGCGCTGGTCATGGCCGGGCTGGTCTGGAGCGCCGACCGAAGGCTCGATAAGCCGGGCGTGATGCTGCCGCATGAGACGCCCATCGAGGTCCGAGGCCGCGACCACCCCTGGGTTTCCCGGGGCGGTCTCAAGCTGGTTCACGCGCTCGACCATTTCGCGATCGATCCCGCGGGCGCCACCACGCTCGACATCGGTGCCTCCACGGGGGGCTTCACCGACGTGCTACTCGCGCGCGCCGCTGCTCGCGTCTACGCCGTCGATGTCGGCTACGGCCAGCTCGCGGCGAAGCTGCGGTCGGATCCGCGGGTCGTCCTTCTGGAGCGCGTCAACGCGCGCCATCTCACGCGCGCCGCGGTGCCGGATCCGGTCGATCTCGTCGTCTGCGACGCGAGCTTCATCGGCCTCGAGGTGGTGCTGCCGGCGCCGCTCGCGCTGACGGCGGGGAGTGCCGAGCTGGTCTCGCTCATCAAGCCGCAGTTCGAGGTCGGCAAGGGCAGGGTGGGAAAGGGCGGTATCGTCCGCGACCCTGCGCTCCGGCGCGAGGTCTGCGACCGCATCGTCGCCTGGCTTAATACGCGAACGGGGTGGCGGGTCGAGGGGCTGATAGAGAGCCCGATCCTGGGCGCCGACGGCAATCAGGAATTCCTGGTTTACGCCCGGAAGCGCGCGGCGTGAGCAGGGGCACACTCGGCATGGTCGACCTCACAGTGGAGCGCGTGGGCGTACGCGGCGACGGCATCGCCGTGCACGCGGGGAGACCCGTCTATCTCCCCTATACAGCGCCCGGCGACCGCGTGCGGGCGCGCCTCGGCGCGCCGCGCGACGAGGGTCGCCTCGGCACCGTCGTGGATATGCTGGCCCCCGGGGCACGGCAGATTCCGCCCTGCGCGCATTTCGGAGCCTGCGGCGGCTGCGCGCTCCAGCATGTGACCAACGATGCCTATCGCGCCTTCAAGGAAGAGATGGTGCGCGGGGCGCTCGAGCGCCGCGGCCTGGACGCCGGCGTCGTCGAGCCGCTCCGGCGCCTGCCGCCGCGCACGCGGCGGCGCGCACGGCTCTCGCTCGATCGGCCGCGCAAGGGAGCGGTGCGCGTGGGCTTTCATGCGCGCGAGAGCCACGAGGTCGTGGACATGCACGTGTGCGCCGTGCTGCGTCCGGCACTGGTGACTGTGGTGCCGCCGTTGCGCGAGCTGGCATCGCGGCTGCTGCGGCCGGGCGAAACCGGCGCCGCCGTGCTCACTCACGTGGAGAGCGGGCTCGATGGGTTGCTGGAGCTGCCGCATGAGCCGGATCTCGGCGGGCTCGAGATGCTCGCGGCATTCGCGGAGGTCAACGATCTCGCGCGGCTCTCCTGGCGCGTGGGCGCTGAGCCGCCGACGCCGGTGTCAGAGCGTCGGCGACCGCGCATCGTGTTTGCCGGCGTGGCCGTGGATCTCCCCGCCGACGGCTTCCTGCAGGCGAGCGCCGAGGCGGATGCCGTGCTGGCGGAGCTGGTGCTCGGCGGCGTCGGCATGCCAAAGCGCATGCTCGATCTCTACGCGGGACTCGGCACGTTCACCTTCGCGCTCGCGGAGCGAGCGCCGGTGCACGCCGTCGACGGCGCGCGCTCCGCGATCGCCGCGCTCGGCTCCGCCGCGGCGCGCGCGACGCTGAGCGGTCGCGTGAGCGCGGAGCTGCGCGATCTCGAGACGCGCCCGGTCATGAGAGACGAGTTGCGCCGCTTCGATGCTGCCGTGTTCGACCCGCCGCGCGCGGGCGCGAAGGCGCAGGCTCGCGCGCTTGCGGAATCCGAGGTGCCACGCGTGGTGGCGGTGTCGTGCAATCCAGCGACCTTCGGCCGTGATGCGCGCACTCTGGTCGACGGCGGTTATCGCCTCGCGCGCGTTGTGCCGGTCGACCAGTTCCTGTGGTCGGCGCAGGTGGAACTCGTGGCCTGGTTCGAGCGGTGAGGGGCCCGATAGCCTTTTGAAAAAGCGTACCGGACTTAAAAATTACCCCTCCCCATCGGGCGCGCGGGTGAGTAGCATCCCGCTTATCTGTCATTGAGGCGTAGGGCGCCGGGGGGTTATCATGGCCAACATTCTTACCACCATGCGAAAGTCTGGCCCCTTGCCTGAACCTCCGACCCAACCCACCCGCCCTATGGCGCCGCCGCCTGTCGTGGCGGACCGCGCGCGCGAGACCCATCCGATCGCGGCCCAGAAGACAAACGGCGAGGCACCGCTGGGACAGCAGACCGCGACCCGTACGCTGGTGGTCGGCCGCGAGATTGTGCTCTCCGGCGAGATCAGTGCCTGCGACCGTTTGGTCGTCGAGGGGACGGTCAAAGCAAACATCAAGGATTGCCGCGACATAGCGATCTCCGAGGGCGGCCTCTTCACTGGCTCCGCCTCGGTCGAGAGCGCCGAAATCCGCGGCCGCTTCGAGGGCGAGCTCACCGTGAGCGGCCGGCTCCTGATCCGGGCCCCCGGGCAGGTCTCCGCTGCCGTGCGCTACGGCGAGATCGAGATCGAGCGGGGCGGGCGCCTGTCGGGCCACGTCGACGCGACCGACTCGGCGAAGCCTCGCGCCTGAAAATCCCGGTTAATCAGGTCACTATCGCCGGTCGTCAGGGATCAAGGCGCCGGGAGCGAGGGCATGAGCGCGGAGCCGACGGGCGCGGTCGCGCGCTCGATCTGATAGAGCAACGTCCGTAGCGCTCCCAGCCGCTGGGTGAGCGCGTCCGCATCTGCGCTGTCGTCGTCCGGGTGCCGGCGGCTGGTGAGCCGGCCGAAAGCTTCACCCAAGGTCTCCGCGCGGGGGTAGAGCTTCAGGGTTACCTCCTGGTCCTCGCGGATATTCGCCGCCTGCTTCGCCAAGCGCAGCGCCGTGGCGAGCCCACCCAGCGCATCGACGAGCCCCCGGCCCTTGGCGTCTTCTCCGGTCCACACCCGGCCCTTGGCGACGGCCTCGACCCCGTCGTCGCCGAGCTTCCGGCCCTTGGCCACCCGATCCTTGAAGGTGCCGTAGGCGGCATCGAGGAACGTCTCAAAGCGCTCCTTCTCGGGCGGCGAAAAGTCCTGGAGCGTGCTGAACATGCTGACGTTGGCGCCTTCGTTGACCGTGTCCCAGCTGACCCCCAGCTTGTCCCAGAGACCGCCGAGGACGAGCTTGCCCGCGAGCACGCCGATCGAGCCGGTGAGGGTCGCGGGCTCCGCCACGATCTTGTCGGCGGGTGCCGCGATGTAATAGCCGCCTGACCCCGCGATCGCGCCCATGCTGACGACGATGGGCTTGCGGCTCCGGTGCGCGCGCTCGACGGCATGCCAGATCGTCTCCGAAGCGACCGCCGAGCCGCCGGGGCTGTCGACCCGGAACAGGATCGCCTTCACGTCGGCGTCGCGGGCGGCCTTGTCGAAGGCGCGCACCACGGTGTCCGCGCCCATGAGGCCCGATGCCGAGAACGGGTTTGGCGTACTGGTGCCGCGCTGGATCAGCCCGGTGCCGTAGATGAGCGCGATGGTCGGACCTTTCTCATGCGGCCGGCCCGCGCTGTCGAGGTAGTTGAGCGTGGTCACGAGTTCCGCGTCCTTGCCGGCGCGCGCCTTCGCCTCCGCCTCCGCCTCGTCGCGGTAGCCCACGTGGTCGATCAGGTGAGCCTGCAGCGCCTCGTCCGGGAGCAGCAACCCGCGGTCGACCAGCGCGCGCACCTGCTTCTCCTCGAGCTTCCGGTCGTGTGCGATGCCGGTCACGATCTGGCTGAAGACCGAGCGCAGGATGCTCTCGGTCTCCTCGCGGTGCGGCGGCGTCATCTGCTGCTCGGTGAGCATGTTGAACGCGGTCTTATATTCCGAGCGGTGGTCGAAGCTCGGCACCACCCCGATCTTGTCGAGGAGGCCGCGGAAGAAGGGTGCCTCCATCCTGAGGCCCGAGAGGCCGACGATACCCTGCGGCTGCAGCCAGATCTGGTCGAAGCCGGCGGCGAGGTAGTAGGCGTGGGTCCCCGCGCCGAACTCGCCGACGGTATCGGCATAGGCGATCGCGAATTTGCCCTTGGCGCGCAGCGCGGCGATGGCATCGCGAAGCTCCTGGGCCTGGGCAGTCGCTACGTCGTCGCCGCCCACGCGCGCGAACACGCCCTTGATGCGCGCGTCGTTCCCGGCGCGCTCGATGGCGTCGAGCACGTCGCGCAGCGTGGGTTTCTGTTCCACGAAAACCGCGCCTAGCCCCTCGCGCGGGGCCGTATCCGAGAGCCCTTCCGTGAGATTGAGGCTGAGCACGGCGGACTCGCCGATGGGCGTGGTTGCGGAGGAGCCCCAGATCGCCAGCACCAGGAGGCCCACGACAAGGACGGTGAAGAAGGCGCCGATGACGGCGAAGAACCCGACGATGAAGCGGCGCATGGGCTAGCTCCCGATCAGCGGTCGAGGCGGTGGTATTCCCGGTTCGGCATCATATCGAGCGCGAAGGCCATCCGGTTCGAGAGATTGAAGAACGCGACGACATCGGCAAGGTCGAAGATCTCGGTGTCGTCGAGGCCCGCGGCGCGAAGCGCCGCGCGATCGGGCTCCTCGACCGAATGCGGCATCGTCGTCAGCTTCCAGGCGAAATCGAGCATCGCGCGCTGGCGCTTGCTCAGCTTCGCCACGCGGTGATTGAGCGCCATCATCTCGCCAAGCTCGGGATCGCCCGAGAGCCGCCGCACCGCCTGTCCGTGCGCCACGAGGCAGTAGTAGCAGCGGTTCGCAGAGGAGACCACGACGGCAACCATCTCGCGCTCGAGCTTGCTGAGCTTGGAGTCACCGAGCATGAGCTCGTTGTACATGGTCATGAAATTTCGCAGCTTCTGCGGGTGGAAGCTGTAAGCGCGCAGCACGTTCGGCACCAGGCCGAGCTTCTCTCGGCATTTCTGATAGACTGCCTGGATGTCGTCATCGAGCTTGGCCGGATCCGGCACGGGGAGTGCGGAGATGTGGTCGGGCTGGGGCATGGCGGTCAGCTCTTAGCTGTTGGCTATTGGCCGCTAGCTTTAAGCGGTCGATCGTCGGCTGTCAGCCAGAGATGTCAGCGATGCACCTAAGAGCTGAAGCTAACGCTAACGGCCAATAGCTCTGTGCCGCAGCAGGTGATCCGCCAGCACCACCGCCACCATGGCTTCGCCGACCGGGGTCGCGCGGATGCCGACGCAGGGGTCGTGGCGGCCTTTGGTGGAGATCTCCGTGTCGCGGCCGTGGATGTCGACGGTGCGGCGCGGCGCCAGGATCGAGCTCGTCGGCTTGACGGCGAAGCGGGCGACGATGTCCTGGCCGGTGGAGATGCCGCCGAGGATTCCGCCGGCGTTGTTCGAGAGGAACGTGACGCGGCCACTGGCCATGCGCATCTCGTCGGCGTTCTCCTCGCCGGAGAGCGCCGCCGCGGCGAGGCCGGCGCCGATCTCGACGGCCTTGACCGCGTTGATAGTCATGAGCGCCCGGGCGAGATCGCCGTCGAGCTTGTCGTAGACGGGTTCGCCCAGGCCCACGGGGATGCCGCTCGCGACCACCTCGATCACGGCGCCCGCCGACGAGCCGCGCTTGCGGACGTCATCGAGGTAGCCTTCCCACGCCTGGGCCGCCTGCCGGTCGGGGCACCAGAAGGGATTGTCCTCGACCGCGTCCCAGTCCCAGCGTGCGCGGTCGATCTTGTGGGGGCCGAGCTGGATCACGGCGCCCCGGATGGTGACGGCGGCGCCCAAGATCTTCCGCGCAATCGCACCCGCGGCGACGCGGCTCGCAGTCTCGCGCGCGGAGGCGCGCCCGCCGCCGCGGTAGTCGCGGATGCCGTACTTGGCCCAATAGGTGTAGTCGGCGTGGCCCGGCCGGAATTTCTCCTTGGTGTCGTCGTAGTCCTTCGAGCGCGCGTCGACGTTCTCAATCATGAGCTGGATCGGAGCGCCCGTGGTATTGCCCTCGAAGATGCCGGAGAGGATTTTCACTTGATCGGGCTCGCGGCGCTGCGTCGTAAAGCGCGACTGGCCGGGCTTGCGCCGGTCGAGCCAATGCTGGATGTCGGGCTCGGCGAGGGGCAAGCGCGGCGGCACGCCGTCGACGACGACGCCGATCGCGGGGCCGTGGCTCTCGCCCCAGGTGGTGAAGCGGAAGAGCGTGCCGAAGCTGTTGCCCGCCAAAGCGCCCTCGCTAGACCACGGAGATGTCGGGCGCGTCCACCGCCTTCATGCCGACCACGTGGTAGCCGCAATCGACGTGGTGCACCTCGCCGCTCACGCCCGCCGCCAGATCGCTCAGCAGATAGAGGCCGGCACCGCCGACGTCCTCGATGCTGACATTGCGCTTCAAGGGTGAGTTGTACTGGTTCCACTTGAGGATGTAGCGGAAGTCGCCGATACCCGAAGCCGCGAGCGTCTTGATCGGCCCCGCGGAGATGGCGTTCACACGGATGTTCTGCCCGCCGAGATCGACGGCGATATAGCGCACGCTCGCCTCGAGCGCCGCCTTGGCGACGCCCATCACGTTGTAGTGGGGCATCACGCGCTCGGCGCCGTAATAGGTGAGCGTGAGCAAACTACCGCCATTGGTCATCAGCGGCGCGGCGCGGCGGCAGAGATCGGTGAAGGAGTAGCAGGAGATTTCCAGCGTGCGCAGGAAGTTGCCGCGGGTGGTCTCGACATACTTGCCCTTGAGCTCCTCCTTGTCGGAGAAGGCGATCGCATGCACCAGGAAATCGAGCCGGCCCCAGCGCTCGGAGATCGCCTCGAACACGCGCGAGATGCTGGTCTCGTTGGTGACGTCGCAGTCGAGCACGAAGGTGCTGCCGAGCGTCTCCGCCAGCGGCCGCACGCGCTTCTCGAGCGCCTCGCCCTGGAAGGTGAAGGCGAGATCGGCACCGTGCGCGCTCACCGCCTTCGCAATGCCCCAGGCGAGAGAGCGATCGTTGGCGACGCCCATGATCAGGCCCCGTTTGCCTTCCATGATCGGCCGCGCCTGCGTCATGGTGCGTCAACTCCTTGATGTTCCATGTCAATGCCAGGAAGTGCGCGGCATCCTACACGAAAGCTCGGAACGGGGATACGAGGCGGGAGGGCCGCGCGCCCTCCTGCCGATGCGATTGATGCGGTCTCTCAGTGGAGCCGCTGCTTCGTGCGCTGCTCGAGTTCGCGCGCGGACTGCTCATAGAAATGCGCGAGCATTAAGCACTCGTCGCGGTCTTCCGCGGTTTCCG
>DATFRA010000111.1:0-4999 GCA_035263705.1 Allostellaceae bacterium
CGACCTCGGCCTGGCGGTGGCCAACAGCCTCGCCGCTCTTCAGGAGGGGGCGCGGCAGGTGGAGTGCACCATCAATGGCATCGGCGAGCGGGCGGGGAACTGCTCTCTGGAAGAGGTGGTGATGGCGCTCAAGACGCGCGCTGACTACTTCCGCCTGCACACCGGCGTGCGCACCGAGCATCTTTACCCGGCGAGTCGCGTCGTCGCCAAAGCGTCCGGTTTTCCGGTGCAGCGAAACAAGGCGATCGTCGGCCAAAACGCCTTCGCTCACGAAGCGGGGATCCACCAGCACGGGATCATGATGCACTCGGCCACCTACGAAATCATGAAGCCCGAGGACGTGGGCTTTAAGTGCACCAACCTGGTGCTTGGCAAACACAGCGGCCGGCATCTGCTTCAGATGAGGCTGAGCGAGCTTGGCTACCATTTGGACAAAGCCGAGCTGGACAAGCTCTTCGACGAGGTCAAGCGGCTCGCCGACAAGAAGAAGGAAATCTACGACGGGGACCTCGAGGCGTTGGTGAACGGCTTCCTCCACGGCAGCTTCGCCGGCGCCTGGGAACTGCTCTCGCTGAGCGCCTCGACCGGGACGGAGAAGTGGGCTACCGCCGAGGTCTGCCTTCGCCGGCGCGGCGGTAAAACCATTCACGGCACCTCGAGCGGCGACGGTCCGGTGGACGCGGTGTTCAAGGCCATCGAGCAAATCACCGGGATGCGGGTCCAGGTCCGCGATTACCAGGTCGCCAGCGCCACGGTGGGCGGCGATGCGCAGGGAGAAGTCTCGGTCGAGGTAGAGCACGGCGATCGCACCTACCGTGGCCAGGGTCTGGGCACCGACATCATCGTCGCCAGCGCGCATGCCTATCTCGAGGTGCTGAACCGAATCGCCGCCAACGGGAAGGCCGCCCCCGACGCGAATGCCAATGGCTCCTCCGGATCTCAGCCCCAAGGCGCGCCGCCGCGCACGTTGTTTGAAAAAATTTGGGACCGGCACGTCGTGTCGCCGGAGACGGTCGAGACTCCCGCCGTGCTTTATGTCGACCTGCACCTCATTCACGAGGTCACTTCGCCCCAGGCGTTCGCGCTGCTGCGGCAGCGAGGTCTTCGGGTGCGGCGGCCGGAGCGCACCATCGCCACCGCCGACCACTCGGTGCCAACGACGCGAGGTCCGGATGGGCAGCTGGCCTTCGCCGACAACCAGGGCGCCGCACAAGTGGCGAGGCTCGAGGCCAATTGTCGCGAGTTTGGGATCGAGCTTCACGGGTTGGGCAGCGAGCGTCAGGGCATCGTCCACGTCATCGCTCCCGAGCTGGGGCTGACCCACCCCGGCTCCACCGTCGTGTGCGGCGACAGCCACACCAGCACCAACGGCGCTTTCGGGGCGCTCGCATTCGGCATTGGAACGACCGAGGTGGCCCACGTTCTGGCCACGCAGTGCCTGCTCCAACGCCGTCCGAAAACACTCGAGGTCCGCGTCTCGGGCCGGCTACCCCCCGGTGTCTCCGCCAAGGACGTCATTCTCGCGGTGATCCGCAAAATCGGCGTCGGCGGCGGGACGGGGTACGTCATCGAGTACACCGGCAGCGCCATCCGCGCGCTCTCGATGGAAGAACGGATGACGATCTGCAACATGTCGATCGAAGCCGGCGCGCGGGCTGGATTGATTGCTCCCGATGACGTCACCTTCGAGTACCTAGCGCGCACCCCTCTGGGGCCGAAAGGGACGGCTTGGGAGCGCGCGCTCGCATCCTGGCGGACACTGCCGTCCGATCCCGGCGCGGCGTTCGAAGCGAAGGTCGAGCTCGAGGCGGAGGCGCTAGAGCCGATGATTACTTACGGCACCCATCCCGGCATGAGCATCCCGCTGCACGGGACAGTGCCGGATCCGAGCGCGGTCGGGGACGCCAGTGCCCGCGCCGCGCTGGAAAAGGCGCTGCGCTACATGGGGCTGCGCCCCGGCAAACAGCTCCTTGGCCACCCCATCGACCTCGTTTTCATCGGCAGCTGCACCAACGGGCGCCTCTCGGATTTACGAGCCGCCGCGCAGGCGATGCAGGGGCGTAAGCTCTCGAGCCGCGTTCGCACCCTCGTCGTCCCCGGCTCCCAGCAGGTGAAACGCCAGGCCGAAGCCGAGGGCCTTGACCGCATTTTTCGCGAAGCGGGTGCGGAGTGGCGCGAGCCCGGCTGCTCGATGTGCATCGCGATGAACGGGGATCGCCTCGAGCCGGGCCAGTATGCGGTGAGCACCACGAACCGGAATTTCGAGGGTCGCCAAGGGCCCGGCGGCCGTACCTTCCTCGCCAGCCCCCTCACTGCGGCCGCCTCCGCCATTGCCGGGCGCATTGCCGATCCGCGGGAGCTCGCGAGCTGACCATGGACCCATTCCGCAAGCTGATGTCGCAGATCGTCGTGTTGTCGCAAGAAAACATCGACACGGATCAGATCATCCCTGCGCGCTTCCTGAAAGGCACTGACAAAGCAGGACTGGGGAAGGCTCTTTTCGCCGGCTGGCGCTATGACGACGACGGCCGCCCACGGCCCGGTTTCCCGCTCGACGCGCCCGGAGCGAGAGGTGCCCAGATATTGGTTGCGGGCGAGAACTTCGGCTGTGGCTCCTCTCGCGAGCACGCAGTCTGGGCACTCGTCGATCACGGCTTTCGCGCGGTGGTGAGCTGCTCGATCGCCGACATCTTCCGCCGCAACGCGGTGATGAATGGCCTGCTCCCGGCGGTGGTAGATCGGGCGATACACCGCCGCCTGCTCGGCGCGCCGGGGGCCAAGGTGGTGATCAACCTTGAGGAGCAGACGCTCGCGCTCGAGGACGGCACCCGCGCCGGCTTCTCCATTGACTCATTCGCCCGCCACTGCCTGCTGAATGGAATCGACGAGCTCGGCTTTCTCCTCAGCCAGCAGGATGCCATCCGAAGCTTCGAGGGGGAGCGATGCGCGCACTGATCGCCGTTCTGCCGGGCGACGGCATCGGACCAGAGGTGGTCCGCCAGGCGACCCGCGTGCTCGAAGCAGTGGCACACCGCTTCGTCCATTCCTTCGAGCTGCGAAGGGCGCCGATCGGCGGCGAGGCAATTGACCGCACCGGCGCGCCCCTTCCCCCCGCCACGCTGGACCTGTGCCAGAGTGCGGCCGCGGTGCTTCTCGGGGCGGTGGGAGGTCCAAAATGGGATGCCGAGAGCGCCGTTCGGCCTGAGCAAGGGCTGCTCGAGCTGCGCCGAGCGCTCGGCCTGTTCGCCAACCTCCGGCCGATCACGGTGCATCCAAAGCTAGCCGACGCCTCGCCGGTGAAAGCTGAGGTGCTCGGCGGCGCGGACATGCTTTTCGTGCGGGAGCTGACCGGCGGCTTGTACTTTGGCGAGAAGCGGCGCGAGGCAGACCGAGCGGTGGACACCTGCGCGTACTCGGCCCAGGAGATCGCGCGCGTCGTCCGCGTTGCCTGCGTGGAGGCACGAAAGCGCGGCGGCCGCCTGACCTCGGTGGACAAGGCCAACGTGCTGGAGACGAGTCGTCTTTGGCGGACGGTGACGACGGCGGTGGTCCGGAAAGAGTTTCCCGAGCTGAAGCTCGAGCATCAGCTGGTGGATTCTTTCGCGCTGACCCTCATTGCGCACCCAACGAGCTTCGACGTGGTGGTGACGGAGAACATGTTCGGAGACATCCTCACCGACGAGGCGGCGGTCCTTTGCGGCTCGATCGGCTTGCTGCCGTCCGCCTCTCTGGGAGCTGGAACGCGTGGGCTGTTCGAGCCGATCCACGGCTCGGCCCCCGACATCGCCGGCTTCGGCGTGGCCAATCCCTACGGTGCCATCCTGAGCGCGGCGATGCTCTTGCGCCACTCGCTGCGACTTGAGGCCGAGGCGCGGGCGGTGGAAAAGGCGGTGTCGCAGGCGATTGAGCTCGGTGCCCTCACCGGCGACCTTGCCCCCCACAGCTCGAGGCCGGCGAGCACCGAAGAGGTCGGCGACGCGGTGCTCGCCGCTTTGCGAGAGGCATCCTGACGAGGCGAAAAGATGGCCCACGACCCACGACACAAGAGCCGAGCGATCACCGAAGGACCGGAGCGGGCGCCAGCGCGCTCGATGCTCAAGGCGATCGGCTTCACCACCGCTGATCTAGCGCGGCCAATTGTCGGGGTTGCCAACACCTGGACCGAAACGATGCCTTGCAACTACCACCTGCGCCGGCTCGCCCAGCAGGTGAAGGAGGGAATTCGCGCGGCGGGCGCCACGCCGATGGAGTTCAACACCATCTCGGTGAGCGATGGCGTCACCATGGGGACGGAGGGGATGAAAGCCTCGCTGGTGAGCCGCGAGATCATCGCCGATTCGATCGAGCTGGTCTGCCGCGGTCATCTCTTCGACGCGGTGGTGGCCCTGGTCGGCTGCGACAAGACGATCCCCGGCGCGGCAATGGCGCTGCTGCGTCTGAACCTGCCTTCTCTGGTTCTCTACGGCGGCTCGATCGCCCCCGGTCGATTCGAAGGGCGGGATGTCACCATTCAGGACGTCTTCGAAGCGGTGGGCGCACACGCCGCCGGGAAGATGTCCGCCGGGCGACTGGCGCAGCTCGAAGACGTGGCCTGTCCCGGCGCCGGCGCCTGCGGCGGCCAGTACACCGCCAATACGATGGCGCTCGCGGTAGAGTTCCTCGGCTTATCCCCGCCGGGCTACGCCACCATCGCAGCCGAGGATCAGCGCAAAGACGGCGCGGCGCGAGGGGCGGGCGAGGCGCTGGTCGCGCTACTCGCCCAGAATCTGCGGCCGCGCGACATCGTCGGCCGCGCTTCCTTCGAGAACGCCATTGCCGGGGTGGCCGCCACCGGCGGTTCTACCAATGCGGTGCTTCACCTGCTCGCGCTCGCCAACGAGGTCGAGGTGCCGCTCCAGCTGGACGATTTCGACCGGGTCAGCCGGCGAACGCCGCTTCTCGCCGACCTCAAGCCCGGGGGCCGATTCGTCGCTGTCGATCTCGACCAGGCGGGAGGAAC
>DATFRA010000112.1:0-11015 GCA_035263705.1 Allostellaceae bacterium
CAGGAGCAGACCAGCCTGCCGTCGAGGATCACGCTGCAGGCGCCGCAGTCGCCGGAGCCGCAGCCTTCCTTGCTGCCGGTGAGGTTGAGCTCGTCGCGCAGCACGTCGAGCAGGGTCTGTTGCGGCTCGCAGAGGAAATCCCTGGGCTCGCCGTTGATCACGGCGGAAACGTGGGTTCGGCTCATCGATGGGCTCCTGCGCGCTCGAAGGCGATGGCGGCGGCACGGCGCGCCAGCACGCCTGCAACCTTGATCCGGTAGTCGATGGTGCCGCGCTTGTCGTCGATCGGCTTGCAGGCCTTGCGCGCGGCGGCGTCGAGGGCGTCCAGGGTCGGCTGATTGAGCTTGTGCCCGATCAGCGCGGCGGCGGCCTCGGGCACCAAGAGCGGCGTCGGCGCGACCGCGCCGAGCGACACCCGCGCATCGCGGCAGACGCCGCCGGCGTCGAGCGTCACGCTGACACCGGCGCCCACCACGGCGATATCCATCTCGGTGCGCGGAATGAAGCGGAGATAGGCGTCGCCCGAGCGCGGCGGCCGCTTCGGCAGGTGGAACTCCGTGATGATCTCGTCGCGGGTGAGCGAGGTGCGGCCGGGACCGATCACGATGCTCTCGACCGGCGCCTCGCGCTGGCCCTTGGGTCCCACGATCACGCAGGTGGCCTTGGCCGCGATCAGCGCGGGCACGCTGTCGGCCGCGGGCGAGGCGTTGCAGAGATTGCCGGCGAGCGAGGCACGGCCCTGCACCTGGGTCGAGCCGATGAGGTTTGCGGCCTCGACCACGCCGGGCCAGGCCTTCTCCAGCGCCGCATGCTCGCCGAGCACCGCGCCTGGCGTCGCCGCGCCGATCACGAAGCCGCCTTCGACCTCGCGGATCCCGATCATGCCCGGGATCTTCTTGGTATCGACGATCAGGTCAGGCTTCACCCGGCCCGACCGCAGCTGCACCAGCAGGTCGGTGCCGCCGGCCAAGACCTTCGCGACGCCGCTGGCGCCTGCAAGGATCCGGACGGCGTCCTGCACCGTCGCCGGCGCTTGATAAGTCAGAGTGGTCATTCTCGCTCCCAATTTCGCAGATCGGGCTCAGTTCGCCCCGACTAAGGTGACAGTGTCAAGCAACAGCCTCGGGGATCAGCCCTCCAGCCCCAGCATGGACTTGGTCTGGCGCACGGCGGCCTGGTGCGGCGAATAGAAGCGGCCGCGGATCTGGCCGCCGTCGATCACGATGTCCTCGCCGTTGACGAAGGTCGAGCGGTCGGAGGCGAGCCAGCACGCGCATTGCGCGATGTCGTCGGGCACGCCCGCGCGCGGGATCGGCTGCGCCGTCGCGAAGGCGACCTTGAGCTTGTCGGCCATGCCGTCGGCCTTGCTGGGCTCGGCGCCCAGCGCCTTGGCGAGGATGCCGGTCGCGATCGCGCCCGGCGAGATGGAATTGACGCGCACGCTGTGCTCGCCGAGCTCCATGGCGACGCAGCGCGTGAGGTGGATCACCGCCGCCTTGGCGGCGCCGTAGATCATCGAGGTCGAGTAGCCGGTCTGATGACCCGCGACCGAGCCGTTGTTGATGATCGATCCGGATTTCTGCCGCTTCATGATCGGGGATGCGTGCTTCATGCCGAGCATCACCGAGCGCACCAAGAGCGCCATGGCGGCATCGAAGCCGGCGACGGGCACGCTCTCGATGCTGCCGGTTGGTGCGGGACCGCCGGCGTTGTTGAAGAGCGCGTCGAGCCGACCGTGCTGGTCGAGCGTCGCGCGGATGACGCGCTCCCAATCCGCCTCGCTTGTGGCATCCGCCTGGATAAAGGTCGCGTGCGGGCCGATCCGCCTGGCGACCGCCTCGCCCTCGGGCTTGCGCCGGCCGGTGAACACGACCTTGGCGCCCTCGGCGACGAAGAGCCGCGCCGTGGCGGCGCCGATCCCGCTGGTACCGCCGGTGATGATGGCGATCTTGCCGTCGAGCAGTCCCATGCACTCCTCCCTGGAAGCGACTCGATGATGGTCAACGTCGGTAACGCACGGTTTCCTCGATCGGCACGATCATCCTGCCGATCGGCCAGAGCGCAAGGCCCGCGAGCTTCAGGTGCGCCCAGGCGAAGGGGAGGCCGATGATGGTGATGGCCAGGACCAGCGCCGTGATCAGATGGCCGAGCGCGAGCCACCAGCCCGCCAGCACCAGCCAGATCAGATTCCCGATCGCGCCGAGCGCGCCTGTACCGAGGTCCTCGCGGCCCGTATAAGCCGCGCGGGAAACGGCGGTCTGGCCGAAGGGCAGCAGCGTATAGAGCGCGATATTGAAGGCGGCGCGCGTCCAGGGCAGGCCCACGATGGTGATCGCCATGACGATCGCGGCGATGAACCAGCCGACGGCCATATAGAAGCCGCCGAAGGCGATCCACAGGAGATTGAGCAGCAAGCCGGTGATGGGCATCGGGTTGCGGGGTAACGGGGTGACCGCGAGAGTAGTCCCGTGCGAGCGGACTAGGCTAGTGTCACGTCGATGAAACCACCGGCGGCCGATCCCGCGTTCGAGCGCGCGCTCGCCGGGGAAATCCTGGCGAGCGAGCGGATCCGCGTCCGCGCGCTGGCCGCAGTCCTCGTCGTCCTGCTGATCCTCGACGAGCTTCTGTTCGTGTTCGGTCAGGACTTTCTGCGGCAGTTTCTAAGGCGGCCGGTTCCGGCCTGGCAGCCGCTCAGCGTTATCGGGCCCTTTCTCGCTTACGAGCTCGCGGTCCTGGTTGCGCTGCGCTACCGGGCCTCCCGCGGGAAGGACCTCCCGAGTCTCGCACGCTTCGCCAACGTGCTGATCGAGACCAGCCTGCCGACCGTGATCCTCTGGTGGGGAAACCGCTACGCGGGTCCCACGGCGGCGTTCGGCACCTGGCCGTCGCTGCTCTACTTTCTGTTCATCGTCTCCTCGACCTTGCGGCTCGACTTCGTGCTGCCCGCATTTACCGGAGCGGTCGCGGCGGCCGAATACCTAGGCCTGGTCTACGCGCTGCTGCCGATCGACGCGACCTCGCCCGACCCCGTGCTGGTCCCGATCTATCATCTGAGCAAAGCCGCGGTCATGGCGATCGCCGGCGTGGTGGCCGGGCTCGTGGCCGTGCGGCTGCGCGGCAAGTTCCGGTTCGCCTTCGCCGAGGCGACGTCGCGCGAGCACGTGACGAACCTCTTCGGGCAGCACGTCTCGCCGGCGGTGGTCGAGCGCCTGCTCGACAGCCCCGCCGAGTTCACGGGCGAGACCCGCGAGATCTGCGTGATGTTCCTCGACATCCGCAACTTCACCGCGCAGGCGCGCGCGCGCGCGCCGGAAGAGGTCGTCGCGTTCCTGAACGGGGCGTTCGCTTTCATGATCGAGGCGGTGGACCGCTACCAGGGTTTCATCAACAAGTTCCTGGGCGACGGCTTCATGGCCGTGTTCGGCGCGCCGCTCGACGATCCCGCCGCCGCCCACCACGGCGTCGCCGCCGCGCAGGAGATCCTGGCCGAGATCGACCGCCGCGGTCTTGCCGCCGGCCCTTGGCCCCTCAGGGTCGGGATCGGGCTCCACATCGGGCCTGCCGTCACCGGCAACATAGGCTCGCCCCGCCGCAAGGAGTTCACCGCGATCGGCGACACCGTAAATCTCGCCTCGCGGCTGGAGCAACTCACCAAGGAGCGCGGCGCGCGCCTGATCGTCTCGGAGCAGGTCATGGCAGCGCTCGGCGACACCGCCGGCACCGCGACTCCCCTCGATGGCGTCACCCTCAAGGGCTACGCGATGCCACTGCGCGCCTGGCGGCTGGCATAGCAGTGGATGACTTGAGCCGACTCCGGCCATAACAATGGAAGAGAGGATTTCAGAGAGGAAAGCGATGAAAGATGTGGTGGTGACCGTTACGGATGCGCCAAGCGAGCGCGCGCAGAAGGTGATCGAGGACGGACTCAACGGCTATAACGTGGAGCAAGCGGGCTATTGGGATTCGCGGCCGCTCGCTGTGCTGGCTTCGGACCCGGAGACCGCGGAGGTGCTGGGCGGCATCCTCGGGCGCACGTCGTTCGGGCTGCTCTTCATCGACCTCGTGTTCCTGCCGGCGTCGGTCCGCGCCAAGGGGCTCGGCGGCCGCGTGCTTGCGATGGCCGAGGCGGAGGCACGCGAGCGCGGTTGCCACCGCGGCGTGCTCTACACCATCAGTTTCCAGGCACCCGGTTTCTACGAGCGGCGGGGCTGGCGCGAGTTCGGCCGGATTCCCTGCGACCCGCCCGGCACCGCCCGCGTGTTCATGACCAAGGAGCTCGCGCCGGAGACGCGGGTCGCGTGAAGCTCAGTTCGAGGCGGTCTTCTGGCGGCACTTGATGTGCCAGTCCTCGTACTTTCCGTCCTCGAGGGTGTAGCCGGTCTCCACCGTCTTGTCGTAGCCGTTGGGGCAGAACGCCGCCGCCTGCGCCGCGATCGGGCCTTCCGACGGCGGGAGATCGACCAGCCCGCCGTAGAGCCCGTAGGGCGAGGTGCCGCGCACCACGTATTCGTCGGGTCCGGTCGAGTTGACATAGACCGGCGTACAGCCGCCGAGCAGCGCGGCGGCGAGCGCGAGGAGCGAGCGGCGGCCAATCATTTGGAATCCTCCGCGAATTGACAGCAGGCGCAGCGAGATCGAGACTTACCACCGTCGCCTCTCAAGCGCGAGAGTCCACCCGTGACCTTGAAAATCCGTCCATTGCACGAGAGTTTCGGCGCCGAGATCATCGGCGTCGACATAGCCCGCGACCTAGACGACGACGCCCTGGCCGAGATCGAGGCGGCTTGGTACCGGCACAGCATCCTGCTGTTCCGCGGCGTCGAGATGACGCCGGCGCAGCACATCGCCTTCTCGCGGCGCCTGGGGCCGCTCCACATTATGGAGCCGCCGGAGTTCAATCTGCCCGACCACCCCGAGGTGCTGGTGGTCTCGAACGTCGTCAAGGACAACGTGCCGCTCGGCATCAAGCGCGCGGGCTGGGGCTGGCACTCCGATGGCGAGGACAAGGCACGCCCCAACGCCGGCTCATTCCTCTATGCGATGAAGCTGCCGCCCGCGGACGGCGACACGCTCTACGCCGATACCTATGCAGCCTTCGCGGCGCTCCCCGACGATATCAGGCGCACGATCATGGGCCGCCGCGCCTGCTTCAGCCGCGCACGTTTCCACCAGATCTACTATCCCGACCTGCCGTCGCTCACCGAGGCGCAGAAGCGGGCGCGGCCCGACGTCTGGCACCCGATCGCGCGCCGCCATCCGCATTCCGGCTGGACCTCGCTCTACATCGGCCGCTGGGCTTACAAGATCGAGGGCATGCCCGATGACGAGGCGGACGCGCTCGTCCGCTATGTGCAGGAATTTGCGACCCGGCCCGAGTACGTCTACCGACACAAGTGGCGCGTGGGCGACGCGCTCCTCTGGGACAATCGCTGCGTGCAGCACTGCGCCACCCCCTTCGACGACACCAAGTACGAGCGCCACATGCAGCGCACGACCCTCGAAGGTGAGGTGCCGCTGATGGCGGAGACGCCGGTGCTGCGGCCGGTGAAAGTGACCGCGTAGGCGCGAGCGGCCCTCACGTCGAGGTGTGCAGCACCAGGATCCCCACGGCGATGAGGCCGATCCCCGCGAATTGCTGCCAGCCGAGCGCCTCCTGCCAGAGCAGGTGCGCCGCGATCGCCACCAGCACGTAGGAGAGCGCCACGCTCGGAAACGCGATCGAGACGGGGATGCGCTTGATCGCGAGGATGTAGCAGATCGCCGCGAGCCCGTAGGCCGCGAGGCCGCCGATGACGAAGGGGTTGAGGAACTGCGCCAGCAGGCCGTCACCGGCGCGCTCGACGCCGGTCTTGAGCAGGAGCTGGCCCAAGACGCCGATCAGGATCGCGGCGGCGAGGGCGCCGTAGGAGAGCAACATCAGGACAAGCCCATCCCGACCGATCGAAGCACTGCCACAGTTATTCCTCTCCGCCCCTAGGGCCGAGAGGAAAAAACAGGAGATCAATCGAGAGAAGATACTTGGCGTCTGCGCCTCGCGCTACGGCGCCGATACCCGCTCCACCATGCGCACGCCAGACCGTGCCGCCGTGCTCTCGCTCCGGATCACCTCGCGCACGACGGTCTGGGGCTTGCGGTTGGCGGTGAGGAAGAGGCGGCCCATGTACTCGCCGAGGATGCCAAGGATCAGGAGTTGCACGCCCGAGAGCAGCAATGTGGCGGCCATCAGCGAGGCCCAGCCTTGCGGCGGCTCGAAGAAGAGCGCCTCGAGCACCACCGAGATCACCCCGATTAGGCCGATCAGCGACAGCGCGAAGCCCGCAATGGTGCTGAGGTGCAGCGGCATCACTGAGAAATTCACGAAGATGTTGAGCCAGAGCCGCACCAGGCGTTTGAGCGTGTAGTTGCTGCGGCCGGCGGCGCGCGGCAGGTGCGCGACCTCGAGCGTGTCGATCGCCTGCGTCGCCTGCATGATGAGGCCGTCGACATAGGGGAACGGGCCCTCGTAGCGCGTCACCTGCTCCACTAGGAAGGCACTCATGCAGCGGAAGCTCGAGAGGTAGAGTCCCTTCGGCTTCTCCATCAGCACGTCGGCGACCCTGTTGGCGAAACGGCTGCCGAGGTTGCGCCAATAGGCGTGCTGCTTCACGGCATAGCGCGTGTAGACTACGTCCTTGCCCGTGGCGCGCGCGTGCTCGAGGAGCCGCTTCACCTCCGAGGGCGGGTTCTGCAGGTCGTCGTCCATGGTGATGACGTAGGCGGCGCGGGTGTGGCGCAACCCCGTCATGATCGCGTTATGCTCGCCGAAATTGCGCGCGAGGTTGACGAGGGTGATCGGCACCGTCTTCGCCTCGGCGACGAGTTGCTTGCAGACTGCGAGGCTGTCGTCTGGGCTACCGTCGTTCACCAGCACGATCTCGTGGCCGCCGTCGATGTCGAGCGCCTCCAGTGCGTGCACGAGCTCGCCAACGCTCCGGGCGCCGTTGTAGACGGGGATGACGATGCTGAGCGTGAAGGCGCGACTGGTCATGGTTTCGTTGCCGTGGCGAGTACCGAGCCGCCGAAAGGAAATCGAAGCCCGGCGCCCAGAAGGGAAGCCTCCAGCGCCACGATGGTCGAAAACAGCCGCTCCACCGGCGCCGGCATGAGCACAACGTCGCTCGCCGGCTTTCCTTCCCGGCGCCATCCTAACTTGCGCTTGAGCACCATCAAAGGAAACAGGATGGTGTTCCAGTAGCTTGTCAAAATGGCCGTGAAGCCCGCAGCCATGAGTAGCGAGCCAACGCCGCGGGCGGTGTAGCGGCGTACGTTGTGCACTGCGACATCATGCTCGCTTAGCATCCAGCCATAGGCCGGCAGGTTCAGCACCAGGAGCCCGCCCGGCCGCAGGCAGCGGCGGAATTCCTTCAGCGCCGTCATCTCTTCCACGCCCCGGTGGCAGAGCACGTCGGCGCTGACGATAGCGGCGAAGGCTCCGTCGCGGAACGGCAGCTGGTTCACGGATCCCGCTGTAACCGGCCGGCCGGAGGCACTCTGCGCAACGCCGGCGGCGACCCCATCGAGTTCGAGGCCGAAGAGTGCGATCGCCGGCATGTGGTCGCGCAGGCTCACTAGCAGGCCGCCGGTGCCGCAACCGGCATCGAGCACTTGCTCGTCCCACCCCCAGTCGCCGTGGCGCCCGAGCGCGCCCGAGATCTGCAAGTGCAAGCCTTGGAACCACCAGAGCCGGCGGTCGAGGGTGGCGAGGCGCTCATACTCCGCCCGCTCCATGAGGCCGCTTACTTGACGGTGGCCGGCGCCTGCGCGCTCGCCGTCGCGAGGTAGGAGCGGTGGTCGAGCACGATCGAGAGCAGCACGCCCATGCGCTCGACCCGATAGACCTCGCGGCCCGGCAGTGCCTTCTGGCAATCGTCCTTGGTGAAGGCGATGAAGAAATCGGCGCGCGAGCGTTCCTTGGTGAAGACGAAATTCGGCGGGAAGTAGAACGCGGCCGAGATCGGCGGCCCGCAGACCGCGACCTTGAAGTCGTGGTCCATGTAGTCGCTACCGAACTCCGCGTGCAGATAATCCTCGAGGCCGCCCACCGCCTCGGCGTACGAGTTCGCCCAGTAGTCCGTCTTAAAGAGCCCGTCGGCGCCTTCGACGCCGCCGATGAAGGCGTTGTAGTAGACGTACTCGTCGGGATGCAGCATCGCCATGATGCCGACGTGCGCCGCCGCATAGAGGCCGAGCGCGGCGTAGGCCCAACGGCGAAAGCTAAGGCGCTGCACCCAGTCGAGCGCGCGGTCCATCATCACGGCAGCGAGCGCCGCGATCGGCGGCAGCACGAAAATGAAATGGCGCATGCCGTCGAAGAGCACGGCCTTGATGGCGATGGCATAGGCGATCGGGAAGACCACGGCGAACCCCACGACCGCATAGCCGAGCACCGTTGCCCGGTCGACGCCGCTCTTGCGGATCGCCACCACCGCGAAGACGGGCGCACTGGCCAAGAGGATCAGCACCAGCTCGGGAAGCGCGAGTGCCACATGGACCGGCAAATAAGCCCAGGGCAGATCGGTCGCTGGCACGTATTCACCGGCGAACAGCGTCTTCCAGGGAAACACCTGGTGTGAAAAGTTTGCCAGCGCCTGAAGCGGATTGTGGATGGGGTCGAGCTGCGCGAAGGGCCAGAAGACAAGCATCACCGCGTAGGCGATCGCGGCTATCGGCAGCAGCACGACGAACAGGCTGCGCGCGCCGTCGCTTACCAGGATTGCGGCGCGGCGCTCGGTAAACGCCCGCCACACACCCGAAAGGCCCAGCAGCAGCCCCAGGTAACTCAGCAGCAGCAGCCCGCCGACGCGGATGCCGAGCGCCAAGCCCATGGCGAGGCCGAACTTCAGCAGCAGGGACCCGCGCGGGCGCGGCAGCTCGCGAGCAAGCCCCACGAGATAATAAACCCCCCAGACCATGCCCGCGGCGAAGGGCACGTCCTTCGGGTTGTTGAACATCTGGCCGTAGTAATTAGGCGTGAGCGCGAGGAGGAGCGCCGCCAGGAAGCCCGCACGGGGTCCGCCGAGCGTGCGCCCGAGCCGCCACACCCCCACCAAGCCCAGGATCCCCACCAAGCCGTTGAGCAGGTGCCGAGTCTCGTAGGTATCGAACGGCGAAACCGTGTTGAGCGCGGCGGCCAGCATGTCGAAGGCGCCGCCGTAGTTGAACAGATCCTGCCAGTGCGTCGACCGCAGGTCGGTGAAGCCGCTGAGATAATAATTAAGGACCAGGATCCCGTAGTAGTTGTGAACGTCCTCGTCCCAAGTAATCCCGTAATCGGTGAAGGTGATCAGCACAAGGATCGTCACTACCAGGAAGAGTGCACGCGACAGCCCGTCCCAGGATCCATCGATCCCGAGAAACCCTGGTCGTGCTAGTAATGTCCTGGAATCGCTCCCGAAAGGTGCTGGCCTCATCCCTCTCCCCTGGCGTTTTTTCCGGGCATTATAGCCCAACCGTGGCGATCATGTCCGCGAGAACGCGGTCGCTCCCGAAGAACTCCTCGGCGATCCCGCGGGCGGCGCGGGCGTGGCGGGCATAATCGCGGCCGATAGCGCGAAACGCATCCAGCGCCTCTTCCAGGGTAAGGAACTGAAACAGGCCCTCGCCCGCAGGGTAGAACTTGTCGAAGCCCGTCTTCATGGTCACCACCGGCCGCCCTGAGGCGAGGTAGCAGACCGAGCGGTCGCTGAACCAGCCGCTATTCGGTCGCACGTAAATGTCCTTGGCGACCGTGAACTCGCCGCGCGAGGCCGCGATGAAATCGCGATAGCTGGTCATGTCGGCGGAGATCGGCCGCGGGTCCACCACGCGCCAGCCGTGGGAGGCGACCTCGTTCCAGACCTCCCCCAGGACAGTCATCAGCGCCAGCGTGAAGCACTCGTGGGGCGCCGCCTTGGGCACATCGATGAAGCGCATGAAGTTCATGTGCTTTGACCAGACGTAGGTCTCGCCGCCGAACTCTATGTTCTTGCCCTTGTTCTCCCAGACGGCGATGGAGCTGAAGCACTCGGGCACGCCCGGTGCCACCGGCCATTCGGAGAGCACCACGGGCGGCCGCGTCCGCCGCCAAGCGAGGCCGGAGAGCGGCACGGGACAATCCGCCGCGCCCAGGTTCTCCCCGTAGGTGAAGAAATGCGTGTGCGCGTCGAGGTAGGCGCGCGCCGCAGGATCGGCCTTGGCGTATTTGATCTGCTCATAGACGGGATCGGTGTCGACCATCAGGCGCGCGGGACAGGCCATGTGCTCCTCGCGGAGCCGTGCGGCGCCGCAGAGGTTGATGAGGGCGTCGGCCTCGCGATAGAGCGCATGTACGCGCTCGCGCGAGAGGCCGTGATAGACATCGTTGATGGCATCCCAATAAGCCCAGCGGTCGCCGAGACTGTAGCGCTCCATCATCCGGCGGACGTAAGCGACATTGTAGTCGCACTCCATCACCACGCTATTAATGCGGGGGTCGTAGGGATTGGCGCCGCCATCCTCGATGTACCAGACCTCGTAGCCGAGCCGCTCGAGGCCGAGCACGTATTGCATCGCCTGCCAGGCGATCCCGCCCAGCGGCATCTGTCCGACAAAATGGAGGACGATGATCTTGCCGCGCTTGGCCATGTGCTTGATCCGAAACGCTGCTCCCTACCCTTGGGCTGCCTCGACCCTAGTCGGCGATGCCAGGAACGGCTAGTCCGGGCGAATCCCCATCCGACCGGACCCTTAGTCCGGCTGTCGGAGCCGGGCATAGAGGTCGCCGGACCCCGCCGCGACCGGTAGAGAGCGTAGCTCCTCCCTCATCTCGGCAGCGGAGCGCCAGCGCTGGTGGAGCAAGAGCAGGCTCTCGCCGCCGGAGCGGTTGAAGGCGTAGGACCCGAGGGTCTGGAGCCGGTCGAGCGCGGCAAGGGCCCCGCCGAGGGCCGCCGTGACATACTCGACGGACAACGCGGGAAGCGGCTGGGATAGTCCCTGCAGAACCTCGGCCTCGAAGCCCT
>DATFRA010000113.1:0-8050 GCA_035263705.1 Allostellaceae bacterium
CTGGTTCGGCCATATGCCGAGCCTGAAGGTGATCTCGCCCTTCAGCGCCGCGGATCACAAGGGGCTGCTCAAGTCGGCGATCCGCGATCCCAACCCCGTGATCATCCTCGAGAACGAACTGCTCTACGGCCACAGCTTCCCGGTGCCGGTGCACGACGACTGGATCGTGCCGATCGGCAAGGCGCGCGTGTTGCGCGCGGGCGACGGCGTCACGGTGGTCGCGCACTCGCGCATGGTCGAGATCGCGCTCGGCGCCGCGGAGGCGCTGGCGGGCGAGGGGATCTCGGCGGAGGTGATCGATCTCCGCACCATCCGCCCGCTCGACATCGAGACCATCGTCGCCTCCGTCAAGAAGACGAACCGCATCGTCTCGGTCGAGGAGGGCTGGCCGTTCGCCGGCATCGGCTCGGAGATCGCGGCGCAGATGATGGAGCACGCCTTCGATTGGCTCGACGCGCCGGTGGCGCGGGTCTGCGGCAAGGATGTGCCGCTGCCCTACGCCGCCAATCTCGAGCGCCTCGCGCTGCCGCAGATCGCCGACGTCGTCGAAGCGGCGAAAGCCGTGACCTATCGCTGAGCCCACGCGGACCCGCACAACAAGGGGAAGACCCATGCCCATCGAGGTCCTGATGCCCGCGCTCTCGCCCACGATGACCGAGGGCAATCTCGCCAAGTGGCACAAGAAGGTCGGCGACACCGTCAAGGCCGGCGACGTCATCGCTGAGATCGAGACCGACAAGGCCACCATGGAAGTGGAGGCGGTGGACGAAGGCGTGGTGGGCGAACTGGTGGTGCCCGAAGGCGCTCAGGGCGTGAAGGTCAACGCGGTGATCGCGCGGTTGCTGGGTGAGGGGGAAGAGAAGACCGCGCTCAAGGCTGCGCCGACCCCCGCGCCCAAGGCGGCGCCTCCCGCGGCCCCGGCACCCGTGCCTGCAACACCTCGGCCCGCGGCGCCGCAGGCGCCACAAGCCGTGGCGAAGCCGGCACCTCAGCCCGCGGCTGCGGTGCATGCCGGGAATGGCGCCGATCGCGTCTTTGCGAGCCCGCTCGCGCGCCGCATGGCGACGCAAGCCGGTCTGGACATCACGCGGCTCAAGGGAACTGGTCCGCACGGCCGGATCGTGAAGTCGGATATCGATGCGGCGCTCAAGGGTGGCACACCGACGCGTGCGCCGAGCCCCGCCGCGGTTCCCGCGGCACCCAAGGCGCCGCCGATGGCAGCGACCCCAAGCATGGCCCACGTGGCGGCGCTCGCGGGCAACGCGCCCTACACACCGGTGCCGCATACGACCATGCGCCGCACCATCGCGCGCCGGCTCACCGAGGTGCAGCAGACCGTGCCGGTGTTCTATCTCACCGTCGATTGCGAGATCGACGCGCTCTTGAAGGCGCGCGCCGACATCAACGCCCAGTCGGAGTCCAAGATCTCCGTGAACGATTTCGTGATCAAGGCAGCGGCGCTGGCGCTCAAGAAGGTGCCGGCCGTGAACGCGTCCTGGAGCGAGGACGCGGTACTGCGCTGGACCAGCGTCGACGTCTCGGTGGCGGTCGCCCTCGAGGACGGCCTCATCACGCCGATCATCCGCAATGCCGACCAGAAGGGCCTAGCGCAGATCTCCGCCGAGATGAAGGACCTCGCCGCCCGCGCCAAGGCGAACAAGCTCAAGCTCGAGGAGTTCCAGGGCGGCACTTTCTCGATCTCGAACCTCGGCATGTTCAGCGTGAGCGAGTTCACGGCGGTGATCAATCCGCCGCAGTCCTGCATCCTCGCGGTCGCCGCGGGCGTGCAGCAGCCGGTGGCGCGCAACGGCGCCGTCACGGTCGCGACGATCATGCGCGGCACGATCTCGTGCGACCACCGCGTGGTCGATGGCGCCACCTCCGCGCAGTTCATGAACGTGTTCAAGCGATACATCGAGTCCCCCGTGTCGATGTTGCTCTGACCGAGAGCACGCGTCGCCTCGCAGCACAATCGCCGTAAACAGGAGACCGTCCTTGGCCGAGATAACCTTTGACATCATCGTAGTGGGCGGCGGGCCCGGCGGGTATGTGGCGGCGATCCGCGCGGCGCAGCTCGGCATGAAGACCGCGGTTGTGGAGCGCGAGCACTTGGGCGGCATTTGCCTCAACTGGGGCTGTATCCCCACCAAGGCGCTGCTCAAGACCTCGGAGATCAACCATCTTCTGCAGCATCTCGGCGACTACGGATTCGCCGCGAAGGAGATCAGCTTCGATTTCAAGAAAATCGTCGAGCGCTCGCGCAAGGTGGCGAAGCAGCTCTCGAACGGCGTCGGCTTCCTCATGAAGAAGAACAAGATCACGGTGTTCGACGGCCACGCCACGCTCAAAGGCGGCGGCACGCTCGCCGTTGCCAAGGACGGCAAGCCGGTCGCCGATCTTGCGGCGAAGCACATCGTGCTCGGGACCGGCGCGCGGGCGCGATCGCTCCCGGGCCTCGAGCCCGACGGCAAGCTGGTGTGGACCTACAAGGAGGCGATGGTGCCGGACAGGCTGCCGAAGTCGCTGCTGGTAGTGGGCTCGGGCGCCATCGGCATCGAGTTCGCGAGCTTCTACCGCGACCTCGGCGCCGAGGTGACGGTGGTCGAGGTGCTGCCGCGGATCTTGCCGGTCGAGGACGAGGAGATCTCCGCCTTCGCGCAGAAGGCTTTCACCAAGCAGGGTATGAAGATCCACCTCGGCACCACCGTTAAGGCGCTCAAGAAAGGCGCGGACGGCGCGACGGCGACGTTGCAGACCGGCGACAAGACCACTGACCTGACGGTGGAGCGGGTAATCCTCGCCGTGGGCATCGTCGGCAATGTCGAGAACATCGGCTTGGAGAAGACCAAGGCCAAGGTCGATAAGACGCACGTCGTGATCAACCAGTGGTGCGAGACGGGCGAGCCCGGCCTCTACGCCATCGGCGACCTCGTGGGTCCGCCCTGGCTCGCGCACAAGGCGATGCATGAAGGCGTGCTCTGCGTCGAGCACATCGCGGGGCTCAACGATGTGCATCCGCTCAATGTCCGGAATATCCCGGGTTGCACCTATTGCCGGCCGCAGGTCGCGAGCGTGGGCCTCACCGAGGCGGCCGCCAAGGCCGCGGGCTACCAGGTGCGCGTCGGCAAGTTCCCCTATATCGGCAATGGCAAGGCAATCGCGCTCGGCGAGCCCGAGGGAATGGTGAAGACCGTGTTCGACACCAAGACCGGCGAGCTCCTGGGCGCGCACATGGTGGGCGCCGAGGTGACCGAGCTCATCCAGGGCTACACGGTCGCCAAGACGCTCGAGAGCACCGAGAGCGAGCTCATCGAGACGATCTTCCCGCACCCGACGCTCTCGGAGATGATGCACGAGGCCGTGCTTGACGCCTACGGGCGGGTTCTCCACATCTAGAACTCTTATCGCGACGCCGGCGAGCCGCCACACCAACCCTCGCCGTCGTCGGGCGGAAAGCATGAGTGATCTCAAAGTCAGACACCCCGAGAAGGCCCACAAGCCGGACAACCCGGTCGCGCGCAAGCCCGACTGGATCCGCGTCAAGGCGCCGGTGTCGCGCGAGTATCACGAGACGCGCAAGCTCATGCGCGCCCTCGACCTCAACACCGTCTGCGAGGAGGCGGCCTGCCCCAACATCGGGGAGTGCTGGAAGCAGAAACACGCGACCGTGATGATCCTCGGCAGCGTCTGCACGCGCGCCTGCACCTTCTGCAACGTCGCCACCGGTAAGCCCGACCAGCTAGACCCGCACGAACCCGAGCACGTAGCGGAAGCCACGGCCGCGCTCGGCCTCGCCCATATCGTGGTGACCTCGGTCGACCGCGACGATCTCGACGACGGCGGTGCCGCGCATTTCGTCCGCGTGATCGAGGCGATCCGCCGGCGCGCGCCCGACACCACCATCGAGGTGCTGACGCCCGACTTCCTGCACAAGCCCGGCGCGATCGAGACGGTGGCGGCGGCGAAGCCCGACGTCTTCAATCACAACCTCGAGACGGTGCCGCGGCTCTATCCCGAAGTGCGGCCAGGAGCGCGGTATTTCCAGTCGCTGCGGCTCCTCGATACGGTCAAGCGCGCTGATCCCAGAATGTTCACGAAGTCGGGCCTCATGGTGGGTCTCGGCGAGGAGCGCACCGAGGTGCTCCAGGTGATGGATGACCTGCGCGCCGCCGACGTGGATTTCCTCACCATCGGCCAGTACCTGCAGCCGACGCCGAAGCACCATGCCGTCGCGCGCTTCGTGCCGCCCGACGAGTTCGAGGGGCTGAAGCGCGTGGCGCTCGGCAAGGGCTTCCTGATGGTCTCGGCCTCGCCCTTGACGCGCTCGTCCTATTTCGCCGGCGACGACTTCGAGAAACTGCGCAAGGCGCGCGCGACGAAGCTCGGGGCCGGCGCCTGAGCGCAGCCGGCTGATGGCGACCCACGCCGAGCAGCGGCGGCTCCCCTACAGCGCCGAGCAGCTCTTCGACCTCGTGGCCGACGTCGAGCGCTATCCCGAGTTCCTGCCGTGGTGCGTGGGTGCCCGGATCCGCGAGCGCAAGCCGAATGAGATCGTCGCGGACCTCATCATCGGTTACCGCATGATCCGCGAGCGCTTCACCTCGCGCGTCGTGCTCGACCGGCCAGATCGCATCGATGTGGCCTACAGCGAGGGTCCTTTCCGCTACCTCAACAACCACTGGATTTTCCTGCCGCAAGACGACGGCGGCTGCGTCATCGACTTCTTCGTCGATTTCGAGTTCCACTCGCGTCTGCTGCAGAAGATCATCGAAGTGCTCTTCAACGAGGCGGTTCGCCGCATGGTCTCGGCCTTCGAGGCCCGCGCGCGCAAGCTCTACGGTGCGCCATCGGCACCCGAGGCCGCAAGGCCGGCGTAGCGACTCTTCAGCGCGGCGGGTTCTCGTTCCAGATGTCGCGGTAGAGCTGCCAGCCGCTTTTCCCGTGCTTCCAGACGACGACATATTTGCCGGTGACGTGGGCGAGCTTGCCGTCCTTTCCGGGCACGTCGAGCGCGAACTCGCCGGTCTCGGCGGCGAAGCCGCCGTTCGCGGTCACGTCGATGGTGTGAAGGGTCACGTTCGTGACGCCTGCGTCCATGAAGCCCTGCCAGACCTTCCGGATGGCGTCGCGGCCGCTGGCGCGCTCCATTCCGGGCGGAAATACCGCGGCATCGGGCGCATAGAGCATGGCGACCTTTCCGGAGTCGTGAGCGGCGTAGGCGGCGAGCCAGGCTTGATTGGCTCGGTCCACGACCGTGCGTATTTTGTCCGCTGCGAGCGCGGAACCGATGGAGACCATCGCCGCGATCAGCACCATCACGGTGACGGCAATTCTTAGCGGGTTAAGCATGTTTCCCCCTTTGCATTCCAGATCGCGGTTGCGGGACGGCGCCGCGCGCGAGCATCAGCGCGATCGCCGACAGAGCAGAATCCGACACGACAGTGTGGCTCCGCCACGTTATCCTGTCCATCCTCGGTTGCCAGGAGAGCCCGAATGACGCCCTCGGCCCGCGTCGTGCGCTTCATCAACATCGCGCACGCCCTCGATCACCTGATGGTGCTGATCTTTCCGACGGCGGTGCTCGGCATGAGCCAAAGCTTCAGTGGTTCCTACGGCGGGCTGCTGGCGCTCTCCGTGGGCGGCGCGATCGCGTTCGGCGCTGGCTCATTGCCCGCGGGCTGGCTCGGCGACCACTGGAGCCAGCGCAACATGATGACGGTGTTCTTCATCGGCGTCGGCGCGGCGGCGTTGCTGACGGCGACGAGCACGACGCCCTTCATGCTGGCCGCGAGCGTGACGCTGCTCGGGCTCTTCGCCGCGATCTATCACCCCGTGGGGACGGCGATGCTGGTGGCGAACGCGGACAAACTCGGCCGCACCATCGGCGTGAACGGCGTCTGGGGCAATATGGGCGTCGCTGCCGCCGCGATCATCGCGGGAACCCTGACGCAGTACCTCGGCTGGCGCTGGGCCTTTGCGGTGCCGGGCGTGGCCTCGATCGCGCTCGGGATCGTCTTCCACGCGATGGTGCCGGACCAGGCGGCGCAGAAAAAGGCCGCGGCCCGCAAGGCTGCGGCCCTGCCGCGGAGCGTGATCGTGCACGCGTTCTCGGTCCTGGTGCTGGTGGCGGCATCCGGCAGCGTCGTCTTCCAGGCGATCACGAACTCGATGCCCAAGGTGTTCGACGAGCGCTTCTCGCTGCTCGCGGGCTCGCCGTTCCGGATCGGCGTATTGGTCGCCGTCGTCTACGTGATCGGCGCCATGGCGCAACTCGTCGTGGGACATTTCGTCGACCGGCATCCCCTGCGGACGGTGTTCCTGCCGCTCTCGCTGATCCAGGGGCCCTGCCTGCTGCTGGCGGCCTGGGCGCAGGACTGGTGGATGCTGGCGCTCGCCCTCGCCATCACCTTCGGCATCTTCGGCCAGGTGACCATCAACGACGCGATGGTGGCGCGCTACACGGACCAAGCCTGGCGCGCGCGGGCCTACGCCTTCCGCTACGTCGTCTCTTTCGGTGCCGGTGCCTGCGCGATCCCGCTGGTGGCCCTCTTGCATGAGCGCGCCGGAGGCTTCACCGTGACGTTCCTGGTGCTGGCCGCCTTCGGCTCCCTGGTCTTCGTGGGCGCGCTCTTGTTCCCGCACCGGCCGGAGGAGCTCGCGGTGCTGCCGGTCCACGCGCAACCCGCGGAGTAGAGCATGAATGACGAAGCCGTGAACTGGGGCATCTCCGAGCGCGCGCAGGCCGCGCACCGGCAGAGCCTCGTCTGGGACGCGCACGCCTGCCTGCCGCTGCTGCCGGGGCAGAGCATGGCGGCGCTCGAGCAGCATCGCGCGGCCGGCGTCAGCTATGTCTCGATCAACGTCGGCATGGACTTCAACCTGGTCCCCACGATCATGCGCGTGATCGCGGCCTTCCGTGCCTGGATCGCCGAGCATTCCGATCAGTATCTGCTGCCCGAGAGCGTCGAGGACGTCCGCCGCGCCAAGCGCGAGGGCAGGGTCGCGGTGGCCTTCGATCTCGAGGGCTCCGTCATGCTCGACGACGATCTCGCGATGCTGCGGCTCTACCGCGACCTCGGCGTGCGGCAGATCCATCTCGCTTATAACCGCGACAATTCCGTGGGCGGCGGCTGCCACGGCGCCGATGTGCCGCTGACGCTGTTCGGCCGGCAGGTGGTGGACGAGATCAACCGCGTCGGACTCATCATGGATTGCTCGCACTCGAGCCACCGCACCAGCATGGACGTGATGGAGCGATCGAAGCGGCCGGTGGTGTTCTCGCATTCCAACCCGAGAGCGCTGAAGAACCACGCCCGCAACGTTAGGGACGACCAGATCGATGCCTGCGCGCGGACGGGCGGCGTCGTCTGCGTGAGCGGCATCGGCATCTTCCTCGGCGCCAACGACATCAGCACGGAGACGCTGATTCGCCACATCGATTACGTCGCCGACCGCGTCGGGGTCGACCACGTCGGCATCGGCCTCGACTACGTCTTCGACCGCGCCGCCAATGACGACCCACCGGGGCTCGATCGCGAGCAATGGTGGCCGCCGGGAAACGAGTACGGAAAATCCCTCTACGGCGACATGAAGATCGTCCCGCCGGAGCGCTTCCCGGAGATCACCGAGGCTTTGCTCGCGCGGCAGTATCGCGAGGCCGATGTCGCGAAGATCCTCGGCGGCAACATGCTGCGCGTGGCCGAAGCGACCTGGCAACCCATCGGCACGTGACGAGCTGCTGTTCCCTCATGCCGGCTTTGGCAGAGCCCGCTGTTCAGGAGATCGTCTGGCGGTAAGTGTAGACGCCGTCGGCGCGCTCGGCCCGGCTCAACCGTCGGCGGTTCACGAGATGGTGCAGGTGCGCCAGCGTCTCGCCGATCGCGAAGCCGAGCTGGTGCGCGTCGAGCTGGCGGCGGAACAGCACCGGCACGATCTCGGCGCCGGTGCGGGGATCCGCGCAGGCCGCCTCGACTTCGGCAAGTCGCGCCTCGTGGTGACGGGCCAGCTGGTCGATCCGGGTGTGCAGGCCGTGGAAGGGCAAACCGTGCGA
>DATFRA010000114.1:0-5403 GCA_035263705.1 Allostellaceae bacterium
CTTCCTCGAAAGCCTCGCGGGTGGCGCCGGCCGCGGTCGACTCGTTCACCTCGAGATAGCCCGCGGGCAGCGTCCAGTAGCCGCGCCGCGGCTCGATCGCGCGCCGGCACAGCAGGACGCGGTCGCCCGATACGACGACAGATCCCACGACGATCTTCGGGTTCTCGTAGGCGATGAAGCCGCAATCGGGGCAGACCATGCGCTCGCGCGTGTCGCCCTCGGGAACCGTCCGCAGGCTCGGACCGCGCTGGGAATTCGGTGTCGTCGTCACCGCGACACCATCGCCGGGAAGCAGCAACACTGCAAGCGCGCCTCGCGTGACCGTTCCGGGTGCGTCTGGTAGAAGCTTCGCATGCGTCCGAGGCACGGCATCATCGCGCTGGCGCTGGGAGCGGCGCTGCTCTCTGCGGCCACCGCCCAGAGCGCCGAGCCGCTCAAGGTGCGCGCCGGCTGGGTGGTGGCGCCCGCGACCATGACCCCGATCCTGTTCGCGAACCCGAGCATTCTCAGGCATTACGGCGTCTCCTACGTGGTCGAGCCCGTCCATTTCGGCTCGACCTCTCCGGAGATCACCGCGCTCGCCACCGGCGACCTCGACATCGCCTCGCTCGCCTTCTCGTCCTTCGGCGCGGCGGTGCTGAACGGCCACATGGAGGATCTCCGCGTGATCGCCGACGGCTTCCAGGACGGCGTCGAGGGCCATTACACCGGCGACTACCTCGTCCTGAAGGAAAGCCCGATCAAAACCATCGAGGACCTCAAGGGCAAGACGGTCGCCTCGAACGGCATCGGCGGCGCCACCGACATGGGTATCCGCGCGCTGCTGCGCCAGCACGGGCTCGAGGACAAGCGGGATTACACGGTGGTCGAGGCGCAATTCCCAAGCATGCGCGCCACGCTGGAGGAGCGCAAAATCGACCTGGTGGGCGTGGTGCCACCCTTCGCCTACGACCCTCGCCTCAAGGAGAGCGCCCGCGTCCTCTTCCGCATGAAGGATGGGCTCGGCACGACGCAGATGATCGTGATCGCGGCGCGCACGGGGTTCCTCGAGCCGAACCGCGCGGTGCTCTACGACTTCTTCGAGGACTTCGTGCGCGCGCTGCACTGGTACCTCGATCCCGCGAACCGCGAGGCGGCGATCGAGGTGGTCGCCAATTTCACAAAGCAGCCGAAGCAGATTTTCTCGGGCTATCTATTCACTGGCGCCGACTACTACCGCGACCCCGACGCTCGTCCGAACCTGGAGGCGCTTCAGCGCAATCTCGACGTCCAGCAGCAGCTGGGGTTCTTGCCGGGATCGCTGGACATCCGCGCCCACGCCGACCTCTCCTTCATCGAGGAGGCGGCCCGACGCCAGCGCTGAGGTGCGTGCTGGGAAGGCAGGGATCAACGCCTCGCCAGCGCGGCGACGCCAGGAAGCTCCCGGCCCTCGAGCCATTCGAGGAAGGCGCCGCCGGCGGTGGAGACATAGCTCAGATCTCCAGTGACGCCTGCTAGGGCGAGCGCCGCGACCGTGTCGCCGCCGCCGGCGACGCTCAGGAGCCGCTTCGCGCGCGTGAGCTCGGCGACGCGCCGCGCCAGCGCGACCGTGCCGCGCTCGAAAGGCGACGTCTCGAAGGCGCCGACCGGGCCGTTCCACACAAGCGTCTTGCTGGCCTCGAGCTTCGCGGCGATCGCGGCGACAGTCTGCGGACCGACGTCGAGGATCATGGCATCCTTGGGCACGCCCGAGATCGCGACCGTCTCGGTCGGCGCATTCGCCTTGAGCTCGCGCGCGACGACTGCGTCCACCGGTAGCACGACGGTGCAACCCGCTTCGCCCGCCCTCGCGAGCACCGCACGGGCGGTCTCGGCCATCTCGCGCTCCGAGAGCGATTTTCCCACCTCGACTCCGCGGGCGAACAGCAGTGTATTCGCCATCGCGCCGCCGATCGCCAGCACGTTCACCTTGCTCACGAGAAAGTTCAGCAGGTCGAGCTTGGTCGAGACCTTGGCGCCGCCGACCAGAGCCATCACCGGGCGCAGAGGCGTCTCCAACGCGGCGCCCAGCGCCTCGAGCTCCGCTTGCATGAGCCGCCCCGCGGCCGCTGGCAGCAGATGCGCCAGCCCCTCCGTGGACGCGTGGGCGCGGTGCGCCGCCGAGAAGGCGTCATTCACGTAGAGATCGCCCAGCGCCGCGAGGGCGCGCGCAAAGCCGGCGTCGTTCTTCTCCTCCTCGGGATGGAAACGGAGATTCTCCAGCAGCGCGACGTCGCCGGGCTTCATGGCCGCCACCACGCGCAGAGTGGCGGCGCCGATGCAGTCGGTCGCGAAGGCGACGGGCTTGCCGCCGAGCGCGCGGCTCAACGGCTCGACCAGCGGCTTGAGCGAGAGGGCCGGATCCGGCTTTCCCTTCGGGCGACCGAAATGAGAGAGGACGATCACCTCGGCGCCCTTGTCGCTGAGCTCTTGGAGGGTCGGGGCGGCGCGCTCGATGCGGGTCGCATCCGTCACGCGTCCGTCCTTCACGGGCACATTGAAGTCGACGCGGACCAGCACGCGTTTGCCCTGAGGGGCGAGTTCGTCGAGGGAACGGAAATTGGGCATGGGGATGCTGCCGGAAGGTTGCGCGCGGGCGTTCTGCACCACCGCATGAGCCAGGTCAATTTTGCGCGTGCCGCACCCTTGTGCGCGGTCAGCGCGCGCGTCACGCCATCAATCGCGGAAAGGGTTGACGCCGGTCGTGGACGGCTTCAAGCGTCGTTCGGCGGCACCCAGGGGACACGATGGACGTCAATCCCCTCGTCGGTGAGCGCGCGATGCTCGGCGTCGGTCGCCTCGCCATAGATCCCGCGCTTGTCCGTCTCGCCCTTGTGGATCTTGCGCGCCTCGTCAGCGAACTTGTCGCCCACGTATTCGCAGTTGGTCTCGACGTGCTTGCGCACCTGCTGGAGCAGACGACGGACATCGGCGGCGGAGGGCTCGGACTTCGAGCGTGCGACGCGTGGCGCCATCGGCGCCTTCTCGATGTCAACATCGCCACACTCCGGGCACGCGATCTCACCGGCCTTGGCTTGCGCCTCATAGGCGCCGCCGTCGCGGAACCAGGCCTCGAACTCGTGGTCGGCGGAACAGCGGAGCGTGTACAAGATCATGCGCGGGACCGGTGGCCTTCTGCCCTATAAGCCTAAACTGTGCCCGTTTACAGGTGGTTTAGCAACGTCGGGGTTCAAGTGCCAAAATCGGGGTTCCATCCCGCTGATATCCCGCCATCCCTTTGGATTCACAGGTTTTTGTCTCTGATCCCGCGGGGCGGCCGGGTGTTGGATTTGGCCGCCGGGGGCGGGCGACACACGGCCTTGCTGAGGGCGCGTGGCTATCGGGTCCTGGCGGTGGACCGCGACATCGGCGTGCTGGCGCGCCGCTTCGTCGATGATTCCGACGTCGAGATTCGAAGCCTCGATCTCGAGGATGGCAGCCCCTGGCACCTCGGCCAGGGCTTCGACGGGATTATCGTCACCAATTATTTCCACCGTCCGCTGTTCGCAGTGATCGTCGACGCGCTGGCACCCGGCGGCGCGGTTCTCTACGAGACCTTCATGGTGGGCAACGAGCGGTTCGGCAAGCCGAGCAATCCCGATTTCCTGCTGCGGCCGGGCGAGCTGCTCGCGGCGTTCGAGTCCACGCTGACGGTGGTGGCCTTCGAGCAGGGCGTCGTCGACGACCCGCGACCCGCGGCGATCCAGCGGATCGCAGCGGTGAAAGGGCCGTCGACGTTGCTGCCGGTTACTCCGCCGCCATCGGTTTCTTGAGAGGCGACGGCGCAGTGAAGGACCGGTCGTGCGCGAGCGACGGCACCTGCCGGCGTGCCTCCAGCACCTTGGCCGGATCGATCTCGGCTACGATGAAGCCGACGCCATCCTCGGCCTCGGCGATCACCTCGCCCCAGGGCGCGACGACGAGCGAGTGACCGTAGGTGCGGCGGCCGGTGGCGTGCTCGCCCCACTGCGCCGGCGCGAAGACGAAGCAGCCAGTCTCGATCGCTCGCGCCCGCATCAGCACGTGCCAGTGCGCGCGTCCCGTCGGCACCGTGAATGCCGCGGGAATACTGAGGAAATCCGCGCCCGCGTGGGCAAGCGTGCGGTAGAGGTAGGCAAAGCGCAGGTCGTAACACACCGTCATGCCGAGTACGCCCCAGGGCAGCGCCGCCGTCACGGCGCGGTCGCCCGGGCGGAACACCGCGGATTCCCGGTGGCGCTCGCCGGTCGCGAGGTCGACATCGAACATGTGGATCTTGTCGTAGCGGCTCGCGATCTCGCCGTCCGGCCGGATCAGGAGGGAGCGGTTGGCGAGCGTGGTATCGTCGACCTTGACCACGATCGAGCCCAAGAGGAGGTGTGCGCCGAGCTCGCGGGCGAACTCCCGGCCCGCCGCCAGCATGGGATGCTCGGCCTCGACCCGCGCCTTGCGGAAGCGCTCCGCGCGATCTGGCTCGATCATGTCGCTCACCTCCGGCGACATGATGAGGTCGGCACCGGCGTCGCGCGCGCGGCGAGCCAGTCCGCGCAGGCTCTCGATGTTCGGTGCCGGATCGCGCGCAGAATTGAGCTGCAGGCAGGCCGCCTTAAAGGTCGTGCTCATGGCGTGGCGCGTCCCAGCTTGGGGTCGAGTTTTCCGGCGCGGTCGAGGGCGTAGAGCTCGTCACAGCCGCCGATGTACTCGCCGTCGATGAAGATCTGCGGCACGCTGGTGCGGCCGTGGGCGCGGCTCACCATCTCGTCGCGCTTGGAGCCGTCCTCGATGATGTCGATGTTCTCGTACTTGACGCCCTTGCGCTCCAGGAGGCTTTTTGCCCGCGCGCAGTAGGGGCAGAACATGGTGCTGTAGATCTCAACGCGGGGCATCGGGTCTCCGAGGTGCTCGCATCCCTACCGCAACCCGTTGAATGTCGGCTCCGGCGGTGGCCTGTCAAGGGAATTGGCGCAGGGCTCAGGCAGCCATGCGCAGGCTGCGGGCGAGCGCCAGGGCATCGACCCGGGCCGCACCGGCGCGCTTCAGCACCCGCGCGCACTCCTTCAGCGTGGCCCCCGTGGTGAGGACGTCATCCACCAGCACGATCCTGAGGCCTTTAACCGATCGGCCGCGCCTGAGCGCAAAGGCGCCGCGGACGTTGCGTAGTCGGCCCTCAGGCCCGAATTCCCCCTGTGAGGGCGTCCGGCGCCGGCGGATCAGCCAATCCGGCGCCACCCGCGGCCCCCCCGCCCGATGGATCGCGGAGGCGAGCAACGCTGCTTGGTTGTAGCGGCGACCCAGGAGCCGGGTCCAATGGAGCGGCACCGGCATCAGCAGATCCGCGTCGGTGAGGAGCGGTGCGCCCGCCCGCCGCATCCATTCGCCGAACGCCGGCGCGCCGTGCAGGCGGTC
>DATFRA010000115.1:0-2092 GCA_035263705.1 Allostellaceae bacterium
GACCTCGGTGGCCAGCTCCCCGATCTCACGGCGTTGCGGGGCGCCATCGATGCCGGGACGATGCCCGGGCCGCGCCTGCTCTACACCGGCCCGTTCCTCGAGGAAGGTGAGCCGTACGCTGGCTTCGCACATATGGCGCGCCGCGTGGATGGGGGGCACATCGAAGGCGCCATCGACGAACTGGCCGATGCCGGCGTGGACGCGATCAAGCTCTACGTCACGATCACGCCGGGTACGGCCGCGCGGGCGTGCGCGCGGGCCCGGGAGCACGGGCTGCGCGTATTCATGCACCAGGAGGAGACGTGGGGTACGGACGCCGCGGAGGCGGGGGTCGATTGCGTCGAGCACATGATGGTGTTCGGCGCGCTCGCGCCCGATGCCCTGCGTCCGCCGGAGCCTGGGCGGCTTACCCCCTTCGAGTACGGCGGGTGGATGTGGCGCTGGCTGGGCGATGTCGACCCGCGCGGCGACGCCGTGGCGCGTCTCTTCGATCGGCTGATCGCAGCGGACACGGCGCTCGATCCGACCCTCGTACTGTTCGCCGCACGACCGGGCGCATTCGGCGACAACGTCGGTGATACGAGCATGGATGATCCGGAGCGGACACCGCTCTTGCCGAACCTGCCCGACCGTGTGCGAGAGGAGCTCATCAATCGCTGGGCCGAGCGCCGGCGGGCGGCGGTCGGCGTGTCGCCGCGCGGCGTGGATCGCATGCGCAAGGGCTGGGAGCACCTGCTGGCACTCGTCGGACGCTTTCATCGCGCGGGCGGCACCGTGCTCGCGGGCACCGACTGTCCGAACGTCGCGATCGTCTCCGGCTTCTCGCTGCACCGCGAGCTGGAGCTGCTCGTGCGCGCCGGCCTCTCGCCGATGGATGCGCTGCTGGCGGCGACGAGCCACCCAGCCGCCCGGCTCGATCGTGAGGACGAGTTCGGGACAATCTCCCCGGGCCTGTCGGCCGACCTGGTGCTGCTCGCGGCGGATCCGCTTGCGGACATCCGGAACATTCGCCGCATCGAGCGCGTGGTCGCGCGCGGGCGCGTCTACGAGCCGCAGCGTCTCGTGCAACCGTCGTAGCGATCCGACGCTCGGACGCTCCGGGTCTTGGGTGCTTCCTCAAGGTATCCCTTCAGCCGGGCAGGGGACACAGCTTCGAGTTCAACTGAACTTTCATTGGCATCACGCTATTGTTGCTGGTGGGCGGCCGCGGCCCAAGATCGCTCGATCGGCTGATCCCTCGCGGGCTCATGGAGGAATGCCGGCGGGGGAGGGAACGTCGACTTGGCGGCCAGACCGCTGCGGGCCGAGAGCCGGACCACGCGGTCGCCTTGGTCTATTCGCTGAGGGTGACCGTGCCGAGATACCGGTTCACACCGATACCGCCGATTTCGCTCGCGGCGGCTCTAAGTCTCGTTGCTAACCGCCATACGGCCGCGGTCGCGGAGCCGCGCGCTTCGTGTCGTGGGCGACGGAGACCAACCAGCCACGGACAGCGCTCCGGATCGTGATGGGGCGCGACTTGAGCTTGCCGCCAGCAGGGAGGACAGGACATGGGGCACGCCGCCGACTTCGTGATCCGTCTCTACGCCCGTCTCGACGGCCTCGAGTGGCTGTGGCGAATCGCGGTTCGTCTTTCGGTCGGTATCGAGTTCTTCGGCTCCGGGCTCGGCAAGCTCGGCAAGCTGCCGGGATTCATCCAGTACTTTCGCACGCTCGGCGTGCCGTTCCCCGAGCTGCAGGCGCCTTTCGTGGCGAGCGTCGAGCTCGTCTGCGGCACGCTGATCGTCGTGGGCTTGGCCACGCGCCCGGCGGCGCTCATGCTGTGCGGAGTCATGATCGTGGCGATCGTCAGCGCGGCCGCTCCGGAGCACCACATCACCGCGACATGGGCAGGACTGCTGGACTTCTTCTACTTGCCTGAATGGTGCCTGCTGCTGCTTCTCGGATGGCTCATGTTCGCCGGTTCGGGCCGAGCCAGCCTCGATGCCTGCATCCGCCGGAGCATTCTGCGTGCGTAGACGGTGGCCAAGGGCGGACGGCGCGGAAGCAAGATAGGCATTGAACCCCTGTGACGGCTCAGGCGCCGGCTCAG
>DATFRA010000116.1:0-5212 GCA_035263705.1 Allostellaceae bacterium
CGCCGGCACCGACGAGACCCCGGGCGAGGTGTTTCTGTTTCAGGGCCGCTCCTACAAGAGCTATCGCGGCATGGGCTCGGTCGGCGCCATGGCGCGCGGCTCGGCCGATCGCTACTTCCAGCAGGACATCAAGGATCACCTCAAGCTGGTGCCGGAAGGCATCGAGGGGCAGGTGCCCTACAAGGGCCCGGTCGCCAACGTGCTGCATCAACTTACCGGTGGCTTGCGCGCCGCCATGGGTTATGTGGGCGCCAAGGACCTCCCTGACCTGCACCAGAAGGCGGAATTCCTGCGCATCTCCAACGCCGGCCTGCGCGAGAGCCACGTGCACGACGTGACGATCACGCGCGAGAGTCCGAACTATCCGAGCCGGGCATAAACGGGCGCACGCGCGCGCGGCGACGTTGAGCGTCTTTTGTGCGAAGTGCAGGGCCGACATCGCCTGGCACGCAATGCTTTCGCCTGAAAAGTGCATTTCGCTGCCACGTCGCGTCCCAGCGGCCCGCAAGCAGCCAAGTTCGCGCATTCGCGGTTCGGTCTTGATCTTCCGGAAGCCAAAGCCCTGGCATCGCATGTAGCCAGGGAGCGCGGGACCGGCCATCGCTGTCGGCGGCCGATCGATGGAGATGTCTCGATCTGTGCGCAATGCCGGTCGGCGAATCTCGACCGTGAGCCCGACGACGGCGTGACCCACCGAGGCCCTTGCGGGCGTGCAATCGAAGATAGAAACTGCCGGCGATTTCGACGCGCGCCGCGCCTGGGGGAACTATGGTCAAGCGGTTTTGTCTCGCCGCCGTCCTGCTTGCGACGGCCTGCACTGCGCCGGTCCGTGCCGGCTATCTCGACGAAAATCCCGACGAGGTGTTCGAGGAGGTCTATGCACGGCTCGGCAGTCTTCCGGTCCGCGCCGCCCGCGATCCGTACGTCTGGCTGCGGCTCGAAGAGCTCAAGCGTGAGCCGTGCGACCAGAAGAGCCTCGATGACCTCGCCAGCACCCTCGACAAGCTCGGCTATCGCCGGGAGGCGGGCGGGGCGCTCTACAACTTCGTCAAGGCGTGCGGTGCGCCGACGACCGCGCTCCACAAGTCGGTGAACATCTTTCTCGGCCTGACGGATTACGCGATGGCGGCCGAGGTGGCCGACGAATTCATCCGGCGCGCGCCGGACAACCACAATGCGCACTATCTCAGAGGCACCGCATTCGAGGGGCTCGGCGATTACGGCCGCGCGCTCACCGACTATGCGGACGCCATCGAGCTGTTCGGGCGGGACAAGAGGACACTGGCAAGCGGGGTCTTCCTTCGCATGGCGAAATCCTACGCGGCACTCGGCCGATATTGCGAGGCCGCCACGCCGATCCTGACATGGGTCTCGCTCGATCCCGTGACCCGCGACACCAGCCAGACCCAGAAGATCATCTCCGACTACGAGCAGAAGGGCGCCTGCGTCACCGCCAAGGAGGGTCAGAAGGAACGCTACATGCTGCCGGGGCGCGGCAATGTCGTGACCGTGAAGGCACAGATCAATGGCGTGCGCGGCAACTTCCTGCTCGACACCGGCGCGAGCTACGTCTCGGTTAAATCGGAATTCGCCGAGAAGGCGAAAATCCCCGCGAGCAGCATGACCGTCACGCTGTCGACCGCCAACGGTCTCGCCAAGGGCACGTTGTCGAAATCCGACAAGGTGCGGCTCGGCCGGCTCGAGGCCGCGAACGTGCCGACAGTGGTGCAGAAGACCGATGCCAGGAGCTATGGCGCCGGTATAGACGGGCTTCTGGGAATGAGCTTCCTGTCACGCTTCGAAGTTCAGTTGGGCCGCGATTTCGTCGAGGTCCGCACGCGCCGGCCGAAATAAATCTGCAAATGCCTCCTACAAGAGCTACCGCGGCATGGGCTCGGTTATGGCGCGCGGCTCGGCCGATCGCTGCTTTCAGCAGGACATCAAGGATCACCTGAAGTTCGTGCCGGAGGGCATCGAGGGGCAGGTGCCACAAGGGCCCGGTCGCCAACGTGCTGCATCTATTTACCGGGGACTTGCGCGCATCCATGGGCCAAGGAGCTCGCCGACATGCAGCAGAAGGCGGAATTCCTGCGGATCTCCAACGCCGGCCTGCGCGAGAGCCACGTGCACGACGTGACGATCACGCGCGAGAGTCCGAACTACCCGAGCCGGGCCTAAGGGCGGCCGCGGCCCGAAAGCCGGATCCGGCAACAAGCCGTCGCTAGAATTCGGGCATGATCTCGTCCGCGGGAAGCGTGGTCGAGATCTGTCCGAAATGCGAACGTTCGCCTTCGAGATGCCCATACCTCAACATGTTTCATCACAATGCGGGCTGGTAAATTCCAACCGGCGCCGCTTGGGAAACGAAGAAATACGGGCAAGATTCGACCCATTGTGAGAGCCGGCAACCACAACGCCGAAGGGAACACCGTGACATAAATGCATCATCTACGTGCAAATGCGGAGGCACAATGGGGCGACATCTTGTGCTGTGGGCGGGCGTGGGTAGTGTGTGGGTGTGATTCAGGGCGAACTCCAATGGGGACTCAAGAAATGCTAAAGCGTATCACTGGTCTTGCAGCTATCGCGGCGGTGTTCTCGGTTGGCGCCGCGCACGCCGCGGACATGGCTCCGGTTTACAAGGCGGCTCCGCCAGCTCCGATCTTCAGCTGGACTGGGTTCTACATCGGCGCCAACGTGGGCTTTGGTTCGGCCACCGCCTCGGCGGACGTTGGCGCATTTCACGCTTCCCAAGACCTCACAGGTATCCTGGGCGGCGGGCAGATCGGCTACAACTGGCAGGCCGGCGCCTGGGTCTTCGGGATCGAGGGCGACTTCCAGGGGACCGACGAGCACAAAAAAGTCAGTGGCGCGGTAGGAAACCTCGCGGTGTCCGTGGACAATTCGGTGCCATGGTTCGCCACGATCCGCGGTCGCATCGGATACGCGTTTGCGCCGACCTGGATGATCTACGCCACCGGCGGCGGCGTGTGGCAGGATTTCAAATCCACGATCACGGTGAACGGGCTCAGTGCGACCCTTGAAGACACGCACGGCGGCTGGACACTCGGCGCGGGCCTTGAGGCGGCGATCAATCGCAACTGGTCCTGGAAAGTCGAGTATCTCCATCTCGACACCGGGTCCATCAACGGCGGCGTCGTGAATGGCGTGTCGACTTCGGCCCGTCTGACCAATGATCTCGGCCGCATCGGCATCAACTATCACTTCTGATATCTCGCGTATCTGAGGTGGCAAAAGCCCCGGCTCGCGCCGGGGCTTTTTGATTGGGCGCGTGAGAGCGACAGCGGGATCGGCGGTTCACGCATTGGTCGCCGGATAGGTGAGGCGCCCATCTGGTTCCCGCCGCGCCGCTTCCGTCATGCGCGCCGGATCGACGTGGTGCGGCCCCATGATGTGGAAGACGGCGTCGCCGCCCGCCAGCAGGTAATCGGCGATGATACGCCGGTGGCAGCGCCACCACACCGCCTCCGCGCACATGATGGCGCTGCGCTGCCTGCCGCCGAGCTCGCGCAGCCGGGCGAGCCCATCGCGGAATGCCGCGGTCATGGCGTAGTCCGCATAGTTGTGAAAGCTGTCGTTCTGCCAGAACGCGTTGACGCTCGCCGCCACATCGCGGCTCTTGTGGCGCAGGCCACCCAGCGCCGCGAGGTGCTCGTATCCGATCTGCGACGCCGCCAGCGTGTCGGGCAAGACATCGCCGTTGTATTGCGGGTTGGTGCGCGAGCGCGGCACGGTGCGCACGTCCACGACGAGCGTGACCCCGGCGTCGCGCAGGAGATCGACGAACTCGGCGACCGGGCGGGTGGAATGACCGATGGTGTGGAACGGATGGGCCATGCGATGCCACCGTCGCTATGATCTTCCGGCGCCGGCCAGCTTGCGCCGCAGCGCGCGCATCTCTTCGAACCGCGCGGTCACGTCGCGCATGATGGCGACGATGCCGATCATTTTCCCTGCCACGCTCTTCAGCGGCGCGATGGTGAACTCGACCGAGATCGTCGCGCCGTCCGCCCGCAGCGCCGGAACCGACAGCAGGTCGCCTTCGCCGTAACGGCTTTGGCCGGTCGCCATCGTGTGCCGGTATCCGTCCCAATGCCGCTGCCGCAGGCGTTCGGGAATGATGAGGTCGAGCGAGCGGCCGATCGCGGCGTCGGCGGCGTGGCCGAAGATCCGTTCCGCCCCGCGATTCCAGAAGCGGATGATCCCCTCGCGGTCGGCCGCCACGATGGCATCCGCACGCGTCGACAGCACGGCTTCGGCAACGAGCTCGGATTGGATCATCGTGACGCCTCCGGCTGCTCCGCGCCGGGACGGCCGGGCGGGGAGCGATGTGGGCGACGGCGCGTCGCCCGTATCCGGGCCGGTCAGCGGACCTGCAACTCAGTTCTTCGTCAGGCCGGCCTTCTTCACCACCGCGCTCCAGCGCTCCACGTCGTGCGCCATCTGGGCGCGGAACTCATCCGGCGTGCTCGCGATCATGTCGAAGCCGAGCGCCTTGATGCGGTCCTTCATGTCGTCGAGGGCGAGGATCGCGACCACCTCGTCGTGCAGCTTGCTGACGATCGCCGGGTCGAGGCCGGGCGGGCCGAGCAGGCCCGCCCAGTTGGCGACCGCGAATCCCTTGAGGCCCTGCTCGTCGAGCGTCGCGAGCTCGGGCATCAGCGCCGAGCGCCTCGCCTCGGCCATGGCCACCGGGCGCACGCGGCTCTTCTCGTGCATCATGCCGGGCACGCTCGCGAACATCACCTGCACGTTGCCGCTGATGACGTCGAGCAGCGCCGGCGCCATCCCCTTGTTGGGGACGTGGACCATCTCGATGCCGGCCTCGCTCTTGAGGAGCTCGCCAGCGAGATGCGATGCGCTGCCGACGCCCGCCGAGCTGAAGCTCAGCTTGCCCGGATTGGCCCTGGCATAGGCGATGAGCTCCTTGAGATCGTTCGCCGGCACCGACGGGTTGACCACCAGCGCGTAGGGGCTGATCGCCACGTTGACGATCGGCGTGAAATCCTTGGCGATGTCATAGGGCGCGACCTTGTCGATCGCGACCACGAGCGACAGGCTGCTCGGGGTATAGAGCAGGGTGTCGCCGTCGGGCTTGGCGGCGATGACGGTCTTCGATCCGATGACGCCGGCGGCGCCCGGGCGGTTGTCGACGAAGAAATTCTGGCCCAGCCGCTCGGAAAGCTTCTGC
>DATFRA010000117.1:0-6263 GCA_035263705.1 Allostellaceae bacterium
TTCCGCCCTCAGCGGCCCAACGCGCTTGGCTTATTCGTGGCCTGAGTCAGCCGGGCGGAAAGCTGCCCCTCTTCGACGAAAGCGGCCAGCGCATCAGCCCGCGCACCATTCAATCGAGCATCGACCGTGGCTGGGCGGAGCCTTGGTTTACGAATCCGACGAAACCGGATTGGCTCGTCTGCAAGCTCACCGACCGCGGGCGCGAGGCCGTGCGGCGCCGGTGACGTCTGACGCGCGACATTAGCGTCGCGCTCCAAAATGCTGAATCAAAGAAGAAATGGTCGGGCATGTCAGATTCGAACTGACGACCCCCAGCACCCCATGCTGGTGCGCTACCAGGCTGCGCTAATGCCCGACCAGGAGATGGCGACTATAGGGGAACGGGCGCCCGCCCTTCAAGCCGCGGCTCCCTGATTTCAGGAAAGCCGGATCTTCCGCAGCACGTCGCGGAGGTCGGCGAGTTCCTTGCGGATCTCCCGAAGCACGCTCTTTACATCGCCGCGGTCATTGGCGGCCAATGGCAAAGGCAGCGTGGGCTCCTCGGACTGCGCCGGCTCCTCCTCGATCAAGGCGGTCTCGGACGGCTCCGGGGGCTTCAGCTGACCTTCGCGCAGCAGCCGTTGCACGCCCTTGATCGTATAGCCGTCCTCGTAGAGGCACTGCCGGATGCGGCGTAGGAGGGTCACGTCCTCCGGCCGGTAGTAGCGCCGGCCGCCGCCGCGCTTGAGCGGTCGGATCTGCGAGAACTTCGACTCCCAGAAGCGCAGGACGTGCTGCGGCACCTCGAGCTCGTTCGCGACCTCGCTGATGGTGCGGAAGGCGGCGGCGGACTTCGCCTGCCGTCGAGCCGACGACGGATCGAAGAGCTCCGGCACGCGACGCCTACGCGGCGGGCTTTGGTGCGGTGCCGGCGCCGCTCAACGCGGCGTTGACCTGGTCCTTGAGGACGTGCGACGCCCGAAAGACCAGCACGCGGCGCGGCTGGATCGGGACCTCCATCCCGGTCTTGGGGTTGCGTCCGACGCGCTTCCCCTTCTTGCGAACGGTGAAGCTGCCGAAGGACGAGATCTTGACGATCTCGCCGCGGGCCAGCGCATGGGAGATCTCGTTGAGCACGGTCTCCACCAGCATGGCTGATTCATTCCGCGAGAGCCCGACTTCCTGGTATACGGCCTCGCTGAGCTGTGCTCGCGTTACGGTCTGCCCGGCCATTTGCGCCCCCGCCCAGATGTCCCTGACACAAAACCTTAACTCGGACAGGAAAATCCGTCAATTACAGAAGGTTGTTGAGAACTCTTGAAGTGCCAGGCCCCTACGGCCGTCGCATCACCAGCGAACCAGGCTCGCACCCCAGGTCAGACCGCCGCCCATTGCCTCCAGAAGCACCAATTGCCCGCGCTGGATTCGGCCGTCCGCCACGGCTTCCGCCAGCGCCAAGGGCACCGAAGCGGCGGACGTATTGGCATGGCGGTCGATGGTCACCACGACCTTCGCCGGGGCGAGGCCAAGCTTTTTCGCCATGCTGTCGATGATGCGGCGGTTGGCCTGATGGGGAACCAGCCAGTCGATGTCGCTCCCCTTGAGGTCATTGGCCGCGAGGGCCTCGTCCACGACCTCGGCTAGGCGTTGCACCGCATGGCGGAACACCTCCCGCCCCGCCATGCGCAGGAAGCCCGAGGTTCCCGTGGTCGAGGGTCCGCCATCGACGTAGAGCAGGTCATAGTTGCTGCCGTCGGAGTGCAGGTGGCTCGAGAGGATGCCGCGCCGGTCTTTGCCTCCATCCTCGGTCGCCTGCAGGATGAGGGCGCCCGCGCCGTCGCCGAACAGCACACAGGTGCCCCGGTCCCGCCAATCCAGAATGCGCGAGAATGTCTCCGCTCCGATCACCAGGGCAGTGCGCGCCTGTCCCGAGCGCACGAGAGCGTCCGCGGTCGCGAGCGCGAAGATGAACCCGGTGCATACCGCCTGCACGTCGAAGGCCGCGCCGCGGGTCATGCCGAGTTGCGCCTGCACTTTCGTCGCCGTCGCGGGGAAGGTGTGATCGGGCGTCGCCGTCGCCAGCACGATGAGGTCGAGGTCGTTGCCGGTCATGCCGGCCGACTTGAGTGCCTGGCGCGCGGCAGCTGTCGCAAGATCGGAGGTGAGCTCGCCCACAGCCGCCACGCGCCGTTCCCGGATACCCGTGCGCTGCACGATCCACTCGTCGGAGGTCGACAGGCGCTCCGCGAGCTCGGCGTTGGTGACGATCTTCCCGGGAAGGTAACCACCACAGCCGACGATCTCTGAACGACGGTCCATCTCAGACCGTCGCCGATTGGGCCTTGGGCGGTGCGCCGTGCGCATGCAGCCGCTCGAGCTCTTCGTGGATCTTGTCGAGGAAGCCATTCGCCTTCATGTCGACCGCGACCGCGATGGCATTGGCAAAGCTGAGCGCGTCCGCGCCGCCGTGGCTCTTTACGGCGATGCCCTGCAAGCCAAGGAAGACAGCGCCATTGTACTTGCGCGGATCGAGCCGGCCGCGCAGCCGATTGAGCGCGCCGCGGGCAAATATGTACCCGATGCGACCGAGCAGCGAATGCCGGAAGGCCGACCGGAAGAACTCGATCACCAGCTTGACCGTGCCCTCGGCCGTCTTGAGCGCGATGTTGCCGGTGAAGCCGTCGGTCACGATCACGTCCACGGTGCCAGCGCCGATGTCGTCGCCCTCGACGAAGCCGTAAAAGCTGATCGGCGAGAAAGTGTCGCGTAGCCGCGCCGCCGCCTCGCGGAGGGCTTCGTGCCCCTTGAGTTCCTCGGAGCCGACGTTGAGGAGGCCGACGACCGGCTGAACCAGCCCCAGGACCGTGCGCGCGAACACGTCGCCCAACAGCGCGAATTGCACGAGATTGTCGGCGTCGCACTCCACGTTGGCGCCGAGGTCGAGCATCACGCTCTCACCGCGCCGGGTCGGAAAATAAGAGGCCATCGCCGGTCGATCGATGCCCGGCACGGTGCGCAGCACGACCTTGGACATTGCCATCAGCGCGCCGGTGTTGCCCGCGGAAACCACGCAGTGCGCCTTGCCCTCGGCGACGGCGTCGATCGCGAGGCGCATGCTCGATCGGCGACCCGACCTCAGCGCCTGCGACGGCTTCGCCTCGCCGCTGACGGCATCGTCGGTGTGATGGATGCTCGCGCGACGCGCGAGTTTTTTGTGCTTCGCCAGCAGCGGCCTGATCTTGCTTTCGTCGCCGAACAGCTGGAAGTGCACCTGCGGGAAGCGCTTCAGCGCGATATGCGCACCGCGCACCACCATCTCAGGCGCATGGTCGCCGCCCATAGCGTCTAGAGCGATGACGATCCCGTCGGGCACGGGCGTCGGTCCCTGCCGCTCAGGCGTTCTCCGCCGCCACCGCCACCACTTCTCGGCCGTCGTAATGCCCGCACGCCGCGCACACGTGATGCGGCCGCTTCATCTCGCCGCAGTTGGAGCACTCGACGTAGGTCGCGGCTTTGAGCGCATGATGCGAGCGCCGCATGTTGCGACGCGACTTCGATACTTTTTTCTTCGGAACGGCCATGGAAAGGGCTCACGGTGAGGAGGGGGCCACGGAGGCGCGCTGCTTGTTAGCCAATATCGTCCGGAATGGCAACTTATTACGCCACTAATCCTTCATGCGCGGGCGCGGCGCATTCCCGTCCCATTCGAGGCTGGCGCCGGGGGCGCGCGGATAGGGGTCGAGCGCCAGCGCCAGCTGCTGCGTCACAGCCTCGCCGATATCGATGGCATCGCCATCGAACACCTCCGCCTCGTCGGTCTCGAGATTGACCATCACTGATTTGCCGGGTTCGGTCGGCCCATAGAGCACGGTGAAATCCTGCTCGAGCACGCTTGCTACTGGCTCGAGCGATACCACGCAGGCCTGGACCGCATCGGCGGCAAGCCGCCCATTCAGTCGGACCATGCCGCCGGCGAGACGCTGCAGGCGGATCTCGGCCTCCAGTCGATCGAGGGAGAGCAGGTCAAAGCGGCGCGCCAAGGCCTCGCGCTCCGCGGCCTCGGCGCGGATCGGGTAGATGGCCTCATGAGCGCCGAGCCGGGCGAGCTGGACCCGGCGCGAGAACTCCGGCGAGACCGCGGTCATGGTTCGACGTCCGACAGGGGCACAAATTCGATGCGAGCCGCCAGGAGCGCCGACAAGGGCTGGGCCGCGAGCGCCCCGTGCTGGCGGCGCACGTATCGCGCGACGGCAGCCATGTCGGAGGGTCGCACCGTCTCGAGCGTGCCATAGAGGTTGCGCCGAAGGGCCGACGCGAGCGCGGCATCACCGGTCTCGTCGAGCGCTGTCTCATAGGCCTTGATTCGGCCGTAGAGCGCCTGGGTCATCGCCCTGACCCGGCGTGCGACGCCAAGGTCGGCAGCGCCCATTTCGCGAAGCGAGCGGTCCATATCGGATACGAAGGCCTCGAGCACGGCACGCGAGAGGCCCATCGCGGCTCCGGAAGGGTCCGACTTCAGACGCCGCAGCACCAGGAAGATATGGAGTGCCAGCGTCTCGAAGCGTCCGTCGAGCGTGTCGGGCACGCCCAGCGACGAGAAGAAGCGGGGCTCTCGCGCCTGATCGACGATAGCGCCATAGAGGGCGCCCGCGGCAGGCGCCTCTCCAGGTGGGCGAAGGCCCAATAACTCTGCAATACCCATCGGTTCAACCGTCCCGGATCATGTCGGCCCGGTGATTGACACCGGCTCCGGCGCTGGCGCAATGTCCGCCGAGGAGCTTGGGACCCAGGGGAGCCATGTCACGCCTGCTATGCCGCCTCGCTGCCGTGCTGATGGCCACCATTGTGATCGCTCCGCTCTGTGCCTGCAGCCCCACCGTCAGCGCGCGCGGCAATCTGCCCACCGGCGATCAGCTGTCGCAGATCAAGCCCGGCGTCACCGATAAGGCCAGCGTGACTACCCTCCTCGGCTCGCCCTCGAGCGTCGCCAGCTTCGACGACACGACCTGGTACTATATCAGCCAGAAGAGCGAGGAGCTTGCCTTCTTCCGGCCCACGGCACGCGATCCCGAGGTGGTCGCGGTGGTGTTCGACAAAGACGGCATCGTGAAGGACGTGCACAAGACCTCGAGCAAGTCGCCGCGCGACATTCAGCCCGTCGCGCGCACCACGCCAGCGCCCGGCAAAGAGCTTTCGCTCATCGAGCAGCTCATCGGCAACTTCGGCAAGTTCAACACCAACAGCGCCGCCGGCAAGTAGCCGGTACCGGGCTCACGCCAGGGCGGCCAAGATCGCCAGCAGCAAGATCGCCACGATGTTGGTGATCTTGATCATCGGGTTCACAGCCGGACCGGCGGTGTCCTTGTAGGGGTCGCCAACGGTATCGCCGGTCACCGCAGCCTTGTGGGCATCGGAGCCCTTGCCGCCGTAGTGGCCTTCCTCGATGTACTTCTTGGCATTGTCCCAGGCCCCGCCGCCGGAGGTCATGGAGATCGCCACGAATAGGCCGGTGACGATGGTACCGAGCAGCATGGCGCCCACCGCGCTGAACGCCGCCCCGCGGCCCCCGATCACCCAGACCACGAGATAGAGCACCACCGGCGCCAGCACCGGCAGCAGCGATGGGATGATCATCTCCTTGATCGCGGCCTTGGTCAGGAGGTCGACTGCCCGGCCGTAATCGGGCTTGCCCGTCCCTTCCATGATGCCCTTGATCTCCTTGAATTGCCGCCGGACCTCGATCACCACCGAGCCAGCCGCGCGGCCGACCGCGGTCATGCCGAGCGCGCCGAAGAGATAAGGCAGCAAGCCGCCGATCAAGAGCCCGATCACCACGTAAGGGCTCTGCAGCTGGAAATCGACCTGCACGTTCGGGAAATAGTGCGCGAGATCGTTCGTGTAGGCCGCGAACAGCACAAGCGACGCCAAGCCTGCGGAGCCGATGGCATAGCCCTTGGTCACGGCCTTGGTCGTGTTGCCGACCGCGTCGAGCGCGTCTGTGAACTTGCGCACCTCTTTCGGCAGATCGGCCATCTGGGCGATGCCACCGGCATTGTCGGTGACGGGCCCATAGGCGTCGAGCGCCACCACCATGCCCGCGAGCGCCAGCATGGTCGTCGCCGCGACCGCGATGCCGAACAACCCCGCGACCAGATACGACACGATGATGCCGGCGCAGATCACCACTACCGGCAGCGCCGTCGCCTCCATGGAGATCGCGAGACCCTGGATGACGTTGGTGCCGTGGCCCGTGACCGACGCGTCCGCAATCATGTGAACGGGAC
>DATFRA010000118.1:0-4695 GCA_035263705.1 Allostellaceae bacterium
CAAGGCTTCGCCAGAAATCTTCAGGAGAACGCGGCGGTATTTGAGATCCGCTGGCATGGTGTTCGGCGTCAGGTCCCCGCCGGCCGAGACCGGCCGACTGTCGTAATCATACACAAACCGCCGGCGCCCGTCTTGCTTCGCCCCCGAGTCGGGCCGCGCTCGCTAAGCCTTTTCGATGCCCTCGCCGACTTTGAAGCGCGCGTAACCCGCAAGTCGGATGGGCGCGCCGGCGGCTTTCGCAGCGGCTTCCACGACCTTCCCGACGCGGCTCTCGCCGTCGATCACATAGACCTGCTCGAGCAGCACGCTCTCCTCGTAGAACTTGCGCAGCTGCCCTTCGACGATCTTGGCGATGATCGCGTCGGGCTTGCCGGATTGTCGCGCGCGGTCGCGCAGGATCTCGCGCTCGCGGTCGAGTGTCGCCTTGTCGACCGAAGCGGTGTCGAGATAAGTCGGACTGGCTGCTGCTACGTGCATGGCGAGCTGCTTTCCGACGGCCGTAAGCGCGTCGGCGCTCGCGCCGGACTCCAGCGCCACCAGGGCGCCGATCTTGCCGATCCCCGGCGCGAGCGCGCTGTGCACGTAGGGCACCACGGCGCCGGTCGCGGCGGCGATCCGCTTGGCGCGGCGGAGCGCCATGTTCTCGCCGATGGTGGCGATCAGGTGCGTGAGTTCGTCGGCGACGGTCCGGCCGGTACCCGGGTAGGGTGCCGCCTTGAGCGTCTCGAGATCATCGCCCTTCGCGAGCGCGAGAGCGGTCACCGCCTTGACGAAGCCTTGGAACGCCTCGTTGCGCGCGACGAAATCCGTCTCGCAGTTGACTTCGACGATGGCGCCCGCGCGGTCGTCCGCGGCGGCACCGACCAAGCCCTCCGCGGCGACGCGCCCGGCCTTTTTTGCGGCGGCGGAGAGGCCCTTCTTGCGCAGCCAGTCGACCGCCTGCTCCAGGTCGCCCGCGACCTCCGCGAGCGCGCGTTTGCAATCCATCATGCCCGCGCCGGTCTTCTCGCGCAGTTCCTTGACGAGCGCAGCAGTGATCTCGGCCATGAATCGCTTTCTCCGATCAAGACAGACGGCGGGAACGCCCTCAACCCGCGGGGACGAGCCTCAGGCCTCAGGCCTAGTCTCCGACGCGGACTCGCCCGTAGGCACCGGCGCTTCCTCTGCCGGCAATGTTTCCGCCGGCGGCGCCGCTTGAGCGCCCACGTCCGCTCCGGAGCTCGCCAGCTCCGCCTGCAGACCGTCGAGCACCGCGTGCGCCATCAGATCGCAGTAAAGGTTGATCGCGCGCATGGCGTCGTCGTTGCCCGGCACCGGATAGGCGATGCCGTCGGGCGCCGAGTTGCTGTCTAGGATCGCGACCACCGGAAGCTTGAGCGTGTTCGCCTCCTTGACCGCGATCGCCTCCTTGTTCGTGTCGATCACGAAAAGGATGTCGGGCAGTCCGCCCATCTCCTTGATGCCGCCGAGCGCCCGCTCGAGCTTGTCGCGGTCGCGGGTGAGTTCCAGGAGCTCGCGCTTGGTGAGGCCCGAGGCTGGGTTGGTGATCTGCTCGTCGAGCTCCTTCAGGCGCTTGATCGACTGCGAGATGGTCTTGAAGTTGGTGAGCATGCCGCCGAGCCAGCGGTGGTTCACGTAATACTGGCCGCAGCGCTTGGCCGCCTCGGCGATCGGCTCCTGAGCCTGCCGTTTGGTGCCCACGAAGAGCACCCGGCCGCCGCTCGCCGCCACGTCGCGCACCGCCTGGAGCGCGCGGTGCAGGTTCGGCACGGTCTGCTCAAGGTCGATGATGTGGATGCCATTGCGGGCGCCGAAGATGTAACTCTGCATCTTCGGGTTCCAGCGCCGGGTGTGATGACCGAAATGCACGCCGGCTTCCAGGAGCTGGCGCATGGTGAATGTCGGCATAGCCATGAAATCAAATCCTTTTCCGGTTGAGCCGCCGCGGGGGTTGGTCGGCCCGAGAGCCGACACCGGAGCGTCTCGCCTGCCCCGTCTCGGGTGAGACGAAGATCAGCGCCGCATCCCCGCGTGAGGTTTAAGCGCGCCTAGATAAGGGCTTGAGCCGGTTTTTGCAAGAGCTTGCCGGTTACACCAGGCCGAGCTCGAGTTTGGCCTCCTCGGACATCCGGTCCTGGCTCCAAGGCGGAGTCCAGACCAGCTTCACACGCACGTCGTTGACGCCCGAGACCGCCGCCACCGCCTGCTGCACCTGGCCCGGCAGCGCGCCCGCCACCGGGCAAGCCGGGGTGGTCAGCGTCATCTCCACATAAACCGTGCCGTCCTTGCGCACGATCAGCTCGTAGATCAAGCCGAGATCGACCAAGTTCACGGGGATTTCCGGATCACGCACCGTCTTGAGCGCCTCGAGCACCCGTTCCTGCAGCCCGGGATTGCCCTCATCGGGCTCCGGGCGCTCGACGTCGTCGCTCGCTGCAGCCGCGTCGGCTTCAGCGCGTTTCTCGAAATCAAAGACGCCCTTGCCGTCATCGACCATCGGCTACTCCGTCTTAACGCTGACGCCGAGCGCGCCGCTCTTGGCCGCCGCCTCGAAGGCGTGCCAGGCGAGGGTCGCGCATTTGACGCGCGCGGGATAGGTCCTGACGCCCGTGAGCGGCTCCAGCCGCTCGGCGTCGTCGGCGAGCTCGGGCGGCGGCTCCACGGGATCGCCGCCGGTGACCTTCGCGTGGAAGCCCTTGAAGAGCGCCTCGGCTTGCGCGAGCGTCTTGCCCTTGAGAATTTCCGTCATCAGCGAGGCCGACGCCGTCGAGATGGCGCAGCCGCGCCCCTCGAAGCTCACGTCCGCGATGCGATCGCCCTCGAGCTTCAGATAGACCGTGACCTTGTCGCCGCAGAGCGGATTGTGGCCGTGGGCAAAGTTGGTCGCCGCGGGCATCCCATGGAAGTTCCGCGGATGCCGGCCGTGATCCAGGATGATGTCCTGGTAGAGCTCGCGGAGGTCCATGCTCATGCGCCGAACAGCTCCTGCGCCGCCCTGATGGCGGCGACCAGTGCATCGACGTCGCTCTCGTCGTTATAGACGCCGAAGGAGGCGCGCGTGGTGCCGGCGACACCGAGACGGTCCATCAGCGGCTGCGCGCAATGATGACCAGCACGCACCGCCACGTTGTTCTGGTCGAGCACCTGTCCGACGTCGTGCGGATGGATGCCCTCGATGGTGAATGAAATGACGCCGAGCTGCCGCTGGCCGCCCCCGATCACGTTGACGCCCGGCAAAGCCGAGAGCTCACGGAGCGCGTAGCCGGTGAGCGCATCCTCGTGCTCGCGGATCGCCTCGCGTCCCAACCCCTCGATATAGTCAAGCGCATAGCCGAGGCCGATCGCGCCGGAAATGTCTGGCGTGCCGGCCTCGAACCGGTGCGGTGGCTCGAGATAGCTCGTGCGCTCGAAGCTGACCGAGCTGATCATGCTGCCGCCGCCCTGCCAGGGCGGCATCTCCACCAGCAGGTCCTTCTTTCCATAGAGCACGCCGATCCCGCTCGGCCCATAGGCCTTGTGGCCGGAGAACACATAGAAATCGACATCGAGCGCCCGCACATCCACCGGAAACCGCGGCGCCGCCTGCGCGCCGTCGAGCAGCACCTTGGCGCCACGCGCATGGGCAAGCTCGATCATCGTCTCGACCGGAACGACATGGCCGTTGACGTTGCTGATATGCGTGACTGCCACCAGCTTGGTGCGCGGCGACAGCAGGCGCTCGAAAGCCGCCAAATCGAGGCCGCCCGTCGCGTCGATCGGCACCGCACGGATTCTGAACCCTATGCGGTCGCGCAGCAGCTGCCACGGGACAATGTTCGAGTGATGCTCCAACTCGCTCAGGATCACCTCATCGCCAGGCTCGAGAAATTTCCCGCCCCAACTATGGGCGACGAGATTGATCGCCTCGGTGGTGCCGCGCACAAACACGATCTCGTCGGCGTGCGCCGCATTGAGGAAGCGGCGCGCGGTCTCGCGCGCCTTCTCGAATTGATCGGTCGAGGCCGAGCTCAGGCGATAGACGCCGCGGTGCACGTTCGCATAATCCGTGCGATAGAACTCAGCGACGCCGTCGATCACCGGCTTGGGCTTCTGCGCACTCGCGGCGGTATCCAGAAAGATCAGACCAGGATTGCGCTCGAAGATCGGGAAGTCGCGGCGGATCCGCCGGACGTCGAACCCCGCGTTGGCTGCTGGGCGAAACGGCGACACGACAGTCATTCCTATGCGCTCCCACTCTGTTCCAACCAGGCGCCGAGCCGCCGGCGCAAATGCAGGCGCAGCGCCTCCGACGGCACCGCCGTCTCGATGGCATCGATCGCGAAGGCCTCGATCAGCATCCGGCGCGCCGCCAGCTCGTCGATGCCGCGCGAGATCAGATAGAAGAGCGCGGCCGCGTCGAGGTCGCCCACGGTCGCGCCGTGGCTGCACTTGACGTCGTCAGCGAGGACCTCGAGTTCGGGCTTGGTGTCGACCGCGGCGCGCGGGCTCAGCAGCAGGTTGCGGTTGAGCTGGTGCGCGTCGGTCTTGTCGGCGCCGGGCCGCACGGCGATGCGCCCGAGGAACACGCCGTGCGCGCGATCCCCAAGCACGCCCTTGAAGACCTCGCGCGTGGTCGCCCCCGGCGCCGCGTGGTCGATCAGGGTGGCCGTGGTCGCCTCCTGCCCGCCACGCAACAGATAGGCTCCGTTTACGCCG
>DATFRA010000119.1:0-2931 GCA_035263705.1 Allostellaceae bacterium
TCACAAAGTGGCTGCTCCATGAGGTCGGACGGGCGCAGGCGCTTTTCCAGACGCGCCGGGCACCCCGGTAGAACTGCCCCCCGACGTCAATGCGGCCCTCCCGGGCCCACGTTGAGCACATGAGCAGGAGCAATCCTGCGCACGACGCGGGCAGGATTTCCCGCGACAATGGTCATTGGCGGCACGTCCTCGCAGACCAGCGCGCCCGCACCCACCACCGCGCCCGATCCGATGCTGACGCCGGCCAGGATGATCGACCGCATACCAATCCAGACGTCGTCGCCGACGGTGATCGGCCGCGGGGATTGGTGCCGCCCGCTCCCGGGCGATTCGCAATCGGTGATCACGACCCCGTACGCGATGAGGACATAGTTACCAATGCGCAGCTCGCTTTCGACGCGCAGGATCGGCCCGACCAGTGTGCAATAGTTGCCGATTGTGACCCGCGCAGCGGCGCCGAGCTCAAATGCCGTTCCATGATAGATGCCGCTATCGTCGCCGATGCAGACTGTTGCTGCCGCCGCGGTGTGCAGGAATGCGTAGGAGCTGCCGAGATAGCTCCGCGATCCGATCTCGAGGCCGGCCGGCAGATCGCCCGGGAACCAGTCGTCCGGCAACCGGCGACTCAAGGCACATTCTCCGTCACTTCCGCCGGGTTGCCGGTGGCGCAGGCGCCGGGAGCCACATCGCGCGCCAGTACTGCTCCTGGCGCAATGGTGGCACCATCGCCGATGGTCACGCCCTTGAGGATGATGGCGCCGGTCCCGATCCATACATCGCGGCCGATCACCACCGGCTTGGCCGGGAATGGCGGACGGCGCGCGCGATCTCCGCTCGGCGCGACCGCAATGGTGTCGCGCCGGCGCGCCTCGATTTCGAGTGGATGAAAGTCGCAATCACTGATCGTGACATTGTACGAGATGTGGCAGCGGGCGCCGATGCGAATGGACTTCATGCACATGAACACGGCTCCCACCAGCACGCTATCTTCGCCGATCTCCACGCGGCCGCTTGGCTCGACGCTAAAGGCCGTCCACGTCAGCACCCGCACGCGGTCACCGAGCACGAGGCCGGGAGACTGCAGGCTGCGGAACCGCTTGAACGATTCGCGCCGTTCAAGGAAGCAATCTGCGCCGATACGGATGTTGTCCGGCAGCCTGCGGTAATCCCAGGAGCCGTCGAACTCATCTATGTCTATGTCCATTATGATACTCCCAGCCTCGGCCACTGCCCGGGCGCAGCCGCCTGGCGGGGCTGTGCGCTTGGCCGCTTTTCGACCCGAGACAGACAATCACGCAAGACAGTCGAGATGTCCGAGGTCACGACCTGCAGGCGGCCGCGCTCGAGCAGCAGCAGCACGTCGCATCCCTCCAAGGTCATGAGTCGATGGGTGATCATGAAAGTGGTCCGGCCCTCCATCAGTCGTTTGATGCCTTCGAGGATTCCCCTCTCGGTCTGCGCGTCGACCGAACTGGTCGGCTCGTCCAGGATGAGTATCGGCGCATCCTTGAGAAAGGCGCGTGCGAGCGACAGCCGCTGGCGCTCCCCGCCGGACAACTGCGTGCCCCGCGGGCCCAGCGGCGTCCGGTAGCCTTGCGGCAGTGCGCGGATGAAGTCGTCGGCGTTGGCCAGCTGCGCCGCGGCCACGATCTCGGACTCGCTCGCCTCCGGCTGTGCATAGGCGATGTTCTCGGCGACACTTGCGGAAAACAGCAATGGCTCCTGCAGCATGACGGCAAACTGGTTGCGCAGGTCGTGCAGCCGGTAGTCGCGCAGATCGGCCCCATCGAGCAGGATGCGCCCGGCGCCCGGATCGTAAAGCCGCAGCAGCAGGCTCACCAAGGTCGATTTTCCCGCGCCCGTCATGCCGGCGATGCCGACCTGTGCGCCGGGAGGCGCTGCGAACGAAACGTCGCGCAGCGCCTGGCGTTCGGAGCGGTAGGCAAACGACACCGCCTCGAACTCGACCTGCCCGCGGGCGCGCGCGAGCGGGCGGGCATGCGGCTTTTCGACGACTTCCGGGGCCTGATCGAGAATCTCGAACACGCGCTCGGCACTGACCAGCGAGCCCTGCAGGCTGGCCGCCGTCCGGCTGACGGTCTGCAGCGGCGTGTAGAGCAGCGCGAGATAGCTCATCACCAGGATGAGATCGCCGAGGGTGATCAGGTCAGCCTGAACCTCACGCACGCCCAGGAACAGCACGAGGGCGGTTCCGGTCGCCAGCACCAGTCCGACAGTGAGGCCGAAACTGCCGCCGATCAGCGTCAGCTTCACCTGCTCGCGCAGATTGCCGCGCGCGCTGTCGAGGAAACGCTGCTGCTCGCGCTCCTCCTGCGCAAATGCCTGAACCACGCGGACCGAGGACAGCACCTCCTCGATCACTGACATGGCGGAGCTTTCGACATTCTTGACCTCGCCCCACTGCAGCTTGAGCCGACGATTGTAGAACTGCGAGAGGAAGTAGAGCACCGGCAGGATCGTCATCGAGACCAGCGCCAGCGCCCAATCGATGCGTGCCATGACCACGACCATTGCGATCAGCGTCAGCAACGACGAGAGCAGCGGCATCAGCGCGTCGACCATGATCCAGTGGATCGCGGGCGCGTCATATTGCATGCGGTAGGTTGCGGTCGCGGGGTCGGCGGCATCATGGTAGGACAGCGACAGGCCCTGGAGATGGCGGAACAGCTTGGCGCGAAACGTGAGCACCATCTGCTCGCCGGTATAGCTGAGCAGAATTGTCGACCCGAATTCAAGAAGCTGCTTGGCGAGCGCGACCAGGATCGCCAGCGCCGCCACCGCGGCTATGACCATGACGTCTGAGCGCCCGGTTCCCGCCGGCACCAGCCGGAGGAGCCACCTCGGCAGCTCATGCGGGCCGAGCACCGAATCCACCGTGAGCTTCAGCGGTAGCGGCGCCAGCAGAGTGAC
>DATFRA010000120.1:0-4155 GCA_035263705.1 Allostellaceae bacterium
CGTCCGCGATGATCGATCAGGAGGCGCCCGCTTTCACGCTCGCGGGTCTCGGAGAGACAAAGCCTGGCCTCGCGACGGACCAACTCACGGGACAGGTGGTGCTGATCAATTTCTTCGCCTCCTGGTGCGTGCCGTGTCGCGCGGAGCATCCGCTGCTGATGAGCATCCCGCACGAGCTCGGCGTGCCGCTTTACGGCATCGCCTACAAGGACAAGCCCGAGGACGCCGCGCGATTCCTGAGCGAGCTCGGCGATCCCTATGGCAGGATCGGCGCCGATCGCGACGGCCGGGTCGGCATCGATTTCGGTGTCTACGGCGTGCCGGAGACCTACATCATCGACAAGGCTGGTCACATCCGGCTGCGCCACGTCGGTCCGCTCACCCCGGCCGACGTCGCCAAAGAGATCGCGCCGCAGGTGAAGGTGCTGCAGAAATCATGAGGGTGATCGCGATCGCAGCGATGCTCGGCCTCGCCGCCACGATGGCGCTCGCCGTCGAGCCCGCCGAGCGCCTCGCCGATCCCGCCCTCGAGGCGCGCGCCCGCGCGATCAGCAGCGAGTTGCGCTGCCTCGTGTGCCAGAACCAGTCGATCGACGATTCCAACGCCGACCTCGCGCACGACCTCCGCGTGCTGATCCGCGAGCGCCTCAGCGCCGGCGACAGCGACGCGCAGGTGCTGCAGTTCATGGTGCGCCGCTACGGCGATTTCATCCTGCTGAAGCCGCCGGTCAAGCCCGTCACGTACCTCCTCTGGTTTGGGCCATTCGCGGTGCTGGCGTTGGCAGCGCTAGGCGCGGCGGCGTACCTCCGCCATTCGCGCGGTGCGACACAGTCGGCGTCGGCACCGCTCAGCGCGGACGAGCGGCGGAAGCTCGACAAGCTGCTCGCCGAGGACGGCGGCTGATGCTGGTCTGGCTCGTCTTCGCGGTATTGGCAGCGCTGGTGGTGGCGCTGGTGATCTGGCCGCTCGCGTCGGAACGGCGGACGCCCGCGCGCGCGGCTTTTGACCGGGCGGTTTATCGCGATCAGCTCAAGGAAATCAGCCGCGATAGTGAGCGCGGACTCCTCACACACGCCGAGGCCGCCTCGGCTCGCCTCGAGGTCGAGCGCCGGCTCATCGCCACCGCCGACGAGACCGAGCGCCGTACTCGACCCGCGCCGAGGCCTGCCACGCGTATGCTCATGGTGGCGCTGGCGGTGCTGGTGCCGCTCGGCGCGGTCGCGATCTACCTCGTGCACGGCTCGCCGCAGGCTCCCGATCAGCCCTACGAGGCGCGTGCGGCGGAGCGCGCGGTGACCAACGCCAAGGGCAGGCTCGACCTCGACAAGACCGCAGCCGCGCTGCAGGAGCGCCTGAAGGCGGAGCCCGGCAGCGTCGAGGGTTGGCTGCTGCTCGCGCGCACGCAGTCGGCGCGCGGCAAGTGGCAGGAGAGCGCGGACGCCTACCGCACGGCGCTGACCCTCGCGAAAGACCGGTCCGACATCGCGGCGGCTTATGCCGAGATGCTCGTGATGGCGGGCGACGGGATAGTGACTGCCGCGGCGCGCGACGCCCTCAACGCGGCACTCACGCTCGACGCCAAGAACCCCTCCGCGCGCTATTACCTGGCGCTGGCGGATGCACAGGCGGGCAATGTCAAAGCCGCGATTGATGCCTGGCAGGCGCTGCTCGCGGAATCGCGAGCCGACGCGCCGTGGGCCCAAATGGTGCATCAGCGCATCGCCAACACCGCGAAGGACGCGGGCCTGCCGGTGCCAGAGCCACCCGCTCCGACTGCATCGCCAGGACCGAGCGCCGACGACGTCGCCGCGGCGGCTCAACTCAGCCCGGAGCAGCGCAGCGAGATGATCCGCGGCATGGTCGAGCGGCTCGCTGCGCGGCTCAGGGACACACCGGACGATCTCCAAGGCTGGCTGCGCCTGGGCCGCGCCTACGATGTCCTGAAAGAGCCGGAGAAAGCCGCCGACGCCTATGCCCAGGCCGCGAAGCTCAAGCCCGACGACCCCGCCATTCTCGCGAGCGAGGTCGACGCCATGATGGCGGATCGCGCGCCCGCCGACCCGATACCCGAGAGGGCGCTCACCATCCTGAAGCAGCTGCAGGAGCTCGACGCCAACGAGCCGCGCGCGCTTTGGTATCTCGGCCTCGCCGCCGCGCAAGCGCACGAGATCGACGAGGCGAAAGCATATTGGCAGAAGCTGCTGATCGTGCTGCCGCCCGACAGTGCCGATCGCAAGGTGGTGGCGGAAGCGCTGGCGGCGCTCTCGAACTAGCCGCTCACCGGCTGGCCCACCGATCTTGCCAGCGGTACCAGTTCATCACCTGACGGGCGAGCCAGGGATTGCCGGGCAAGAGCGGCACCGGGGGGAAGCTGCGGTCCGCAAAAACCGTCTTCGCCTCGCGTGAGCCCAGGATGCGGTGGGCGGCCTTCTGGCCGAGGTAGGTCCCCATTGGCACACCCGCGAAGCAATAGCCGCCGGCGACGTGGATACCCTCGTGGGTCCCGACGTGCGGGAAGAGGTCGAAGGTGAGCGCGCAGCGCCCGGTCCAGGAGTGCGTCAGCTTGAGGCTGGCGATCCCCGGCACGATGCGCGCGAGGTCGGCCCGGAGTTGCGCCCCCTTCACGCGCGCACCCAACTGAGGCGTCGCCGTGCGCCAGAGGAAGAGAATGCGCGTCCCGTCCGGGGAGCGGCGGATCGAGACGACGTCATGGGTGTGGTCGATATAGGTGCGGTCCGTCGGCAGAAGCTCGTTCATCCGCGCCGACGTCAGCGGCTCGGTCGCGATCATGTAGGCATCGAACGGAACCAGCCTTCGCCTGAGCCACGGCACCAAGCCGTCGGTGTAGCCGTTGGTCGCCACCAGCACGTCGCGGGCGCGCGTGGTGCCCTGGGGCGTCGTCACGTCGAAGCCACCGCCATCCCGCGGGACGATGCGCTCGACCGGCGTACCGCCGATCAGCTCCGCGCCGGCGGACCGCGCGCGATCGAGCAGGCCGCGGTGATAGAGGCCCGGATGGATCGCGGCGAGGTCGGGGATCAGGGCGCCGCCGCAATAGAGGTCGCTCGCGATCTCGTCGCGCACTGCCTTGCGCGACAGCATGGTGAACTCGCTGCCGAGGTGCTTCTTGCGCAGGGTCCACTCCTGCTCGAGATAGTCGTATTGCCTCTGCGCCTTGGTGAGGATGAGCCGGCCGCAGACCTTGAAGCCACACTCGATCTGCTCGGTGCGGACGCGCTCGGCGACGGCATCGAAGGCGGCCTGCATCTCGCGATAGACCGCGACCGCATAGGTCGCGCCATGCTTGCGGAGGAGCTCGCTGAAGCTGCGCTTCAGCGTGCGGCCGACATAGCCGGAGTTGCGCGTGCTGGCGCCCTGGCCGAGGTCGCCCGCGTCGAGCACAACGACGCTGCGGCCGGCCCGCGCCAGGGTGAGCGCCGCGTTGAGGCCGGTCAGCCCGGAGCCCACGATCGCGACGTCGGCATGCACGGGCGGTGGGCGCGGCTCGCCTTTGGTGCGCGGTGCTGCCTCCCACCAATAGGGTGTGTCCTTGAAATCCGCCGTGAAGATGTCCGCGGTGCTCATGTCGGTAACCCACGCTTGGCCCTCTCCTCCGCGATCAGCTCCTTCTTCGAGAGTTTGCCGACAGCGGTCTTGGGCAGGCTCTCGCGGAGCTCCATCTCCGCGGGCATTTCGTGGCGGCCGAGCTTGTCTCGGAGGAACGTCTTGAGCTCGTCGAAATCCAGGTGCCCACCCTGCTTGAGCACGATGAAGGCTTTCGCCGCCTCGCCGCGATAGGAATCGGGAACACCGATCACCGTCACCTCGGCAACCGCCGGATGCTCGTAGATAGCCTCCTCGATCACGCGTGGGAACACGTTGAAGCCGCCGGCTAGGATCATGTCCTTTTTGCGGTCGACCAGGGTAAGGAACCCGTCGGCGTCGAGCACGCCGATATCGCCGGTGTGAAACCGCCCACCCGCGAAAGCCGCCGCGGTCGCGTCGGGCCGCTTCCAGTAGCCCATGTTGAGCTGCGGTCCGCGCACGCAGATCTCGCCCTTCTCGCCGGGCGGCAATACGCGCGTGCCGGTCTCGAGATCGACGATCTCCACGATCGTGCCCGGACAGGGCAGGCCCACGGTGCCCGGCCGAGC
>DATFRA010000121.1:0-9966 GCA_035263705.1 Allostellaceae bacterium
CGATCGTGTGCGCCTGCAGTCCGCCCGCGGCACCCGCATAGGTGGCGCTCAACAGGAACGCGGTGAATCGGAGCCGCCGCTGGTCGAGGCCGATCGCCGCCGCCGCGAGGGGGTCGCTGCGCAGCACGGCGTAAGCGACGCCGGTGAGGCCGTGAGCGAAGCGCCAGGAGACCCATGCGCCCAAAGCGACCACGCCCCACACCACCGCCGCGAGCGGCAGGCCGCGCCGCACGACCTCACCCAGGACAGCGATGCCCGGCACGCCCGCGAGGCCGAGGGCACCCCCGGTCCAATCGGCGCCATTCACGGCCGCCAGCAGCGCCACTTGCGCCAGACCGAGGGTTGCGAGCGCGAAGTAATGCGACGCGAGGCGCAGCGCCGGAATAGCCACGATCGCCGCCACGGCGAGCGGCACCAGGATCGACAGCGGAAACGTTACCGCGAAATCCCAGTGATATCGCGTGGCGAAAATTGCCGTCGTATAGGCGCCGAGGCCGAAGAAGGCGCCCTGCGCCAGCGACAAGGCACCGGCGTGCCCGAAGACGAATTGATAGCCGAGCACGAGGAGCGCTTGGCAACCCGCAAGCGTCAGGACGCGGAGCCCGTAGGGCGAGGCGAGGGAGCCGGCGTAAGTGCCGAGTCCGGCAAGGATCAAGATGGTCCAGAGCGCGTCGCCACCGAGGCCGCGCGCGGGGCTCGACGGTTCGGCGGTGAGGGTCATGCGCGCCGGCTCGCCGCCTCGCCGAAGAGCCCTTGCGGCCGCAGCAGCAGGATCACGAGCAGCGCCCCGTAAAGGAGCGCGCTCGCCGCTGTGTAGGAGACCGCGGCGGCCACCACGGTCTCGAAGAGCCCCACCAGCAGCGCCCCCGCCACTGCGCCCGCGAGCGAGCCCCAGCCGCCGATCACCACGGCGATATAGGCCTTGAGGATGAGTGCGCTGCCCGCCGTCGGAGTCACGAAGAACTGGTTGGCGAGCAGCGTGCCGGCGGCCCCCGCCAGCGCCGCCGCCAGCGCGAAGCTGAGGGCGATCATCGCATTGACGTGAATGCCGAGCGCCGCCGCCATCTCGCGGTCTTGAGCGGTCGCGCGCAAATCTCGCCCGAGCCGCGTGCGCGCGAGCAACCAGCCCTGACCGAGCACGAGCAGTGCTGCGATGACGACCACCGCGAGGGCCTGGCTCGAGAGCGCAAGCTCACCCCAGCGCAGCGGCTCGCTATTCCACGCCGGCGGTGCCGTCCGGGGCTCCGGCCCGAACAGGGCCAGCGCCCCATTCTGCAGCACGAGCCCGATCGCAATGGTGCTGACGAACACGGCTGTCGCCGGTCGGCGCATCAGCGGGAAAAAGGCGAGCGCCGAGACTACGAGGCCCAGCAGCGCCATGGCGCCCATCACCACCGGCAACAGGACGAGGCCGGGCACGGGAAGCAGCGCCACGAGCGCCGCCGCCCCATAGCCGCCTGCCATTACGAGATCGCCCTGGGCGAAATTGACCGCGCCGGTGGCGTTGAGCACCAGCACGAAGCCGAGCGCCACCAGCGCGTAGGCTGCGCCGAGCGCGAGCCCGTTGAGGGCGAGCTGAAGGGCAGTCACCATCGGCCCAACCCTCGCTCGAATTGCCCCGGGGAGCAACCGGCGCCGCAGGCTCTGCGGTGCACGCGTGTGAAACACGTCGGGAGCTTAGGATGGATGCTCCCGACCCTTGCCGCCGAACAAACCGAGTGCCAGCGTGCATGTCTCATCGATGCGGTTCGTTCGATCTGATCGTCGGAGCCTGGGATGATCACGGCACATACCGATGTTGTCGGTAGTCTTCTGCGGTCGGTCGCGTTGCGGAAGGCACGGGACGACTGGGCGGCTGGGCAACTCGGTCATGCGCAATTCAAATCCATCGAGGATCGCGCTGTCGATGAGGCCGTCTCGCTCCAGGAGGCGGCGGGGCTCGACATCGTAACCGACGGCGAAATGCGGCGGCTCTCATTCCAGAGTCAGATGACAGAGGCTGTCGACGGCTTCGGCGCCTGGGACATCAATGCATTCCTGTGGGGCCATTGGCATGGCGACGGCGCCGTCGGGGACCGGCGCCGCGAGCGGCCGGTCGATCTCGGCGTCGTCGGCAGGCTCGTGCGCAAACGGCATCTCGCCGCGGAGGAGTTCGTCTACTTGCGCGGCCGCACCAGCCGCATTGCGAAGGTGACCCTGCCCAGCCCCAGCCTGTTCGTGAATTTCTGGTCTCCGGAGCGCTCCCGATCCGCCTATGCGAGCCTCGACCACTTTCTCACCGATGTCGTCGCGATCCTGCGCGACGAGGTGGCGGAGCTAGTCCGCCTTGGCGCCACCTATATTCAGATCGACGCGCCTCATTATCCGTTGCTCCTCGCGCCCGAGACCCGGACCTTCTATGAATCGCGCGGCTGGACGCTCGACCAGTGGCTGAGCCGGGGGATCGAGCTCGACAACGCGGTCATGGCGGGATTTGCCGACGTGACCTTCGCGATCCACCTCTGTCGCGGCAACCAGGAAGGCCGTTGGCTCGTCGAGGGGGACTATGAGCCGATTGCACGGCCGATTTTCCGACACATCGGCGCGACGCGGCTGCTTCTCGAATACGACGACGAACGGTCGGGCTCGTTCGCGGCGCTGCGCCACGTCCCGGACGACAAGATGGTGGTCCTCGGATTGATTAGCACCAAGCGACGGCAAAGGGAGACGTCGGAAGATCTCATTCGTCGCATTGGGGAAGCCAGCCGCTTCGTGCCTCTGGACCGCTTGGCGCTCAGCCCGCAGTGCGGCTTTGCCTCCTCGATCCTTGGGAACGACCTTTCCATCGAGGACGAAAGGCAGAAGCTCGAGACGCTGTGCGAGACCGCACGACGCGTGTGGAAATAAAGGTTGTGGGAAGATCGAGCGAGACGGCTGCAGAGGGTCGAGCGAGGCGGTGTGACGCTCGGCCGCCGATCATGTCTCGCTCGGTCGTACGAAGCAGAGCACCTGACGGCTGTATTGGTTGAAGCAGAGCACACCCCGCCCAGTCGGATTGTCGATCTGATTTAAAATCTTGGACGTTGGGACGGCGACCCACTGCGGCGGGTCGAGGCCCCACTTGTTGTCGACGAGCACCTCATAGCGATCGCCAAGCTGACGGTACTCAGTGGGCCTGCAATCCGCCAAGCTGCAGCAGCTCTTCCCGCTCTCGTCGTGGAGGCTGCGGAACCATTGACTGAGCTCGGAGTTCGGATCGGCGCCCGGAGGCGGGGCGGCCCTGGCCACCGTCGCTAAAACCGACGCGGCGAGGACGATGCGCAATGTGGCAAAGGTGCGGCTTGCGACGGCTCCCTCCCGTGCGCACGGCCGACATCCTGACGTAATCGCGCGGAGGAACGGAGAGCCCGTGAGTGCGACCCGCGCTACCGCCCCGCAACCGATCGCGAAGGAGGCACAATCCAGGAAAACGAGCGCTAAGGCATCCCCATCCACACGCTACTAATAGCACATCTTTCGCATCGCAGCTACTAGACTTTGCCGTGCTGCCAGATCCCCCGACCAGCTCTCCGAGACACTCGAGTTCACGCGGGCGGAGCTTCAAGCCGAGTGCTCGTTCGCGATTGCGTCGCCATAATCACCCATCAGCCTGTGCCGGCGATCTACCGCTGCGCGCCGTAATCCGCTGCTACATCGAGGCGTCGATATTCTCGTACCGCTGAACGATCTTGGGCACGCGGCCCGTGCCGTCGTAGCAGAGGATCACGGCGTCGTGGGCCATGTTGCCGCGGCCGTCGGACTTGTAGGTCATGGCGAGGCCGGAATAGCTCATGGTCGAGAGCGCTTGGCGCATGGCCTCGGGCGTCGTGGCACCCGACTTGATGGCAGCGAGCATCATCGAGGTGCCGTCGTACTGTGCGACCGCATAGGCGTCGGGCTCGGTGTTGAAGGCGTGCCGGTAGTCGGAGGTGAACTTCTCGAGTGCGGCGGAGCCGCCGGAGATCGGCGATGACGCGCTCTCGGCGCAGACGCTCGCGAGCTCCCGGGGCTCGAGCAGAGCCGCGGTTGCGGGCTGGCCGATGGCGGAACCCGAGACGATCGGCAGGCTCAACCCCATTGCCGCTGCCTGTTTGATGATGAGTGCGGTCGCGGGCGCGTGGAGCTGCAGCACCAGCACGTCGGGATTGGCGTCGCGGGCGCGCGTCAGCACCGGAAGCAAATCCTTGACGGAGATATCGACGCCCTCGGAGAACACGGATTTGACGCCGAGTTTCACGAAGGTGTCCTCCAGGACCGCCTTGCCGCCCTGTCCATAGGCGGTGGTCTGGTAGACGATGGCGGGACGCGTCTTCTTAAGCGCGTCGACCACATAGCGGGCCTGGGCGACCTTCACCACCTTGTCGCTCGGGAAGAAGCGGAAGACGTAAGGGTTGTTCTGCTCGGTCACCGCGACCGAGCCCGATATGGTGAGGAGCGGCACCTTCCGCTCGGCGCCGATCGGCAGCATCGCCAGGATCTGCGGACCGAACATCGAGGCGACGACGGCGACGGGCGTGCCGGGGTCGAGCGCCTTCTCGAGCGCGGTCACCGCGAGCTCGGGCGCGGCGCCGGTGTCGGCCACCTCGGCGCGCACGGTGACGCCCTCGGGCGGATGGGAGATCGCAAGCAGCGCGCCGTTGCGCTGACTCGTCCCCTCGAGCGCGAGGACGCCGGTGAGGGGCACCAGAACGGGAATTCGAAGCTCCTCGGCGCGGGCTGGTGCTGTAAGCGCGAGGATGAGGTACAGGCCGACGAGGCGCGGGATCACGGGCGGTCTCCCTGTCAGCCGCGGGTGGGTCGGGCGCGCAAGAAATCGAAGTCGCAGCCTTGATCCGCCTGCAGTACCTGATCGCGGTAGAGCCGACGGTAGCCGCGCGGCGGGGCCGAGGGTGGCGTGAACGGTCGGCGCGCGAGCTCCGTAGGATCGACCAGGAGATCGATGCGGCGCTCGGCGACCGAGATCTTGATCCGGTCGCCCGTGCGCACCTTGGCGAGCGGGCCACCGCTGGCGGAGTCGGGGGCCACGTGGAGCACCACCGTGCCATAGGCGGTGCCGCTCATGCGGGCGTCGGAGATGCGCACCATGTCCTTGACACCCTTGCGCGCGAGCTTGCCCGGGATCGGCAGGTAGCCCGCTTCCGGCATGCCGGATTCGCTGGTGGGGCCCGCGTTCTGCAGGACCAAGAAATCATCCGGGGTCACGTCGAGATCGGGGCTGTCGATGCGCACAGCGAGGTCGTCGAGCGAGGTGAACACCACCGCGCGCCCCGTGCTCTCGAAGAGCTTGGGGTCCGCAGCGGCCCGTTTGAGGATTGCGCCCTTGGGGGCAAGCGAGCCGAAGAGCGCCATGAGCCCGCCATTCGCTTGGAGCGGCTCCCTCAGGGGCCGGACCACGGTGCGATCGACGTAAGGATCACCCGCCGCAAGGCGCTCTCCTAACGTCTCGCCAGTCACCGTCATGACGTCGAGGTGCAGCAAGGGCTCGAGCTCGCGCAGCACCGCGCCGATGCCGCCCGCCGCGAACAGGTCCTCCATGTAGTGCGGACCGGTCGGCTTGAGGTCGACGATCACCGGTGTCGAATCGCTGAGCGCGTTGAGCCGGTCGAGCTTCACGTCGATGCCGGCGCGGCCGGCGATTGCGGTCAGGTGCAGCACCGCATTCGTCGATCCGCCGATCGCCAGCAACACACGGAGCGCGTTTTCGACTGATTTCTCGGTCACGATCTGGCACGGCCGGAGGCGGCTCTGCGCGAGCCGCAGGGCGGCGGTGCCGGTGGCCTCGGCGGCGCGCAGCCGGTCGGCATGCACCGAGGGGATGGCGGCGGTGCCCGGCAGCATCATGCCGAGCGCCTCGGCGATCGAGGCCATGGTGCTGGCGGTGCCCATCACCGCACAGGTGCCTGCGGTGGTGGCGAGACCGCCCTCGATCTCCTCGATCTGGCTGCGGCTCACCTCGCCCGCACGATAGCGCGCCCAGAATCGCCGGCAGTCCGTGCAGGCGCCGAGCCGCTCGCCCTTGAGGCGGCCGGTCATCATCGGTCCGGTCACCAGCTGAATCGCGGGCACATCGGCGGAGATCGCGCCCATGAGCTGCGCCGGCACAGTTTTGTCACAGCCGCCCGCCAGCACCACCGCATCCATGGGCTGAGCGCGGATCATCTCCTCGGTATCGATCGCCATGAGGTTCCGGAACATCAGGCTGGTCGGGTTGAGGAAGGGCTCGCCGAGGGATGTCGTCGGAAATTCGAGCGGCAAGGCACCCGCCGCCAGCACGCCCCGCTTCACCGCCTCCACCAAATCCGGCACCAGGCGATGGCAATTGTTGAAGCCGCTAGCGGTGTTGGCGATGCCGATTACCGGCCGCTCCAGCAGCGTGGTCGAGTACCCCATGGAGCGCGCGAAGGAGCGGCGCAGGTAGAACGCGAAATCAGGGTCGCCATAGTGGGTGAGGCCGCGCCTCAGCCCGACGGGGTCCGTCATCTCGCTTCCTCCGTGTGGCTCTTGGATCTTCGGCGGTGGCGGGCAGGAGCTAACAAGGCGCTGCCACGCCCTGTCAACCACGGGCGAGACCATCGGGGATCCGGACAGGCAGCCTGCCCGCGTGCCGCTTGGGGCTCCGCCCGCCGCGCACTATACTTTCGCGGCAGTCAGGGACTTCACGATACGACAACAACAATCTCACCGAGGAGCGAGCCCATGAAATCGATCCTGGCGGTGGTCGGAGACGGGGCGGCGCGGCCCCTGCTGGAGACCGCGCTTCTGGTGGCGAAGCGCTTCAGCGGCCGCATCGTCGGCCTCAATACCTTGACCACGGAATACGCCGTGGTGTTCGGCGGCGAGATGGGGTTCTCGATCTCGTCCGAGGTCGACCGCACGCTCGAGCGCGAGGGGCAGGAGCGGCGCGAGGCGGCGCGCGCGCTGTTCTCCGCCTTCATGCGCGAGCACGGCGTGCCGCTCGGGCCCGCAGCACCGGGGGAGCTCAGCGCGGAATGGCGCGAGGAGAGCGGCCGGCAAAACGCGGTCGCCGGCAGCTTCGGCCGCATCTTCGACCTGATCGTCGTGGAGCGGCCGGCAAAGCTCGCCTCGCTCGCGGAGGCAACCCTAGAGGACGTGCTGTTCGAGAGCGGCCGGGCCGTCTTGATGGCGCCACCGGTGCCCGGTCCCACGATCGGCGAGCGCATCTCCATCGCCTGGAACGGGAGTACCGAGACCGCGCGCACGGTGGCCCTCGCGATGCCCTTCCTCGAGAAAGCGCAGGAACTCGAGGTGGTGAGCGTCGAGGAGGGCATGACGCCCGGGCCGGCGGGCGAGGAGCTCGCGCGGTCGCTCTCGCTGCATGGGCTCTCGGTCAGCGCCCGCCACGTGCAGGGCCGCGGCCGCACGCCGGGCCAGGCGTTCCTCGAGGAGGCGAAGGCGTTCAATGCCGACCTCCTCATCAAGGGCGCCTACACCCAGAGCCGGCTCCGCCAGCTGATCTTCGGCGGTGCCACGCGGCACATCATCATGGAGGCGACGATCCCCGTGGTGCTCGCCCACTGACGGGCGATAACCGCAGGATTTCATTGCCACTCCCGGGCGGCGCCTTGTAGATTGTCGGCAAAGAAGGGGCGATGGCGCGCGTCAGCGGGAAGCGCGCCGTGCACGGCGATCGTGACACCGCGCGTCTCTCTGGGGGGAGCTGACATGGTCCGTTCATCTGGCATCGCTGCGATTCTCGGTGCGGCACTGGTCTGCGTGCTCGGCGCGCGCGAGGCTGCGGCCTCCGGCTTCGCCATCCGAGAGAACAGCGCGGAGGCGCTAGGCACCGCCTTTGCCGGCAATGCCTCCTCGGCGGATTTCCTTTCCACGATCTTCAACAACCCCGCCGGCATGACGGAGTTCACCGGCGACCGCGGCCAGGTCGACGCCAGCCTCATTATCCCTTCGGACAAATTCTCCGGGGGCGCCACCGAGACCTGCGGGCGTTGCCCTCCGGCGGGAACCACGCCGATCGGCGGCAACAACGGGGGCGACGCCGGCAAGACCGGGTTCATTCCCGCGCTTTACGCGCTCCACAGCTTCAGCCCCGACGTGAAGGTCGGTTTGGCGATCAACGTGCCGTTCGGGCTCAAGACGCAGTATTCGAGCCTCTGGGTCGGGCGCTACTTTGGCATCAAGTCCGAGGTCGAGAGCATCGACATCAACCCGAACATCGCCTACCGGGTCAATGATTGGCTTTCGGTCGGCGGTGGCATCTCCGCGAACTATCTCTACGCGGACCTCACCAAGGCCGTCGACTTGAACGCGATCTTGGGCTTTCCGCCGGGCAGCGTCCCCGATGGGCACGCCCGCTTCAATGGCGCAGACTGGAACTGGGGCTACAACGCGGGCCTACTGCTGAAGCCGCTCCCCGGCACGAACGTCGGCATCGCGTTCCGCTCGCGCATCCAGCACAAGCTGCAAGGGGATCAGAACTTTACCGGCGTGCCGCCCCTCCCTCCGTTCGCGAACTCGCCGGGTCGGGTTTCGCTCAACCTGCCGGCAAACGTCGACGTCAGCGTAACGCACAAAATCACTGATCAGCTCCACATTTCCGCCGATGTGCAATGGACGCAGTGGAGCTCCGTGCAGCAGCTCGTCGTCATTCGCGATAGCGGCAGCCCCGTCGCAGGAAGCCTCATTTCAACACACTTCCGGGATACGGTGTTCGCCTCCGTGGGCGCCACCTACAATATCGACGAGCACTGGACGGTTCGCGCCGGCGTCGCTTACGACGAGAGCCCGGTGACTGACGGATTCCGCACGGTCCAACTGCCGGATGCGGACCGCTACTGGCTTGCCTTCGGCGGCGGCTACAAGTTCAGCGAGGGGTTCTCGGTGGACGTGGGGTACGCTCACATTTTCATTCCCGGGAGCCCCAGCCTCAGCAGCAGCGTGAACAGCACGCTGACCTTGCCCGGCGGCGTGGACAAATTGAGGGGCAGTTACAGTGCGAGCGTCGATCTGATCTCGCTGCAGGCGCGGTACAAGTTCTGAGCGGCGGAGGGCGCGCGAGGGTTGCTCGCAAGAGGCCCGAGCCGGTAACCTTGCACGCGTAGGGCTGGAAGGGGCATCGGGGATGACGGAGCCTCCCGCCCGGCCTTGGCTCAAGGGCTATCCGCCGGGCATCGTTTGGGATGCGAGCTTTCCCGCGCACCCCGTCACGCGCTTTCTCGACGATTCGGTCGAGCGCTTCGGGGACCGGCCCTGCCTCGATTTTCTCGGCAAGGTCTCGACATACGGCGAGGTCGGCGATCTCGTGCGCCGCGCGGCGAAGGGATTTGCCGCCCTCGGCGTCCGGCCCGGCGTCCGCGTCGGGCTGATGCTGCCGAACACGCCCTATTACGTGATCGCCTATTTCGCGGTGCTGCGCGCGGGCGGCACGGTCGTCAACATCAATCCGCTCTATGTCGAGCGCGAGATCCGGCAGCTGGTCGCCGATGCCGGCTGCGGCATCGTCGTGACCCTCGATCTCAAGCTCACCTACGACGTGCTCGAGACGCTGCGCGACGGCAATCCGCTCAAGACCCTGGTGGTCTGCCCGATGGCGGACGTCCTGCCGTTTCCCCAGGACGTCCTTTACCGCGCGCTCCGCCGCCGCGACCAGGCCGATGTGCCCGCGGACGCAGCGCACGTCGCCTTCGCCGCTCTGGTCGACAATGACGGGGCGTTCGCTCCGCCGGCGATCGACGCGCTGCGGGACGTGGCGGTGCTGCAATACACCGGCGGCACCACCGGCACGCCCAAGGGCGCCATGCTGAGCCACGCCAACCTGGTCGCCAATGTGCTCCAGTGCCTGGCCTGGTTTCCGGATTTCAAGCCGGGCGAGGAGCGCACGCTGGCGGTGCTGCCCTTCTTCCACGTCTTCGCCATGACCGTGGTGATGAATCTCTCGATCGCCACCGGCGCAGAGATCGTCCTGCTGCCGCG
>DATFRA010000122.1:0-4158 GCA_035263705.1 Allostellaceae bacterium
TGATCGCGCTCAACAAGCCCGCGGGCCTCGCGGTGCAGGGCGGCACCGGCGTCGACCGCCACCTCGATGCGCTCCTGGACATCCTGCGCTTCGATGCCGTCGAGCGGCCGCGCCTGGTGCATCGGCTCGACCGCGATACCAGCGGCGTGCTCGTGCTGGCGCGCAGTGCCCGGGCCGCCGCCGAGCTCGCGGCCGCCTTCCGCGCCAAGGCGACGCGCAAGATCTATTGGGCCGCCGTGGTGGGTTTGCCGAAGCCACGCGAAGGCAAGATCGATCTGCCTTTGGCGAAGCTCCAGGGCCGGCTGGGCGAGCGCGTGATGCCCGACGAGGACGACGGCAAGCCCGCGGTGACGCGCTATGAGGTGGTGAGCCACGCCGGCGACAAGCTCGCCTGGCTAGCTCTCATGCCGATCACCGGCCGGACGCACCAGCTCCGCGCGCATTGCGTGGCGCTGGGGACGCCGATCCTCGGCGACGGCAAATATGGCGGCCGCGCCTCGCGACCCCTGGGCGTACCCGAGCCGCGCAAGCTGCATCTCCACGCCCGCGTCCTGATCCTGCCCCGGCCCGACGGCAGCGTGCTCAAGCTCACGGCGCCATTGCCCGAGCACATGAAGGCGACCTGGCGTTTCCTCGGCTTCGAGGAGGCCGAGGGCAGAGGCATCTTCGAAGAGGATTGAGGTGAAGCGCTTCTACAAGAGCGCCGGCGTGACCGAGGCGCCGGACGGTTTCGCGGTCGTGCTCGACGGCAAGCCCGTACGCACGCCGGCGAAGCGCCCCCTCGCGGTTCCCACACGCGCTTTGGCCGAGGCCATCGCGGAGGAGTGGCTCATGCAGGGCGACACCGTCGATCCCAAGCGCCTGCCGCTCACGCGGCTCGCCAGCATCGCCCTGGACCTGGTGGCGCCCCGGCGCGAGGCCGTGGTCGCGGAGGTCGTCAAATACGCGAGCACCGATCTGGTCTGCTATCGCGCGGAGCAGCCGCGGGAGCTGGCGGAGCGCCAGCACGCGGCCTGGCAGGCGCTGATCGACTGGGTGACCCTGCGCTTCGATGCGCCGCTGGCGGTCACCTCGAGCATTCTTCCCGTGGCCCAGTCGCCCGCGAGCCTCAAGGCCTTCGAAGCCGCGGTCGCGGCTTATGACACGTCTCGCCTGGCGGCGCTGCACTTCGCAACCGCCGCCTGCGGCTCACTGGTGGTGGCGCTCGCGCTGATCGAGGGGCGCATCGATGCCGCAGCGGCTTTTGCGTCCGCCGAACTCGATGAAAGCTACGAGATCGAGCGCTGGGGCGAGGACGCCGAGCAGGCGAAACGCCGCGCGACGCTCAGGGAGGATATCGCGCTGGCGGCCCGGTTCGTGTCGCTGCTGACGGAATAGCGGCCGGGCACCCGCCGCTGGCGCCAGCGTCGCAATGATGCTATCCCGGCCAGGGGTTTAGGAGTGGCGGAGGGCCATGCAGCACATCCTGTCGCAACTCGAGGAGAAGCGCCGCGCCGCGGCCGCGGGCGGCGGCGAGAAGCGCACGGCGGCGCAGCACGCCAAGGGCAAGCTCACCGCGCGCGAGCGCCTCGAGGTGCTGCTCGATCCCGGCTCCTTCGAGGAATGGGGCATGTTCGTCGAGCACCGCTCCCACGACTTCGGCATGGCAGAGAACAAGGTCCCCGGCGACGGAGTGGTGACGGGCTTCGGCACTGTGAACGGACGCCTCGTCTTCGTGTTCAGCCAGGATTTCACGGTGTTCGGCGGCAGCCTGAGCGAGGCGCACGCCGAGAAGATCTGCAAGATCATGGACGAGGCGATGAAGGTCGGCGCCCCCGTGATCGGCCTCAACGACAGCGGCGGCGCCCGCATCCAGGACGGGGTCGCCTCGCTTGCGGGCTATGCCGAGGTGTTCCAGCGGAACGTGCTCGCCTCTGGCGTGGTGCCGCAGGTCTCGCTGATCATGGGGCCGTGCGCGGGCGGCGCGGTCTATTCGCCGGCCATGACCGACTTCATCTTCATGGTGAAGGACAGTTCCTACATGTTCGTGACGGGTCCCGAGGTCGTGAAGACCGTGACCCACGAAACCGTGACGCAAGAGGAGCTCGGCGGCGCCATCACGCATACGGCGCGCTCGGGCGTCGCCGACCTCGCCTTCGAGAACGACGTCGAGGCGCTGATCGAGTTGCGGCGGTTCCTCGGGTACCTGCCCGCGAACAACCGCGAGCCACCGCCGGTCCGGCCTACATCGGATCCTGCAGAGCGCCAGGAGCCCTCGCTCGACACGCTGGTGCCGGGTAATCCAAACAAGCCCTACGACATGCGCGAGCTAATCGCGAAGGTCGCGGACGAGGGCGAGTTCTTCGAGCTGCAGCCGGGCTTCGCCAAGAACATCTTGATCGGCTTCCTGCGCCTCGACGGCCACCCCGTCGGCGTGGTCGCTAACCAGCCGATGGTGCTGGCGGGCTGCCTCGACATTGACAGCTCGCGCAAGGCCGCGCGCTTCGTGCGCTTCTGCGACTGCTTCAACATTCCCATCCTAACCTTCGTCGACGTGCCGGGGTTCCTGCCGGGTACGGCGCAGGAGTACGGCGGCATCATCAAGCACGGCGCCAAGCTGCTCTACGCGTTTGCCGAGGCGACGGTGCCCAAGGTCACCGTGATCACGCGCAAGGCCTATGGCGGCGCCTACGACGTCATGAGCTCGAAGCACCTGCGCGGCGACGTCAACTATGCCTGGCCCTCGGCCGAGATCGCGGTGATGGGCCCCAAGGGCGCGGTCGAGATCATCTTCCGCGGCGACATCGGCGACGCCGCCAAGATCGAGGCGCGCACCGAGGAGTATCGGGAGAAATTCGCCAATCCCTTCGTCGCGGGCGCCCGCGGCTTCATCGACGACGTGATCATGCCCCACGGCACCCGCCGCCGCCTCTGCCGCGCCTTCGCCATGCTGCGCGACAAGCGCCTGGAGAACCCGTGGAAGAAGCACGACAACATCCCGCTGTGAGGCGGGCGCGCTGCAGGTTCATCGTGCGTGGTTCGAGACGCGCGCCAAGGCGCGCTCCTCACCATGAGGAGATTAGAGGGTGGCATTGAGAAAAGCTCCTCATCCTGAGGAGCCCGCGCAGCGGGCGTCTCGAAGGACGCACCGCCGGGATCCCCGCGGCGGCTGATGCGCGCTTATCTCTACATCCTGCGATGCCGGGACGGCTCGTACTACGTAGGAACAACGCGGGACAGTCTCGAGACTCGCATTTCCCAGCACAACACGGGGCATTTTGGCGGATACACGTCAACCCGCCGGCCGGCTGTTTTGGTATTCCAGCAAGACTTCGGCCGCATCGAGGATGCGATCGCGGCAGAGCGGCAGGTAAAGGGCTGGCGCCGTGCCAAGAAGGAGGCACTCATTCGCGGCGAGTTCGACACACTCCGCGAGCTGTCGATGCGCTATACCCCTTTCGAGAAACCCCAGGCATACGCATGTTCTCGAAAATCCTGATCGCCAATCGCGGGGAGATCGCGTGCCGGGTCATGCGCACGGCGCGGCGCATGGGGATCAGGACGGTCGCGGTCTATTCCGAGGCGGATGCGGACGCGCTGCACGTGCGCATGGCCGACGAGGCCGTGCCGATCGGCGGCGCGCGCTCGGCTGAGAGCTATTTGAATGTCGAGCGCATCGTCGAGGCGTGCCGCAAAACCGGTGCCGAAGCGGTGCATCCCGGCTACGGGTTCCTCTCGGAAAATGCCACCTTCTCGGCCGCGCTCGAGCGCGCCGGCATCGTCTTCATCGGGCCGCCGCCCAAGGCGATCGCGGCCATGGGCGACAAGATCGAATCGAAAAAGCTTGCGAGCAAGGCGGGCGTCTCGACCGTGCCCGGCCATATGGGCGTCATTCTCGACGCAGAGGCGGCGCGCAAGATCGCCCACGAGATCGGCTATCCCGTGATGATCAAGGCCTCCGCCGGCGGCGGCGGCAAGGGCATGCGCATCGCGCACACCGACGGCGAACTCAAGGAGGGCTTCCGCTCGGCGCAGAGCGAGGCGCGCTCGAGCTTCGGCGACGAGCGCGTCTTCATCGAGAAATACATCGAGGAGCCCCGCCATATCGAGATCCAGGTGCTGGGAGACAATCATGGCCATGTGATCTATCTCGGCGAACGCGAATGCTCGATCCAGCGC
>DATFRA010000123.1:0-2084 GCA_035263705.1 Allostellaceae bacterium
TTACGCCGTGATCGATACCGCCGCGCGCCAACTCGCCTGGCTCTCGCTCAAGCCGGTGACCGGCCGCACGCATCAATTGCGTGCGCACATGGCGCATATCGGCCATCCCATCGTGGGCGATGCGAAATATTTTTCGAAGGAAAACTGGCAGCTGCCCGGTGGCATGCAGGACCGGCTGCACCTCTTGGCGCGCCGCATCGTCGTGCCACATCCGCGCGGCGGGACGATCGACATCACGGCGCCGCTGCCGCCGCACATGCGCCAGTCGTGGAATCTCATCGGCTTCGACGCCGACCGCTACGACCCCATCGTCGAGGCGCCGGAGGAGTAGGGCGGCCCCGGGTTGGGCTTGCAAAAACTGCGGTCTTGACAGGCAACCAAATGGTTGCATATTGTGGACATGGATGAGGTGTTCAAGGCGCTGGCCGACGCGAGCCGCAGGACGCTTCTTGATCGGCTGCGCGCGCAGAATGGCCAAACCTTGAGCGAGCTGTGCGCGCGCCTCGATATGACGCGGCAAGCGGTGAGCAAGCACCTCGCCATTCTCGAGCGCGCCAATCTCGTCGCCACGGCAAGGCGCGGCCGCGAGAAGCTGCACTACCTCAATCCAGTTCCGATCAATGAGATCGCCGAGCGCTGGATTGGCAAATACGAGCGCATTCGGCTGAGCGCGCTCGCCGAACTCAAGAAAGGCCTGGAGGCGCAAAATGAATGAGCCGAAGTTCGTGTATGTCACCTATATCGCGACCACGCCGCAGAAACTGTGGCAGGCCCTCACCGAAGGCGCGTTCACGCGCCAGTATTGGTTCGGCCAGACGATCGAGTCCGACTGGGCGCTCGGGAGCCGCGTGGTGTTCCGCAGCGGCAGCGAGGTACATGATTACGGCGAGGTGTTGGAATGCGAACCCTGCCGGCGGCTCTCCTACAGCTGGCACGTCGAATACCACGAGGTCTTCCGCCGCGAGAAGCCGTCGCGGGTGACGTTCGAGCTCGAGCCCATGGGCAACGAGGTCAAACTCACGGTCACACACGACCAATTCGAGCCCGGCAGCAAGGTACATGATGCGGTCAGCAACGGATGGCCGTTGATCCTGGCGAGCCTGAAGAGCCTGCTCGAGACCGGCCGGGCGTTGCCGTTGACGAGCCCGGACAAGCTGTGCGGCGCGCGCGAGCGGGCGATCGCAGTGGCCGAAGGCGCCGCGTAAGGCGAGAAACGAAGATGAGCGAGCCGAAATTCGTACCGAAAACCATCTACATCACCTACATCGCCAGCACGCCCGAGAAGGTCTGGGAGGCGCTCACCAGCAGCGAATTCACCAGGCGATATTTCTTCGGCCGCAGCGTGGAGATCGAAGGAAAAGCGGGTGGCAGGTTTGCCATGCGCATGCCGGACGGCCGTTTCGACATCAAGGGACGCGTGGTCGAATGGGATCCGCCGCGCCGGCTGCAGGTGACCTGGGCGGCGGATTTCGAGGAATTCGGGGAGCTGCCGGAATCGCTGGTGACCTACGAGATCGAGCCGCTGGGCAAGAGCGTCAAACTGACCCTGACCGAATCCCACCAGTGGGATGTGCCTGACGCCATCCTGGCCGGCGGCCGCCAGGGCTGGCCGCTCATTCTCTCGAGCCTCAAGAGCGTCCTGGAGATTGGCCAGCCGATCAGCATCGACGTGCCGATGGGTCCACCCAAAGGGATGATCGACGCCATCAGGCAGGCCGTCGCCACGAGGCCGTGGCGCGCGGCCGGACTCGGCCGGTGATTACCGCAAGCTGGCGTTGATTTTCGCGAGCGTCGCCGCGCCCGGGCACAGCTCGGCCTCTGAGAGCGAATTGAGCGACGCGTCGATGGTGTTGAAGTTGCTGTTCAGGTCTTCGGGCTCGGGATCGACGTAGAGCAGGCCGGTCACGACCTGGCCCACGGCGGCGTGCCGCTGCAGGAAGTTCATGGCGCCGAGCCGGTCGTGGGCGTCGTAGTCGGCAGCGACCTTCTTGAGCACGAGCTTCGAGCCGTCGTGCTGCTCGACCACCTCGACCGCGCCCGGCGCATAGCTGACGCCGATCTGGGCGCGGCCAGTGATGAAGTCG
>DATFRA010000124.1:0-4662 GCA_035263705.1 Allostellaceae bacterium
GAGCACGCCGTAGGCGACGAAGATGAGGTTGCCAATGAGCGCGACGATGCGCAGCGGCATCATGGTCTTCATGCCGAGGCTGCCCACCGTGAGGGCACTCGCGATGTAGGCCAGCATTGCAGTCATGGCAGGCGCCCGCCCAGGCTCGCTGTCAAAGGCTGCTCAGAGCATAGCAAGGGGCGCCGCTGGAGTCCTTGACGGGGCCGGACTCTGCGGTGACGTAAAGCCCCTGGCCCGCGAAGCCGGAGCGCAAGTTGGCGGGTGGCGGTGCGCGGAAACAAGCACCAAGTGCACACCTCAATAGTGCGGCGGCGTGATCACCCACACGACTCGCGTGGGCGCGGTGCCGGGGTTGGCGCAGCGGTGCGGCAGCGTGCTCTTGAAGGAGAAGCTGTCGCCGGTCTCGAGCCGGAAAGTGCGCTCGCCGACCCAGAGATCGAGGGTGCCCTCGACCACCAGTCCGGCCTCGACGCCGTCGTGGTTGTAGTAGTCGCTGTCCGCACCGGGCGCGATCGTGCTGAGAAGCAGCTCGAGCGGGCCGTTGAGGTTGGGCGACAGCAGCTCCTCGCCGATCCCGGTGCCCGTGAACGACATCTTCCGACGGCGCCCCGCGCGCACGATAACGTCGCGTTCCTCGGGCGGCCCTGCGGTCTCCGGCTGGAAGAACCAATTCATGTGCACGCCCAGGAGGTCGGCGATCCGCTTGAGCACGCCGATCGGCAGCTTCGAGCGGTTGCGCTCGATCTGGCTGAGGTAGCCCGTGGAGATGCCGGCGGCGTCGGCGACCTGCTGGAGGGTCATGCCTTTGACGCGGCGGAGCTCGCGGATCTGCTCGCCGATCTGAAGCTCGGCTGACGCGGCGGAGCCGTCTGCGGCCCGGCTCGATGCGTGGGGGGAGGCGGTGTCCATCACTCAGGCTCGCAGGCGCTGGTTCCGCGGATCGTAGAGGGGCTCCCGCCCGACCGTCGCTGGCCGACGCTCGCCGAAGATCTCGACCTCGAGCCGGGTCCCGGGTGACGCGAGGTCGGTGCGCACATAGGCGAGCGCGAGGCTGCGCTCGAGCGTGTGGCTCCAGCCACCGGAGGTCGCGAGCCCCACCACGGCATCGCCCAGGAACACCGACGCGCAGGCGGGCGCGTCGGCATCGCCAGCGGTCTCGAATACCAGCGGAACCAGGCGTTGCTTGGGGCCGCGGCGATGCTCGTCGAGGACCGCGGCGCGGCCGACGAAGTCCGGCTTCGAGAGATCGACGAAGCGGTCGAGCGACGCCTCGAGCGGGCTGTAACCAATCTCCAGATCGGTCTTCCAGCCGCGATAGCCTTTGTCGAGCCGGAGGCTGTCCACGGCATAAATGCCGAAGTCGCGGAGGCCGCGGGCCTCGCCGGCCTCGGTCAGCGCGTCGTAGAGCGCGGGCAGCGCATCCATGGGCGCATGCAGCTCCCAGCCAAGCTCGCCGACGTAGGTCATGCGGATCGCGCGCACCGTCGCCGATCCGATCGCGACCTCCCGCGTCGAGAGCCAGGGAAACGCCGCGCTCGAGAGGTCGGCGTCGGTGACCCGCGCCAGTACGTCGCGGGCGCGCGGTCCTGCGAGGACGAGAGTGCCTAATCGCTCTGTGAGATCCTCAATCTGCACCGAGCCGTCCTCGGGCAGGGCTTGGTGCAAGACGTCCGAGTCGTGCCACTCGGCCGTCGAGGCAGCTACGATATAGAAGCGATCCGGCGCGAGCCGCGTGATGGTGAATTCGCTGAGGATTTTCCCGCCGGGCGTCAGTGCATAGGCGAGGCTCGCCCGTCCCACGCGCGGGAGCCGCGAGCAGGCGAGGCGGTCGAGATGCTCGGCGGCCCCGGGTCCCGATACCTCGAACTTGCTGAAGCCGGGGAGGTCGAGCAGACCCACGCGCTCGCGCACGGCCGCGACTTCCTCGCGCACGAGCGAAAGCCATTCGTGCCTGCGGCGGAACGAGAGGATCGGCTTGCCGGCGGAACCCTGTGGATCGAAGAACACCGGGCGCTCCCAGCCGCCGCGCGCGCCGAAGCGCGCGCCCTTGGCCTTCAGGCGGTCATAGAGCGGAGATCGCCGGCGCGGCCGGCCTGCGGGCCGCTCCTCCATGGGAAACGCCGGGGCGTACTCGTTCTGATAGACCTCGATCGCCTTCGCCGCCGTGTAGGTCTGGTCGGCGTAGGCCGTGTAGCGGCGGCGGTCGAGGGACCAGAGGTCCCATTCGGGCCGACCGTCGATGACCCACTCCGCGAGCGCCTTCCCCGCGCCACCGGCCTGCACGATGCCGAAGCTGAAGGTGTTGCAGTGGAAGAAATTGCGGAGCCCATGCTCGGGCCCGATATAGGGATTGCCGTCGGGCGAATAGGGGATCGGGCCATTGACCACCTTGCGCACGCCGACACGGCCGAGCGGCGGCACGCGCGCCATGGCGGCCTCGATCCAGGGCTGCAGCCGGTCGAGGTCGTCGTTCCAGAGGTTGAACGAGAAATCCGCGGGGATGCCGTCGAGCCACATGGCCACCGGCTGCCCCTCGTAGGGGCCGAGCAGGAAGCCCGAGCGCTCCTGCCGCAGGTAATAGGAGACGTCGGGGTCACGCAGGAGCGGCAGCCGCTCCTGTCGCGCGATCAGCTCCGGCACGTCCTCGGTCACGAGGTACTGATGCGAGAGCGTGACGATTGGCAGATGCCGGCCGATCATCGCCATGATCTCGCCCGCGCGATAGCCGGCGGCGTTGACGACGATCTCCGCCTCGATCTCGCCCTGGCTCGTGGCGACGCGCCACGTACCGCCGGGCTTCTGCGCGAGACCGGTCACCTTGGTGAAGCGCCGGATCTTGGCGCCCCGGTCGCGCGCGCCCTTGGCGAGGGCCTGCGTCAGCTGCGCGGGGTCGATGTCGCCGTCGTAGGGGTCCCAGAGCGCGCCCTTGAGGTCGTCGAGGGTGAGGAAGGGATAGCGGTCGCGGATTTCGTTGGGGCCGATCAGCTCGAGCGCGATCCCGTTGGCGCGCGCCATGCCGAGCACGTGCTGGTACTCGTCCATCCGCTCCGCCGTGTGCGCAAGGCGCAGCGACCCGACCACGTGATAATTGATGGGGTATTCCGCCTCGTCGCCGAGACGGCGGTAGAGATCGACCGAGTATTTCTGCAGCTTGAGGATGCCCCAGCTCGTGGAGAAGGTCGGACAGTTGCCCGCCGCGTGCCAAGTGGAGCCAGAGGTCAGCTCGTTCTGCTCGAGGAGGAGGCTGTCGGTCCAGCCGAGCTTGGCCAGATGATAGAGGCAGCTTGCACCCACGGCGCCACCGCCAATGATCACCACCCGCGGCCGATCTGCCATATCTTTCCTCATGCGTGCGAAGCGCAGTGAGGATCGCACATTGAAATGAGCTTCACAAGTATGAAAATATGCTCTAGTTTTTCACGACGTCTCGTAAGGCATTGGAGAACATGAATGGCTGACCTCCCGTCGCAAGCCCGCGTGGTCATCATCGGCGGCGGCATCGTCGGATGCAGCCTCGCCTACCACTTGGCGAAGCGCGGCTGCGGCGATGTGGTCTTGCTGGAGCGGCGGCAGCTCACTTGCGGCACCACTTGGCATGCGGCGGGGCTCGTGGGCCAGCTGCGCGCGACCCAGAATCTGACGCGGCTCGCGCAGTACACGGCCGGCCTCTACCGGTCGCTCGGCGAGGAGACGGGCCAAGAAACCGGCTTCAAGCAGCGAGGCTCACTCGCGCTCGCGACGACGGCGGAGCGCCTTGAGGAGCTGAAGCGCGGTGCCTCCATGGCCCGCTGCTTCGGCCTCGGGGTCGAGGTGCTGACGCCGCAAGAAGCGGGGAAGCTGTGGCCACTGATGGATATTGGCGACCTCGTCGGTGCGGTTTTTTTGCCGAAGGACGGGCAGACCAATCCCGTGGACACCGCCCAGGCTCTCGCGAAGGGTGCGAAGCGCGGGGGCGTGAAGATCTTCGAGGACACGCCGGCCACGGCGATCCTCCATCGCAACGGACGGGCGACGGGCGTCCGGACCAGCAGGGGCGAGATCGCGGCGGAGGTCGTCGTCATTTCCGCGGGCATGTGGGCGCGCGATCTCGCGGCCTCCGTCGGCGTGACACTGCCGCTGCACGCCGCCGAGCATTTCTACATCGTGACCGAGCCGATCCCGGGCCTGCCCTCGACGCTGCCGGTGCTGCGCGATCCAGACAGCCGCGCCTATTTCAAGGAGGACGCGGGCAAGTTGCTGATCGGCTGGTTCGAGGCGGTGGCGAAGCCCTGGGGCATGGAGGGCATTCCCGAGAGCTTCTGCTTCGACCAGCTGCCGGCGGATCTCGAGCACATCGAGCCCTTGATCGAGCAGGCCGTGCGCCGCGTGCCGGTCTTGGGAAAAACCGGCGTCCAGCTGTTCTTCAACGGGCCCGAGAGCTTCACGCCGGACGACCGGTACCTGCTCGGGGAGGCGCCGGAGCTCAGGAACCTGTTCGTTGCCGCCGGCTTCAACTCGATCGGCATCCAGTCCGCGGGCGGTGCCGGCAAGGTGCTGGCGGACTGGATCCTGGACGGCCATCCGCCCATGGACCTCTGGGATGTCGACGTCCGCCGCATGATGCCCTTCCAGCGCAACCGCCGTTACCTGCGCGACCGCACGGTCGAGACGCTGGGCCTGCTC
>DATFRA010000125.1:0-15691 GCA_035263705.1 Allostellaceae bacterium
GCGCCGCCGCGACTTGCTCCCGCAGCGACGGCTCGCCCGGCAGGAAACGGCGCTCGAAGAGCGCGGTGCCGATGGTGAACGCGTCGACACCGAGGGCGTCGAGCTCGCGCACGCATGCAGGCGAGTCCACGGATCCCGCGACGACCAGCTTGCCGCCGAGGGCTCCGCGGGCGGCGCGCACGAGATCGAGCGGCGGCGCGGCGATCGAGCGGAAGGCCAGGAGGTCGACGCCCGCGCAGCCGAGCGCGTCGGCGCGCCTGCAGTCGGTCGCGATCTCCTCGGGCGAGCCCCGAAGCTCGGTCGGGTGGCCCTGGGGCCGGCCCGCGAACGGGAAATACTCGATTCCGGCGCCGGCGATCTCAGCGAGCACCGCCGTGGCGTCGCCGCCGCCCAGTACGCGATCGACGCCGAGCCGGCGCGCCGCTCGAGCGGACTGCCGCGTGGACTCGGGTGTGAGACTCACCACCTCGAGATAGCTGGTGGCGCCGATGTCCTTGATGCGGCCGTGCAAGGCCTCGAGCACGTCGTACGAGACGCCCACGTCCTTGAAGCCGATGTGGCGCAGGGCAAGCCCGCCGACGTCATCGAGCACGGCGAGGCAATCGCCCACAGTGCGATCGCCCGAGGTCAGCATGAAAATGAAGTCCACGCGGCTCCATCATAGGAGCCGCCTCAGCCGGTGCAAAGGGCGCGCTCTCAGAGGATCCCGCTGCCGCCGCCATCCTTGCCGGCCTCGTGCACGTTGAAGGCCGCCTCCCAGAGCGCGATCTTGCCGCCCCGGAGCTGCCAGACCTCGACGCCGCGCCCCGCCATCCTTGCGCCGGTTTGCGCGTCCTCCCAATCGCCCTCCCAGTAGTTCGCGAGCACGTCGCCCATCATCGCGCGCAGCTCCTTGCGAAGCCGATAGCCCCTTTGCCGGGCGCTGCGCGCGCGGAAGAAACGGGTGAGCTCGGCCTTGCCGCGGAACTCCGGCACGTCGCCGAAACGCACGACGCAGTCGTCCGTGAAGCCCGCCACGATGCCCTCGACGTTCCAGGGCATGAACAGGGACTCCACGTGCTTCACGAAAGCGCGCGCTTCCTCGGTCGTGCGTGGATTACGGTCGACGACGCCCTCCTTGAGCTCGGAACTCATCGATTCCTCCCGGACAGTTCCGCAGAGCATAGTCCCTTTCTTTACAAGGCAATAGCGGTCCGATAGCGTTCCAATATCGCTCCCCTGGGCAGCACCGTCGCCGCATGGCAGGCTCGCGCGTCGGAGGCGGAGGAGGCCAGACCCGTGCTCATCCTGTTCCAGAATTGCCGGCTGCTCGATCCCGAAGCGAGCGAGCTAAAAGACGGCGTGTCCGTGCTCATCGAGGGCGAGCACATCCGCGAGGTCTCGGACCGGGCGATTTCGGCGCCCGGCGCCACCGTGTTCGATCTCCGCGGCCTGGTGCTGATGCCCGGTCTCATTGATGCGCACGCGCATGTCTATCTCTCCGAAGTGAACATCGGACGCCTGATGGACGTGCCGCTGACCCTGATGGCGGCGCGCGCGGGACCGCTGATGCGCGCCATGCTCGACCGCGGCTTCACCACGCTACGCGACACCGGCGGAGCCGATTGGGGCATCCGGGAGGCCGTCGAGACCGGGCAGATGGTCGGCCCGCGCCTCTTCATCGCGGGCCAGAGCCTGAGCCAGACCGGCGGCCACGGCGACTTCCGTCTGCGCACCGAGGGCGAGCACACCTGCCAGTGCTGCAGCGGCGTGCAGCTGATCTCGCGCATCGTCGACGGCGTGCCGCAGATGCTGCATGCGGTTCGCGACGAGCTGCGCAAGGGCGCGGACCACATCAAGCTCATGGTGTCCGGCGGCGTCGCCTCGCAGCGCGACCCGCTGGAAGCGACGCAATTCACCCGCGAGGAGATCACCGCCGCAGTCGGCGAGGCCAACGCCTGGGGCAAATACGTCTGCGCCCACGCCTACGGCACGGACGCGATCTTTCGCGCGGTCGAATGCGGCGTGCGCAGCATCGAGCACGGGAATTTCGTCGATGCGCCGACCGCCAAGCTGATGCGGGAGCGCGGTGCCTTCGTCGTGCCGACGCTCGTCGCCTATGACGCCATGAAGCGCCGCGGCCGCGACTACGGCCTGCCGCCGGTGAGCCTCGAGAAGAACGAGCGCGTGCTGACGGCCGGGTTGCGCTCCCTCGAAATCTGCAAGGAAGCCGGCGTTCCAATCGCCTTCGGCAGCGATCTGTTGGGCCAACTGCAGGACGACCAGTGCCGCGAGTTCCTGATCCGCGGCGAGGCGATGTCGCCGCTCGAGGTGATCCGGTCGGCGACATCGGTGAATGCGCGATTGCTACGGCAGGAAGGAATGCTCGGCACGGTCAAGCCGGGTGCGCTCGCGGATCTGCTGGTGGTCGATGGCAATCCGCTACGGGACCTCGGCGTCTTCCAGGACCAAGGCAAGCACCTCAAGGCCATCATAAAGGGCGGGCATTTCCACAAGAACCAGCTGGAGCGTTGAATGGCGGGCGCGGCGGCGGTTGCGTCGGTCCTGCGCAAACGTTGGCCCCGCTACACCCTCGGCGCCGCCACCACGGCTTGCTACGCGGTCATGTTGCTGCCGATCCTCTTCGTGGGCTGGCTCAGCTTCTTCAAGAACGAGATCCTGTCGTTTCCGCCCGAGGGCTATACGCTCCGCTGGTTCAAGGCGCTCTGGCTGCAGCCGCAATTCGCCGACGGGTTCATGACCAGTCTCGAGGTGGCGCTGCTCGCCATGCTCGGCGGCCTCGCCGTGGGGATTCCCGCGAGCCTCGCGCTCGTGCGCTCGGAGATGCCGCTCCGGGAGACCCTCAACACGCTCCTGCTGTCGCCGCTGGTGGTGCCGGGCATCGTGATCGGCACCTCCCTCTATTTCTTCCTGATCGATGTGGAGATCGCGACGGAGTGGCCGCTCACGGGCTCCATGGCAGGCCTCGTCTTCGGCCACGTCCTCATCACCATCCCCTGGACCGTGCGGCTGATCGCGGCGAACCTCGTCGGCATCGACCGCGCGATCGAGGAAGCCGCCATGAACCTGGGCGCCGACCGGTTGCGTACGTTGCTCAAGGTGACATTGCCGGTGATCCGGCCTGGCGTGGTCGCCGCAGCGCTCTTCAGCTTCGTCGTCTCGTTCGGGAACCTCGAGCTCTCGCTGTTCCTGGTGAGCCCCGGCGAGACCACGCTGCCGATTGCGATCCTCCAATACCTCGAATGGAAGATCGATCCCACCATCGCCGCGGTATCGCTGATCCAGATCGCCATCATCGCGGTGGCGATGGTGCTGACCAATCGCTTCGTGCGGCTGAGCCAGGTGGTCTGAACGCATGTCGAGCGTCAGCTTGCAATCGGTCACCAAGACCTACGGCAGCCACCGCGTCGTCAGCGACTTCACCTTGGAGATCGCCCAGAGCGAGTTCCTGGTGCTGCTGGGGCCCAGCGGCTGCGGCAAGACCACGACCTTGCGCATGATCGCGGGCTTCGTCGAGCCAAGCGCGGGGCGCATCCTGTTCGGTAATCGCGACGTGACGGACTTGCCGCCCTACCATCGGAACACTGGGCTGGTGTTCCAGGGCTATGCCCTGTTCCCGCACCTGACCGTGTCGGAGAACGTGGCCTTTGGGCTCCGCATGCGCAGGCTCGATCGCGTTGAGATCGAGCGGCGCACCGAGGAGGCGCTGCGTCTGGTGCGGCTCGAAGCGCTCGCGGAGCGGATGCCGCGACAGCTCTCGGGCGGGCAGCAGCAACGCGTGGCGCTGGCGCGGGCCCTGGTGATCGAGCCCGAGATCCTCCTGCTCGACGAGCCGCTCTCAAACCTCGACGCCAAGCTCCGCGAGGAGGTCCGGGTCGAGATCCGCCAGCTCCAGCGCCGCCTCGGCCTCACCACCGTCATGGTGACCCACGACCAGGAGGAGGCGCTCTCGGTCGCCGACCGCCTGGTGGTGATGAACAACGGCGAGATCCAGCAGATCGGCACGCAGCGCGCGCTCTACAACGCGCCCAGCAACCAGTTCGTGGCGAGTTTCATCGGCCGCACGAACTTCTTCGCAGGTGCCATGGCGGGGCCGCAACGCTTTCGGACCGAGAGCGGGCTCGAGATTGCGGTCGCGGCCGCGGAGGCGCCGGAGCGCCTGCTCGCAATCCGGCCCGAGCGTGTCCGGCTTGGGAACGCCAACGGCGCCGCCAACAGTTTTTCCGGCACCATCGAGTTCGTGAGCTACCTCGGCGCCAACACGGAGTATGTCGTTCGCCTCGCCAGCGGCGATGCCGTGATGGTCGAAGTGCACAACGACCGCGCGGAGAGCGCGGAACCTTTGATCGTCGGATCCCAAATCCGTGTCGCCTGGGACCCGGACGCTTGTCAGCTTATCGCCTGACCCAATCAACAAACCCCGGAGGAGGATCGGTCATGAAGGCACGCTCAACTCGGACAAAGTCCCGCACGGCTCTCTCCAGACGCCGCTTCCTGCACGCGACGGCGCTCACGGGCGTCGCCGCGGCGATCGGCCCGGGCGCCGCCAACGCCGCCGGCGGCAAGGTTGTCGTAGGCACCTGGGGCGGCGACTACCAGAACCTGATTCAGAAGAACATCACGGCGCCGCTGCTGCAGCCGCAGGGTTTCGAGGTGATCTACGACACCGGCAACGACAGCCCGCGCAAGACCAAGATGATGGCGGAGAAGATGCTGCCGCGCGGCACCATGGATATCTCCGCGCTCAACCGCGCCGGCAGTTACGAGATGTACAAGGCCGGCACGCTTTTGGAGATCGACCCCAGCAAGATCCCGAACTACAAGCACGTCCTGCCCAAGCTCGCGACGACCTGGTCGGTGCCGCATATCTTCTCGGGCCGCATCATCCTCTACAATCCGAAGTTCATCACGGAGAAGCCGACCTCCTACGCGGATCTCTGGAATCCGAAGTATGCCGGCCACGTCGGCATCATCGACATCCAGTACCAGACCACGATCCAGTCCGCGGCAATGATCGGCGGCGGCAGCTTCACCAACTACGAGCCCGGCAAGGCCAAGCTGATGGAGCTCAAGAAGACCGGCTTCAAGATGATGCCGACGAACGAGGCGATGGCCCAGGCCCTCAAGACCGAGGAAGTCTGGATGTGCATCATGTGGAAGGCGCGCGGCGTGATGTGGCAGAACGCCGGCGTCCCCGTCGAGATCGCGGCGCCCAAGGAAGGCGTCGTAACCTTCATCTCCGACTTCACCATCCCCAAGAACGCGCCCAACAAGGACGGCGCCTACGCCTTCATCAACGCCATGCTCGATCCGAAGCCGCAGGAGGGCTTCATCGAGGACATGGGCTACAACCCCACCGTCGACGACGTCGAGCTCGCGACCGCCATGGCGAAGCGCGTCGCTTTCACCGAGGAGGAGAAGAAGCTGCTCCTGGTCGAGGACAGCGACTACCTCGCCCAGAACGACGCGCAGCTCAAGGAGTGGTGGGACAAGGAATTCAAGGCATGAGGTGGTGACGTCACGCGACGAGCAATGAAGTCGGAGAGGATCGCCCTCCCTACCCTCCCACCAAAGGGGGGAGGGGGAGGTGAGGCGGGCTTACGAGAGCCCTCTCCGCCCTTGAGGGGGAGGGTCAGGGAGGGGGGTAGATCCGCCCGCTCAGCAACGGGCATCATGAGCCTCTCTGCGGCGGCGCTGGTCGGGCCCGCGACCATCATCGTCGTGATCCTGCTGGTGGCGCCGTTGCTCATCCTGTTCCGGTACAGCCTCAACCGGTTCGTGCCGGGCAAGTTCATGGTCGACGCGCTCACGGTCGAGAACTACGTGAAGGTCTTCATCGATCCTTATTACCGCACGGTCCTGCTCCGCACGGGCATCATCGCGGCGCTCTGCACCGCGCTCTGCCTCGTCATCGGCTACCCCGCCGCTTATGTGCTGGCGCGCACCCGCTCACGCTTTAAGACCTGGCTGGTCCTCCTCGTGGTAATGCCGCTCTTCGTGGGAAACGCCGTGCGCGCCGCCGGCTGGATGGTGGTGTTCGGCCGGCAGGGCGCGTTCAATGCGGCACTCTCCGCGCTCGGCATCGTCGATACGCCGCTCGACATCATGTACACGCCGCTTGCCGTCATCATCGGCATTACCGGGTTCAATCTGCCCTTCATGGTGTTGACGCTCCAGAGCGTGATCGAGGGCATCGATCCCGCGCTCGAGGAGGCGGCGCTCGGCATGGGCGCCCGTCCGTTGCGCGCCTTCGCGCGCGTCACGCTGCCGCTCTCCCTGCCGGGCGTCGTAGCAGGCTCGCTGCTGTGCTTCATCCTGGCGATGAACGCCTACGCCAATCCCGTCCTGCTGGGCGGTCCGCGGTTCCAGATGATGGCACCGGTGGTCTATACGCAGATCTCCGAGCAATCGAATTGGCCGCTCGGCGGGGCCCTCGCCTTCGTGCTGATGCTGGCGACGCTCGCGCTGTCGGTGGGCGCCCACTCGCTAGTGCAGCGACGCTACCGCCGGCGTGGGATCGTCTAAGCACCCTATGGGCGCTTAGCCGACGCCTCCGGTTCCGTCGTCCGCGAAGGGGTGCGGGCCGTCGAAGCGGCCCACATGGGCCGTGTGCGACACGATCCCGCCGTCGCCCGACCACACGTGCACCTGATAGCCCGGCGGTTCCATCGCGAAGGTGCCTTCGGCGCCGGGCCGCAGGTCCAGCACTACTTGGTGCGCCGTGCTGGGTGCGGTGGAGGCGAGGCTGCCGCGCCACAGGACCTGGATCGAGCGGTGCAGATGCCCGCAGAGGATGCGCTCGATCTGTGGATGCCGCTCCACCAGCCGGCCCATGGCATCGGCACCCTCGAGGCCGATCACATCCATGTGCTCGATATTGGTGCGGAACGGGGGATGATGCATGAACAGGATGGTAGGACGGCCGGGCTCGGCGTCGAGGGCTTCCTCGAGCCAGGCGAGGCGGCGCTCGCAGAGCTCGCCGCCGGCCTTGCCGGGGATGAGCGTGTCGAGCCCGATCAGCCGCACCGGGTGGTCCTCGATCGCGTAGTGCAGGTACTCGCCGGTCTCCGGCAGGTAGTCGCTGTCGCCGAAGACCCTGCGGAAGTTCCCGCGGTCGTCGTGATTGCCGAGGACGAGATAAACCGGCATCGCAAGCTCCGACAGGAGCTCCCGCAGCATCGCATATTCCTCCACGTCGCCGGCGTGGACGAGATCGCCGGTGGCGATCACGACGTCCGCCCGCGGCCGGAGCGCGTTCACGTGCTCGATCGCCGTGCGCAGCATGTCGTTGGTAGGCACGCGGCCATAGGCCGTGACGCCCGGCGGGCGGACGTGGAGATCGCTCAGCTGCACGATGATCATGACGGAGCCTCTTGAGGGGTCAAAGCCCGCTCACATGGGCGATCTTTTCGTTGTAGGGGCGCAGGATCTCGTCGGCGTTCTTCTGGGCGTCGCGCACGGCCTCGTCGGCCTGCTTCTTGCCGCTGATCACCGCCTGCACCTGATCCTCGATCGCCTTGCGCACGGCAACGACATTGTAAGTCGAGAGCCAGGGCTGCGCGAACTCGAGCTGTTTCACGGCGATGAGCGCGTCCGGATGCTCGGCCACGAAGGCCTTCATCTCCGGCAGGTCATAGCTGCTCTTGCGCGGCGCGAAATAGCCGGTGAACCGACTCCAGGAGCCCAGCGTCTCCGCCGAGGTCATGTAGGTCACGAACTTCCAGGCGGCCTTGCGCTGCTCCGGGGTGATGCCCTTGAAGACGATCAGCGAGGCGCCACCGATCGGCACCGCATTCCGCACATTGCGCGGCACAAAGGCGACCGTGTAGGGAGACTTGGCGCCATTGCGGATGAAGCTCAGCGAGCCCGTCGACAGCAAGACCATCGAGGCCTTGCCCGCGAAGAAATCCGACGAGGTCTGGTTCGGGTCGATCACGCCCTCCGGCATCACCTTATGCGTGAAGACGAGGTCGTGGAGGAATTGCACGGCGCCGCGGGTCGAGGGCTGGTCGTAGTAGACCTCGCCGGGCGCGCTCACGTTGAAGAACTGCCCGCCGTTCGACATCGTGAAGGCCTGGGTGAGCCAGCCCAAATAGTCGTAGGAGCCCGGCATCTCGAAGCCGTAGCGCGTGATCTTGTCGCCATCGCGCTTGGTGAGCTTCTTCGCGGCGTCGGCCAGCTCGGTCCAGGTCGCCGGCGGCTTCGCGGGATCGAGTCCCGCCTCCTTGAAGTGGTCGACGTTGATGTAGACGAGCGGCGTCGAGTTCTGGAACGGTATGGCGTAGATCTTGCCGCTGGCCGTGGCGTTGCCGCGTAGCGCCGGCCAGAAATCATCGAGGAAGGTCTTGGGGTCGCCGCCGTTCTCCGTAAGCAGGTCGTCGATCGCCTCGATCTCGCCGGAGATCACGAACTCCTGCACGAAATTCGCGGACATCAGAGTGACCGCCGGCGGCTTCCCCGCCTCGACCGCGGCCTGGGTCTTGAGCCGCGTCTCATCGTAGCTGCCGGTATAGGCGGGGACCACCTCGATGTCGGGGCTCGCGTCGTTGAACTCCTTGACGATGCGGGTCATCTCCCGAGCCAGCGCGCCCTGCACGGGGACTGGGAAATAGAAATCGATACTGGTCTTGGCGGTCGCGGCGACGCTCGCGCTCAGCAGCGTGGCAACGCCGACCGCGGTCAGGGTGATTCGGCTCAGAGCAGTCATGGGATTCTCCCCTCTATTTGATTCCGGACATGACGAAGCTGTTGATGAATTGCCGCTGAAAGGCGATGAAGCCCGCGAAGAGCGGCAGACTCACGATGAGCGTGCCGGCGGCGATCAGGCCCCATTCGGCGTCGCCCTCGCCGCTGCTCACGAAGCTCGCGAGGCCGAGCGTGAGCGTCCGATGGCTCGGCGAATCGATCACCATCAGCGGCCAGAGGAACTCGTTCCAGTGCGCGACCACGCTCACGATCCCGAAGGCGATGAGCGCGGGCTTCGCGAGCGGTAGCAAGACGTAGCGGAGCGTCTGCAGGAGCGTGCAGCCGTCGATCTCCGCGGCATCCTCGAAGTCGCGGGGGATGCCGAGGAAGGTCTGGCGCATCAGGAACGTGCCGAAGGCGGAGGCCCAGTAGGGCGCCATCACGCCCCAGAGCGTGTCGTAGATGCCGAGCCGTGTCACCGTCTTCAGGTTCGGCACGATCAGCACCGGCGGCACGATCATGAGCTGCAGCAGGAACAGGTAGAAGATCAGGTCGCGGCCCCGGAACCGCAATCGCGCGAAGGCATAGCCCGCGAGGCTCATGGTGACGAGCTGCACCGTGAGCGTGCCGGCGACAACCATCAGCGTATTCCAGTAGTTCAGCAGGAAATCCGCGCTCTCCCACGCGAGCCGGAAATTCGCCCATGACGGCGGCCAGCTCGGCATCAGTGAGGCGATGTCGAGGGAGCCCGCGCTGTCTGGCCGGAGCGACGCCACCACCATCCAGAGGAACGGCGCCGACCACAGGAGGGCGATGGCGCCGATGGCACCCGCCCCTGCGACGATCGCGGTCGGGCTCGCTCTAACCGACATGCCGCCCGCCGCGCTCGAGGACGCGGATCCCGACGGTGGAGACCGCGAAGAGAGCCACCAGCGTGGCGACTGTGGCCGCGGCCGCCTTGCCGCTGTCGTGCAGCTCCGTCGCGGTCTGGAAGATGTAGAACAGCAGGAGATTGGTGGCATCGTCGGGGCCGCCCTTGGTCATGACGATGACGTGGTCGACGGTCGTAATGGCCTGGATCACGGCGATCACCGCGACGAACGCCGTCGTGGGCGCGAGCAACGGCAACACCACGTGCCGGAGGCGCTGCCAACCGCCGGCACCGTCGAGGAGCGCGGCCTCGATCAGGTCCTGCGGCACCGCCTGGAGCGCCGCGATGTAGAAGAGCATGTAGTAGCCCGCGTTCTTCCAGACCGTCACCATCGCGATCGACGCGAGCGCGGTATCGGGATTGCCGAGCCAATTGATCGAGAGCGGCACCAGGCGGCCAATGTAATAGTCGATGAGCCCGACGGTCGGCAGGAAGAGGAATGTCCACAGCGCCGCAGCACCCACGAGCGGGATGATGGTCGGAAAGAACAACAGCGCGCGGAGCGTCGCAGTGAACCGCGTCGACCGCTGCAGCAGCAGGGCAAAGCCGAGCGCCAGCACGATCGCGGGCAATACCGTCGCAGCGATATAGACGAGGTTGTTGAGCACCGCCGTGGTGAATTTCGGATCGGCCGCGAGGCGGAGATAATTTCCGAGCCCGGCAAAGGTCGCGACCTTCTCGCCGAGCCGACGGCCGAAGAGCGAGTCCACCGCGACCGAGGCCACCGGCCAATAGGTGAAGGCACCGAGGAAGATGAGTGACGGCAGCAGCAGCAGAAATGCCCGCAGCCGCCGCCGGGTCGGCGCCGCCAGCATGGGCTTGGCGAGGGACGAGCTGCGCATGCCCTGAAGAGCGGCGGCGGTCACGATGGGGGAAGCTAGCGCCCGGAGACGACGCCAAAGTTTCAGTCCGATGACGGTTTTGCGTCGGTCGAGCGACGGGCCGAGGGCGCTTCGTCGCCATGGAAGCGGGGTATGGCTATATGGGGTCGCTCGCGGATTTGGCTTTCCGGTCCTCTTTTCATTGTGTTAGCGTTTTCGGGAAACGGCCTCCTACCGTGAGGCCGACGACAAACAATCGAAATTCAGGGCAGAGGCTGAAACAGGGAGCGTCCCATGCAGGATCAAGAGACGGTATTGCGCGCGATGATCGCGCGGGTGAAGGACGGCCGGATGTCCCGCCGCGCCTTCGTGCGCCGGATGGTGGCCTTGGGGCTCACAGCGCCGATGGCCGGGCTCATGCTGAGCCACGCGGGGGTCGCGTGGGGCCAGTCCGCCTTCACCTACAAGCCCACCAAGGCGGGCGGCGGCGGGGCGCTCAAGATGCTCTGGTGGCAGGCGCCGACCCTGCTCAACCCGCATTTCGCGGTCGGCACCAAGGACCAGGACGCCTCACGGATCTTCTACGAGCCGCTCGCCGGATGGGACGCCGACGGCAATCTCGTGCCCTTCCTCGCCGCGGAGATCCCGAGCCAGCAGAACGGCGGGCTCTCCGACGACGGCAAGTCGGTGACCTGGAAATTGAAGCAGGGCGTGAAGTGGCACGACGGCGCGCCCTTCACCGCCGACGACTGCGTCTTCACCTGGCAATACGCGGGTGACCCCGCAGCTGCGACCTACGACGTCGCGACCTACAGAGACATCAAGGTCGAGAAGATCGACGACCACACGATCAAGGTGATGTTTTCGAAGCCGACGCCATTCTGGCCCGATCCCCTCGTGGGCACGCGCGGCATGATCATCCCGAAGCACCTGTTCGAGGCCTACAAGGGCGATAAGTCGCGCGACGCGCCGGCGAATCTGAAGCCGGTCGGCACCGGCCCGTACAAGTTCGTCGACTTCAAGCCGGGAGACCTGGTGCTCGCCGAGATCAATAAGGACTACCACGTGCCGAACCGGCCGTACTTCGACACCGTCGAGATGAAGGGCGGCGGCGACGCGGTCTCGGCCGCGCGCGCGGTGCTGCAGACCGGCGAGTACGATTATTCCTGGAACCTGCAGGTCGAGGACGAGATCCTGAAGAAGCTCGAGGCCGGCGGAAAGGGCCACGTGGTGATCCTCGAGGGTGCCAGCGTCGAGCACATCCAAGTCAATTTCACCGATCCCTGGACCGAGGTCGACGGTGAGCGGTCGAGCCTCAAGACGAAACACCCGACACTCGGCGACAAGGCGGTGCGGGACGCACTCAACCTGCTGGTGGATCGCGCCTCGGTGGAGAAGTTCATCTACGGGCGCGCCGGCATCGCGACGGGGAACTTCATCAACAACCCGCCGCGCTTCCGCTCGAAGAACACCCAATGGGCGTTCAACATCGAGAAGGCCAACCAGATCCTGGACGCCGCCGGGTGGAAGCGCGGCTCGGACGGCATCCGCGAGAAGGACGGCAAGAAACTCAAATACGTCTACCAGACCTCGATCAACGAGCCGCGGCAGAAGAACCAGGCGATCGTCAAGCAGGCCTGCCAGAAGGCCGGCATCGAGGTCGAGCTCAAGTCGGTGGCAGCGTCGGTCTACTTCTCGTCCGACGCGGGCAACCCCGACACCTATCCGCATTTCTACACCGATGTTCAGATGTACACGACCACCATGACGGAGCCGGATCCGGCGCTGTTCATGCGAGCGTTCCTTTCGGGGGAGGCCGCGAGCAAGGAGAACAAGTGGCAAGGGCGCAACATCACGCGCTGGCGGAGTGAGGACTACGACAAGACCTATCACGCCGCAGAGGGCGAGCTCGATCCGGTGAAGCGGGCGGCCCTCTTCATCAAGATGAATGACCTCGTGATTGCCGACGTAGTGGTCATCCCCGTCATCTATCGTCCGGGCGTGCGAGGCGTGCACAACCAGCTGAAGGCGAACCTCAGCGGCTGGGACAACGACACGTTTATGCTCTCGGACTGGTATCGCGAGGCCTGAGGACCTTGTCCGCGCCCTCAAACGCGCGGACCTCGCGATGACGCGCTACCTGCTCCGGCGCCTGCTGATCGCGGTGCCGAGCCTGATCGGCATCAGCATCGTGCTGTTCACGGTGCTGGCGCTGGCGCCGGGCGACCCCTTCGGCGAGCTCGCGAGCAATCCCGCCGTGCCACCCGAGGTGCGCGTGGCGCTCCGTGCCAAGTTCGGCATGGATGATCCGGTCCTCCTGCGGTACATCCGCTGGCTCCTTGCCATGCTGCAGGGGGACTGGGGCTTCTCCTTCGTCAGTCGCGTCAACGTCGAAACGTTGATCTGGCAGCGTCTGCCGGCGACGCTCTTCGTGATCGGATCGTCGCAGGTGCTGGCGCTGCTGATCGCGCTGCCGGTCGGTGTCTTCGCCGCGACCCGTCCTTATTCCATCTTCGACCAGATCGCGAGCACCTTCGCCTTCATCGGCTTCTCGCTGCCGACCTTCTTCACGGGCCTGCTGTTCATCCTGCTGTTCAGCATCCACCTGGATTGGCTGCCCTTCGTGTTCCGCTCCGATCTCAGCGCCACCGGCTGGCGTTGGTATTGGGAGGAGTTCCGCCAAGCGATCATGCCGATCGCGGTGCTCGGCATGTTCCAGGGCGCCTCGTGGACGCGCTATGTGCGCTCCGCCGTGCTCGACGTGATCCGCCTCGAGTACGTGACCACTGCGCGCGCCAAGGGCCTGCGCGAGGGCAAGGTCGTCATTCGGCACGTGGTCCGCAACGCGCTGATCCCCGTGGTGACGCTGGTCGCGCTCCAGATCCCCGCGATCTTCGGCGGCGCCATCGTCACTGAGCAGATCTTCCGCGTGCCCGGCATCGGCTCGCTCCTCATCAATTCGATCCTGGCGAATGACACGCCGGTCATCATGGGCGTGACCTTCGTCTTCGCGTGCCTGGTGATCCTGTTCAACCTGATTGCAGACGTCCTCTATGGCTGGCTCGACCCCCGCATCGCTTACCGCTGACCGAGGAGCGAGCCGGGAGCTCGCGCCGCAGGTCTCGCCGGCGCTCGACGCCTGGCGGCGCTTCCGCCGGCATCGCCTCGCGGTCGTCAGCTCGATCGTCCTGCTGGCGATGGGGCTCGCTGTGGTGCTGGGCCCTGCTCTGTGGCAGGTGCCGATCAACGAGATCGATTTCACGGCGCGCATGGAGGTGCCGTCGGCGGTGCATCCCTTCGGCACCGACGATCTCGGCCAGGACCTGCTGGCGCGCATGCTCTATGGCGGCCGCATCTCGCTCTCCGTCGGTCTCGCGGCCATGATGGTGTCGCTGGTAGTGGGCACGCTGATCGGTGCGGTCGCCGGCATCTCCCGCGGGAGCATCGACGCCGCGCTAATGTTGCTCACTGACCTGTTCCTGTCGCTGCCGCAGCTCCCGTTGCTGCTCCTGATCATCTATCTCTTCCGGGACGCGCTGAAGGCGGTGCTCGGCGTCGAAGGCGGCGTCTTCGTCCTCGTGGTCACCGTGATCGGCGGCTTCCGCTGGATGCCGGTGGCGCGGCTGGTGCGGGCGCAATTCCTGTCGCTGCGCGAGAAGGAGTTTGTGGAGGCGGCGCGCGCCCTCGGCGCCTCGACGCTGCGCCAGGTGCTCCGCCACATCCTGCCGAACGCGATCGGGCCCGTCATCGTGGCCGGCACGATCAATGTCGCCGACGCCATCATCGCGGAGTCGACCCTCTCCTTCCTCGGCCTGGGCTTTCCGCCGGATATCCCGACCTGGGGCCGGCTCCTCTTCGAGGCCAAGGACTATCTCGATTTCGCGCCCCACTGGGCGCTGTTCGCCGGCGCGGCGATCTTCTTGACGGTGCTCGCCATCAATTTCATCGGCGACGGCCTGCGCGACGTGCTCGACCCGCGCAAGGTCATGTGAGACCTCCCTTGGACGCGCTGACCCCAGCCAACGGCGCCTTGCTGGAGATCCGCGGCCTCAAGACGCATTTCAGAACCGACGACGGCGTCGTCCAGGCGGTCGACGGCGTCGACCTCAAGATCATGCGCGGCGAGACCGTCGGCGTGGTGGGCGAATCAGGCTGCGGCAAGACCGTCACCGCGCTCTCCGTGCTGAAGCTCATCGCGATGCCGCCGGGCCGGATCGTCGGCGGCGAGATCCTCTGGCACGGCCGCGACCTCGTGCCGCTCGACAGCGCCGCCATGAGCGAAATCCGCAGCAAGGAGATCGGCATCATCTTCCAGGAGCCGATGACCTCGCTCAATCCCGTCTATACCGTGGGCTACCAGATCGCCGAGGTGATCCGGTTGCACGAGGCGCTGTCCCGACAGGCCGCCATGGACCGCGCGGTCGAGATGCTCAAGCTCGTGCACATTCCGAATCCCGAGCGACGGGTGCAAGACTATCCGCACCAATTCTCGGGCGGCATGCGTCAGCGCGTGATGATCGCCATGGCGCTCGCCTGCAACCCCAAGCTCCTGATCGCGGACGAGCCCACTACCGCCCTCGACGTCACCATCCAGGCGCAGATCCTGGACCTGCTGCAGGAGATGAAGTCGCGGCTGGGCATGGCGATGATGCTGATCACCCACGCCATGGGCGTGGTCGCCGAGACCGCGCAGCGGGTGGTCGTGATGTACGCGGGCCTGGTGGTCGAGGAAGCGAGCGTCGAGGCGCTCTTCGAGAACCCGCGACATCCCTATACCCAGGGCCTGCTTCGCTCGATTCCCCGCGTCGACCGCGCGGCGGAGCGCAAGGCCAGGCTCGAGGCGATCGCGGGCGTCGTGCCGAGCCTGCTCAAGCCCGCGCCGGGTTGCCGGTTCGCTCCGCGCTGCCGATTCGCGACCGACATCTGCCGGCAGGCGCTGCCGCCGCTTCGCGAGGTGGCAGCCGGCCATAAAGTCGCCTGCGTACACGCTTGACGGGGACGAGAGCGCCGTGACCGAACCCCTGCTCCGCGTCACCGACCTCGTGAAGAACTACGCAACCAAGGGCGGTCTCCTTCGGCGGGGCGCTCAGACCGTGCGCGCCGTCGACGGCGTGAGCTTCGAGGTCGCGGCCGGCGAGACGCTGGGCGTGGTCGGCGAATCAGGCTGCGGCAAGTCCACGACGGGACGCTGCCTGCTGCGGCTGGTCGAGCCGACCGCGGGACAAATCTGGTTCAAGGGCCAGGACGTGATCGC
>DATFRA010000126.1:0-11077 GCA_035263705.1 Allostellaceae bacterium
CCGCGAGTATTTCCGCGCCGTCTTCCTCGCCTACGGCCTCGAGCCGCAGGTGCGCTTCACGACGCCGTCGCTGGAGATGGTGCGCGGGTTGGTCGCGAACGGCCACGGCGTCGGCCTGCTCAATATCCAGCCGGAAGGGGATCAAGCCTATGACGGCATGCCGCTGGCGTGCCGGCCGCTCGCCGAGGAATGCCCGCCGCTCAGGGTGGCGCTCGCGCGGCCGGCGCAGGCGCGACCCAGTCGCGCGGCGCAGGCGCTGATCGTCTGCGCCCGCGACTATTTCTCGGAAGCGCGAGGGATCAGCGCCTCGGCCTCAGGAAAGCGCCGAGGAGGTGCCGCGCGGCGCTGAGCGCGCCCTCCTCGCCCGCGGCGACCCGCACCTCGACCTTCGCGATCTCGGGCGCGATCTTCTTGTCCGCCTTGAAGGCCTCGATCAGCCCCTCGCCCACCTCGCGCCAGAGCGCGGCGCGAGCCTGGTTCGCCCGGCGCCGCGCGCGCCCACCCGAGCCCGTCATGGCGGCGCGGTGGCGCTCGACGAGGCTCCAGACCTCGGCGATACCCTCGCCCGAGAGCGCGGAAACCGCGCGCACCTCGGTCGACCAATGAGGCGAACTCGGCCGCAGGATATGGAGCGCGTGCCGATACTCGGCGACCGCCCGCAGCGCCGCCGGCTTAAGATCGCCGTCGGCCTTGTTGACGAGAATGAGATCCGCCAGCTCGACGATGCCTCTCTTGAGGCCCTGCAGCTCGTCGCCGGCGCCGGGCGCCAGCAGCAGCAGGAACATGTCCACCATATCCGCGACCGCGGTCTCGGATTGTCCGACGCCCACGGTCTCGACGATCACCACGTCGAATCCCGCGCCTTCCGCCAGCAAGATCGCCTCCCGCGTGCGCCGAGCGACGCCGCCCAGCGTAGCGCCCGCGGGCGACGGACGGATGAAGGCGCGGGCGTCCTTCCCGAGCTCCGCCATGCGCGTCTTGTCGCCCAGCAGCGAGCCGCCGCCGCGCTTGGAAGAGGGATCCACCGCCAACACCGCAACCTTGTGGCCGCGCTCGATCACCGCGAGACCGAAGGCCTCGATGAAGGTCGATTTGCCGACACCAGGCGCGCCAGAGATGCCGAGCCGAGCCGAGCTGTCGCCGGCTCCCGCGCCGACGCGCTCTAGCAGCTTCTCCGCAGCCTGGCGGTGATCGTCGCGAGTCGACTCGACCAGCGTGATCGCGCGCGCCAGCGCGCGGCGGTCACCACGACTGACGGCGGCGGCCAGAGCCGGCACATCGATGACGCGCTCCCCCATGTGTCATCCCTAACATGGGCGGCTATGTTTGTAGAAGGAAACGCTTCGCTGAGAGGAAGCGGGAGTTATCTGACTTCGATCAGATCCGAGAGCAGTCGGTAGCGCTCGCTCCGCTCCATGTCGGCGACATGGCACCGGTGCCACTGCCGGTCCTGGGAACGGAGCGTGACGTAATTTTCGTCGATGTCTGTCACGGTGCTGGGACACCATCGGCCCTCGCCGATGGAATACACCTCCCAGAGCTGTCCCAATCTGACGCTGGTGCCCATGGCTTCCCGACTCCCTGATGCTGCATTGGGGCATAGCGGCAATCGTGTTGGCCAGGATCAATCCATCAAATACTCGTCAATGGTCACACTCGGAGCGCTCGCTGTATGATCACCCGCATACCGCGGCAGGAGAGGCGATGAGCACGGGCGCCATACCGCGAAAGCGCAGCGGTCGTGTCCGGCGGTCGCTCACTCTGCTCCTCCTGTTGCTGGTGGGATTGCCGCTTCTGGTGAGCGCCTGCGTGTTTGGTCGTGCGAACGGAATTCCCTGGTACGAAGCGCGGCGAGACGCCACTGGCTTGGCGCCCGATCCCGCTGCAACCCACGAGGCCGTGATCCAGGTCTATGCTGCGCGCGCCGTCGCCTGGCGCGGAATTTTTGCCATGCACACCTGGATCGCGGCCAAGCCGACGGACGCGCCGCGCTTCACCCGCTACGAGGTGATGGGGTTTGGCGTCGCCGACGGCGCGCCCGCCCTCAGGATCGACCGCACGGGCCCTGACAATTACTGGTTCGGCGCCATGCCCGAGGTCATTCTCGATCGGCGCGGCCCGGGCGTCGACGCGTTGATCGAGCAGATCCGCGCGGCGGTCGCGGCCTATCCCTATCCGCAGAGCTACCGCCTCTGGCCTGGCCCCAACAGCAACACCTTCACGGCCTATATTGGCCGCGCCGTGCCGGAATTGGGCCTGGAGATGCCATCGAACGCCATCGGCAAGGACTACCTGCCGAACGGCACGCTCGTCGCGGCGGCACCCAGCGGCACCGGCTACCAGCTTTCGCTCTTCGGCCTCGCGGGCCTGCTCGCGGCGCGCCGCGAGGGCCTCGAGCTCAACCTGCTGGGCCTTACCTTCGGCATCGACATCGCCTCGCCCGCCATCAAGCTCCCGGGCATCGGCCGGATTGGCGCCCCCACGCGCGAGCCTTCCGCGCAGACGGCCGCATTCTAGATCGAGCGGTGCTCCCTCGCCCAAAGCTCCATCCGCATGAGGGGCGCGGTGCCGCCGTCGCCCCGCGGGTGGCTCGGATGGTGGGTATGCCCCGTCGCGCGAAAGCCGAGGCTCTGATAGAGATGGTGCGCCCGGGCGTTGTCCTCGAAGACGTCGAGCCAGAACCGCTCAATCCCCCACGTGTCAAAGACTAGTGTGCAGATTGCATTCATCGCGAGCCTACCGAGGCCACGGCCGGGCGCGTCCATCACGATCCGCAGCAGCCGCGCGCTCCGGTCGGTGCCGCCGAGCTCGGTCACGAGCCCAAAGCCGATGAACGCGCCTGCAGAGTCCTCGATCCGGAGATAGCGCACGGTCGGATCGTCCATGCGGGCGCGGTGCTCCGCAGCGGGATGCCCTCGGACGTACGGCACGTTCTCCGGACGGCATTCGAGCTCGGCGATGGCGGACGCGTCGTCGGGCAGTGCCGGCACCACCCGCACGGCGCTCACAGGAATTTCCTGCGGATGTCGATGGTGGAGCGCTCACCGAGCGCGTCGAAATTCCTCTCGAGCCAGCGCTCCGCGGTCTCGCGGCCGAGCCGCTTCAGATAGAGCAGGAAGTCGAGGTCGGTGTTGAGCTTGCTCGCCACACCGAGGGACTCCATGGCGGGCTCGTCCTCGATCATGTGGATGTGCATGCGTTTGAGGCCGCGCACCACAGGGACATCGCCGGGTACCTGATCGAGCAGCTTCAGCGCGAAGGCGATCGCGCGCATCTCGCTGATGAGCGACGCGTTGAAGGTGATCTCGTTGAGCCGGTTCATGATCTCGCCCGCGGTCTTCGGCACGCCCTCGCGGGTCAGCGGGTTCACCTGCACGATCACCACGTCGTGGGCCGTGCAGTTGTAAATCAGCGGGAAGATCGCGGGGTTCCCCATATACCCCCCGTCCCAATATGCCTCGCCGTCGATTTCGACCGCCTGGAAGACGTTGGGCAACGCCGCCGACGCCAGCAGCATCTCGAGCGTCAGCTCCTTCCGCTCGAACACGCGGATCTTGCCAGTGTTGACGCTGGTCGCCGAAACGAAGAGCCGAATGCCATCACCTTTGCGCAGGCCCGCGAAGTCGACGAGCTGCGCCAGGAGGTCGCCGAGCGGCGAGAGGTTGAGCGGATTGGTCTGATAGGGCGAGACCACACGCGAGAGCGTGTCGAGCCATACCGAGGCCGGGCTGTTGTCGAGGTCCCAGTTGCCGGTGACGCGGTCGTACCAGGTGGCGTGGATCGGGCTCAGGACGCCGAGGGCGCTCACGGACTCCCAGAACCGGTCGAGCGCCTTGCGGGCACCCTCGTTGCCGCCGGCGATATGGCCGGAGACTGTGATAGCGCCGTTCATGGCACCGGCGCTGGTGCCGCTGACGCCGTCGATTAAGAGTCGATCGTCCTCGAGGATGCGGTCGAGCACACCCCAGGTGAAGGCGCCGTGAGCGCCACCGCCCTGGAGGGCGAGGTTGATGTGCTTACGCTCGCTCATGGCTCAGTCCGCGACGTCCGCGAGCTCAGCGGCGCGCAGGGCCTCCTGCTGGCGCGCCCACATCTGAGCGTAGAGGCCGCCCTTCGCCAAAAGCGCCGCGTGAGCGCCGCGCTCGACGACCCGGCCCTGCTCCAGCACCAGGATCTCGTCGGCGTGGATCACAGTCGACAGACGATGCGCAATCATCAGCGTGGTCCGGTCGTGGGAGACTTCCTCCAGGTTCCTCTGGATCTCGCGCTCGGTCTTGGTATCGAGCGCCGAGGTCGCCTCGTCGAACACCAGGATGCTCGGCGCCTTCAGCACTACGCGCGCGATGGCGACGCGCTGTTTCTCGCCGCCGGAGAGCTTGAGGCCGCGCTCGCCGACCTGCGTCTTGTAGCCGTCGGGCAGCTTCGCGACGAAGTCGTGGATGTGCGCGAGCCGTGCCGCCTCCTCGATCGCCTCGGTGTCGGCACCGGGCCTGCCATAGGCGATGTTGTAGCGGATGCTGTCGTTGAACAGCACCGTATCCTGCGGCACCACGCCGATGGCGCGGCGAAGGCTCTCCTGTGTCACGTCTCGGACGTCCTGGCCGTCGATGAGTATCCGGCCCTCGTCCACGTCGTAGAACCGGAACAGCAGGCGCGAGATGGTCGACTTCCCGGCGCCGCTCGAGCCCACGATGGCGACGGTGCCGCCGGGCGGTACGCGGAACGACACCTCCTCCAGGATCGGCCGGCGCTCATCGTAACGGAAAGACACATGGTCAAATACGATCTCGCCGCGGCTTACCGCGAGCGGCTCGGCGCCCAGCCGATCCGTCACCTCCGCGTTCACGTCGAGCAGCCGGAACATCGATTCTAGGTCGATCAGCGACTGCTTGATGTTCCGGTAAACCACGCCGAGAAAATTGAGCGGCATGTAGAGCTGCACGAGGTAGGCGTTCACCATGACGAAGGCACCGACGGTGAGCCGGCCGGCCGCAACGCCCGACCCCGCCAGCAACATCACCACCACCAGCCCGATCGCAATGATGATGCCCTGCCCCACGTTGAGGAACGCCAGCGTGGTCTGGCTCTTCACCGCCGCCTTCTCGTAGGCCTGTAGCGCCACGTCGAAGCGGCGCGCCTCGTGCTCCTCGTTGGCGAAATACTTGACGGTCTCGAAATTGAGCAGGCTGTCGATCGCCTTGGTGTTGGCCTCGCTGTCCCGGTCATTCATCTCGCGCCGGAAGCGAATGCGCCAATCCGTGATCGCGAAGGTGAAGACCACATAGAGCACGACGGTGACCAAGGTCACCGCGGCGAAGCTCCAGTCGAAGTTGTACCAGAGAATGCCCGCCACCAGCCCGATCTCCAGCACGGTGGGGATCGCGCTGAACAGCATGTAGGAGAGCAGGAAGTCCATGCCGCGGATGCCGCGCTCGATCGCGCGCGAGAGCCCGCCGGTTTGCCGCTCCAGGTGGAAGCGGAGCGAGAGCGCGTGCAGGTGCCGGAACGTGCGGAGCGCGATTCGGCGCACCGCGCGCTGACCGACCTTGGCGAAGACCGCGTCTCGGAGCTCGCCGAACACCTGCGCCAGCACCCGCGCCACACCGTAGGCGACCACGAGCATCACGGGGACCACGATCACGGCCGCCGTGCCCGGCGTCAGGGCGTCGACGGCGCTCTTGTAGAGGACGGGTACTCCGACATTGATCAGCTTCGCGAGCGCCAGGAACACGAGCGCCACGACCACGCGGAGCCGCAGGTCAAGCGCGTCCCTGGGCCAGAGGTAGGGAAAGAGGCGCCCCAGCGAGCGCAGCTCGCTCTTGGTGTCGCCGGTCGAGGGCAAGGGCATCGAGTTCCCGCGTCGCATGTCCCGTCCGCTCATGACGCCCGCTCCGGCGTGGCGCCCGCGGGCGTCCCGTGCTCGCGCGGCAGACGAAGCGCGAAGCCCAGTACACCGAGCATCACCAGGGCTCCTGCGTAATAGGGGGCATTCCGCCCGATCAGCTCGAAGAGCGGGCCCGCGACGGCGGGACCCACCACGCGCGCGAGGCTCCCCCCTGATTGCGCCACACCCATGATGCCGCCGCGCTCCTCCGCACCCGCCTGCCGCGAGATCAGCGCGTTGATCGAGGGGTTGAGCAAGCCCATGCCCACCGCGAGGCACGCGCTCGCGACCAGCAGCATCGGCACGCTGGCAGCGACGGTGATGACGCAGAGACCGAGCGCGATCGAGGCGGAGCCGATGAGGACGAGCCGCGCGTCGCCGAGGCGTCGCGAGAGCGGCCCGATCAGCAGGCCCTGAACCAGGATCAGCACGCAGCCCACGAAGAAGAACACCCAGCCCACCTGCGCGGGCCCCCAGCCGAAGGCCTCCTTGGTCCATAGCGCGAAGGTGGTCTCCATGCCCGCGAAGGCCGCGGTGATCGCAAAGAACAGCAGGATGAGCAACCGCAGCATCGGCCGGCCCATACTGCTGCGCGCGAGCTGCCATCGGCTGGCGCGCGGTGCCGGGGCACCGACCTGCGGCAGGCTCTCCTTGAGGAGCGCGATCACCAGCACGAAGGCGAGCGCCGAGAGGCCGGCCGCGAGGAAGGCCGGCCGCTGCAGATCCTCGGGCGTCGGGTCGGGGCCGGCGACCACCCCGCCCAACCACGGGCCAATGGTGAAGCCCAAGCCGAACGCGGCGCCGATCATCCCCATGCCCTTGGCGCGCGCCTCAGAGCTGGTGATGTCGGTGACGTAGGCCTGCGCCGCCGCGATATTCCCGGCGCCTGCTCCGGCGAGCAGCCGCGCCCCGAACAGCATCCAGAGTGCACTCGCGAAACCGAGCCAGAGGTAGGCCAGGCACGAGCAGATCATGCTCACAAGGAGCACCGGCCGGCGGCCGATGCGATCGCTGAGCCGGCCGAGCACGGGCGACATGAAGAACTGAGCAAAGGAATAGCAAGCCATGAGCAACGTCACCGCCGCCGGACTCGCGCCGAAATGCACACCGTAGAACGGGAGCTGCGGGATGATGATACCGAAGCCCAGCAGGTCGATGAACACGATGAAGAACAGGATGGCCATTGCCGCATAGATAGCGCGGATGGCCCCGGGTTAACAGGGCGGGTCGCGCGAGACTGGCATGCGCCGGGCCAGCGCGGTTGTCGCCCAGGCGCTCTCGTGAGTACGCTCGGGTCCATGACCGATCCCCGTTTCACGATCCGCCTGCTGGATGCCTCGGACGCCGCGCTCTATCGAGAGCTTCGGCTGGAAGCGTTGCGCCTGCACCCCCATGCCTACGGCTCGACCTTCGAGGTGGAGGCGGCGGAGCCGCTGGCTTATTTCGAGCAGCGCCTGGCGAGCACTGAGGTGCTGCTCGGCAGCGCCGCGAACGAGCCCATGGGGATCGTGCGATTCTCGATCCCGAGCTTCGTCACCGAGCGCCACAAGGGCATGCTCACGGGCATGTATGTCCGCATCGCCGCGCGCGGCACGGGGCTCGCCTCGGCTTTGGTCGACGCGGTGGTAGAGCGGGCGCGCGGCCGCGTCATGCTGATCGAGCTCTCGGTGGTGACAACGAACGAGCCTGCCCGTCGCCTCTACGAGCGTCACGGCTTCGACATCTTCGGCGTCGACCCCTGCGCTCTCAAGCACGGGGATCGATACTTCGACGAGTACCAGATGGTCCGCTTCCTCGAGCGGCCGACGGGCTGGACCGTGCCTAAGCCGCCATCCGTCGCTTGGCGATGAGGTTCAAAATCTCGCCGGCGGCGAGCGGGATGTTGGTGCCGGGGCCGTAGACCGCTGAGACGCCGGCGCGCATCAGGAACTCGTAGTCCTGCGGCGGGATCACGCCACCGCAGATCACGAGGATGTCGTCGCCGCCTTCCCGGCGAAGCGCCTGCAGGAGCGCGGGCACCAGCGTCTTGTGACCCGCCGCCTGGGTCGAGACGCCGATCACGTGCACGTCGTTCTCCACCGCTTGGCGCGCAGCTTCCTCCGGCGTCTGGAACAGCGGCCCCACGTCGACATCGAAGCCGATATCGGCGAAAGCCGTGGCGATCACCTTGGCGCCGCGGTCATGGCCGTCCTGGCCGAGCTTGACCACCAGCATGCGCGGACGCCGGCCCTCGGCCCGGGCGAAGGCTTCGACCTCGCGTTGGACGCGCTTGAACGCCTCGTCGCCCTCGTAGAGCCGGCCGTAAACGCCGGAGACGGAGCGGATGGTGGCGCGATGGCGGGTGAAGACTTTCTCGAGCGCGTCGGAGATCTCTCCCACCGTGGCGCGGGCTCGCGACGCCTCGAGCGCGAGTGCCAGCAGATTGCCCTGCCCGCTCCGCGCGGCTTGCGTCAGCGCCTCGAGCGCAGACTGGGCGCGCGCTTGATCGCGCTTCGCCCGAACCTGCGTCAGGCGCGCGATCTGCTGCTCGCGAACCCTTGTGTTGTCGATATCGAGCAGCTTCACCGGCGGCATGCCGCCGGACTGGTACTTGTTGACGCCGACGATCACCTCCTCGCCGAGGTCAAGCCGCGCCTGGCGGCGCGCGGCCGCCTCTTCGATGCGGAGCTTCGGCAGGCCCTGCTCCACCGCCTTGGTCATGCCGCCGAGTTTCTCGACTTCGTCGATCAGGTCCATGGCCGCGGAGGCGACCGAGTGCGTGAGGCTCTCGACGTAGTAGCTGCCGCCGAGCGGATCGACAACACGGGTGACACCCGTCTCTTCCGCGATGATCAGCTGCGTGTTGCGGGCAATCTGGGCCGAGAAGGGCGTCGGCAGGGCCATAGCCTCGTCGAAGGAATTCGTGTGCAGCGACTGCGTGCCGCCGAGCACCGCCGCCAGCGCCTCGATGGTTGTGCGGACGATGTTGTTGTAGGGGTCCTGCTCGGTGAGGCTGACACCCGAGGTCTGCACATGGGTGCGGAGCTGCAGGCTCGCGGGGTGCTTCGGATTGAACCGGCTCATCAGCTTCGCCCAGAGCAGCCTTGCGGCGCGCAGCTTCGCGATCTCCATGAAGAAATTCATGCCCATGCAGAAGAAGAACGAGAGCCGCGGCGCGAAGGCGTCGATGTCGAGGCCACGCGAGAGCGCGGCGCGCGCGTAGTCGAGGCCGTCGGCGAGCGTGAAGGCGAGCTCCTGCACGCAGGTCGCCCCCGCCTCCTGCATGTGATAGCCGGAGATGGAGATCGAGTTGAACTTCGGCATGTGCTTGGCGGTGTACTCGATGATGTCGGCGACGATCCGCATCGAGGGCTCGGGTGGATAGATGTAGGTGTTGCGGACCATGAACTCCTTGAGGATGTCGTTCTGGATCGTCCCCTGGAGCTTCTCGGCCGGGACACCCTGCTCTTCCGCCGCCACGATGAACCCCGCCAGAACGGGCAGCACGGCGCCGTTCATGGTCATGCTGACCGTCATCTTGTCGAGCGGGATACCCTCGAACAGGATCTTCATGTCCTCGACGCTGTCGATGGCGACGCCGGCCTTGCCGACGTCGCCGACCACGCGCGGATGATCGCTGTCGTAGCCGCGGTGCGTCGCGAGGTCGAAGGCGACCGAGAGGCCCATCTGTCCGGCCTTCAGGTTCTCGCGGTAGAACTTGTTCGACTCCTCGGCGGTCGAAAACCCCGCATATTGCCGGATCGTCCACGGCCGGTTCGCGTACATGGTGGCGCGCACGCCGCGCAGATAAGGCGCGAAGCCTGGCAGGCTGTCGACGTGGTCGAGCCGCTCGAGGTCCGAGGCGGTATAGAGCGGCTTGATCGCGATCGCCTCGGGGGTCTGCCAAGTCAGCGACTCCCGGGGTTTGCCCAGGAGCTCCTTCGCCGCGAGCGCCCGCCACTCCTCCAGAGATTTCTTCGGGAATTCCGCCATCGTCACCGCCTCCGGACCGACCGAACTATAGCGCCGGGCGCGGCGACCCGTCTATTTTGCGGTCCCGCGCCGCGTGTCGCGGGACCAGGATCGCCGTCACCAGCAGCAGCGCTCCGGCCTGATGCGCGACGGCGAGTGGGAGCGGCACCACTAGAACCAAAGTGGCAATGCCGAGGCTGAGCTGCAGCGTCACAATGGCCGCCATTACGTGAATGGAATTGCGCAGCGCTGGCGGCAGATCGAGCCGCAGCGACCACAGCCACGTCGCCATTGCGCCCAGCCAAGTCAGCTCCGCGAGCACGCGATGATCGAACTGTGCCGCCGCAAGACTCTCGAATGGATTGAGGTACCAGGGATTGGCCGTCGCGTAATCCGGCGGGACGACGTAGCCGTTCATCAGGGGAAACGTGTTGTAGAGGTAGCCCGCGCGCAATCCTGCGACGAAGCCCCCAGCCGCGAGCGTGATGAGCGCCAGCACGAGCAAGCTCGTCAGTGCGCGTCGGACCGTCGGCGGAGCGGCGTGCCCACTCATGCGCGGAAATCCGAGGTCGAGTGCGACCCAGAGGATCGCGATGTAGAGCGCGACCGCGGCGAGGAGGTGCGCGACCAGCCGGTACTGGCTCACCTCGATGCGGTCGGCGAGGCCGCTTCTCACCATGTACCAGCCGAGGGCGCCTTGGAGACCGCCCAGCACAAAGAGCACCGCGAGCTTGGGCGCGAGCGACCAGGCGAGCCTGCGGGTCCACAGGAACCAGAGGAACGGCACGGCAAACGCCACGCCGATGAGCCGGCCCCAGAGCCGATGGACGTATTCCCAACAAAAGATCGTCTTGAACTCCGCGAGCGTCATGCTCGCGTGGATCGCCCGGTATTGCGGTATCGCCTTGTAATGGTCGAACTCGCGCGTCCAGTCGGCGTCGCTCAAGGGCGGGATCACGCCGGCGATCGGCTGCCATTCCGTGATCGAGAGGCCGGACTCCGTGAGCCTCGTCCCGCCGCCGATCATCACCATCAGGAAGATCATCGCCGCGCAGCCGAAGAGCCAGAGGGCGACATCGCGCTCGCCGCGCGAAGCGGACTCAGGAACCGTCGAGACGGAGGGCGAGAACGGCGCAATCGAGGTCATGAGGCGCGGCGACACTGCGCGCGCCATCGCCGGCTTGGCAAGGGCCAAGCCGCCGCACGCGGCCGAGGGATCAGGAGGCTCAGTGCAGGCTCAGG
>DATFRA010000127.1:0-5739 GCA_035263705.1 Allostellaceae bacterium
GGCGAGGCGCCGGTGGGCATCGGGAGATAGACCTGCTGGCGGCGCTTCAGCCGGCGGGTCTCGGCGCTCTTGGCGTAGACCTCCTTCGTCGCTTCCACCAGCACGACGCCGGCGAAGGTGGTAAACCAGCGCTCGCCAAGCTTCTCCCAGGCGGGGGCCGCGCGCAGCATTACCCGCGATATCGTGGGCGGCATGAAGAGCGCCGCCGAGGTCCGCTCCGGCGTGAAGTGCTCGTCCCGCAGGAGGCGCGAGAGCTGGCCCGCCGTGTAGGGATGGCCGACGCCCAGCGGCGTGCGCTCGAGCCGCGCCCAGATACCGCGCCGGTTCGGCACCACCGCGAGCAAGCGCCCGCCGCCCGCCAGCACGCGCCAGATCTCCCGCAGCAGGAGCCGCGTGTTGTCGCTGTACTCGAGCGCGTGCAGCAGGAGCACGCGGTCGATCGAGTAATCCTGCAACGGCAGCTCGACCTCCTCCGCGAGCGCCACGGCGTTGGGGCCGTCCTCGGGCCAGGGCAGCACGCCCTGCCCCGCCGGCATCAGCGCCACCACGCGCTCGGCTTCGTCCGAAAACGCACGCAGGAACGGCGTCGCATAGCCGAGCCCCAGCACGCGCATACCGCTCAGGTCCGACCACAGCATGCGGATGCGCCGACGCAGCAGGCGGCGCGCGACCTGGCCAAGGCGTGTGGCGTAGAAGTCACGGAGATCGACGACGTCGGTATACATCCGCGCTAGCATGACATGGGGCCTGCGGATTAGGCTAGGCTCGGTGACGCACGCGATTCGCGACAACGAGGTTGGGGCATCAAGGCATGGCCGAGCTCGAGATCCGGCAGTTGAAGGCGCTCAGAGACAACTACGTCTGGCTGCTGCGCGATCCCGAGACCGGCGCCACCGGTGCCGTCGATCCCTCCGAGCCCGGTCCGGTGTTCGCGGCGCTCGCCGAGACCGGCTGGACGCTCACGCACGTGCTCAACACGCACCACCATCCCGACCATACCGGCGGCAATCTCGCGCTCAAGGAGAAGACCGGCTGCACTATCGTGGGGCCGCGCGCCGACCGCGCGCGCATTCCGGGCATCGACATCGACGTCGCCGACGGCGAGGACTACGCATTCGGGAAGCAGGTCGCGCGTGTCTTCGACGTGCCAGGGCACACGCGCGGCCACATCGCCTTCTGGTTCGGCGGATCGCGCGCGCTCTTCTGCGGCGACACGCTGTTTACGCTCGGCTGCGGCCGTCTGTTCGAGGGCACGCCGCAGCAGATGTGGCATTCCCTCTCGAAACTCAAGGTGCTGCCGCCGGAGACGCGGATCTATTGCGGCCATGAGTACACGCAGGCGAATGCGCGCTTCGCCGTCACGGTCGAGCCCAAGAACGACGCGCTGCTCGCGCGCTCGCGCCGCGTCGACGAGCTGCGCGCGCGCAATCTTTCGACCGTGCCCGCGACTATGGGCGAGGAGCTCGCCACCAATCCCTTCCTGCGCGCCGACCAGCCGACCCTGCAGGCGGCGATGGGCGCGGTCGGCGATCCCGTCGCCACCTTTGCCGAGATCCGGCGCCGCAAGGACGTGTTCTGATCGCCTTTTTCTCTTTCATCGAACCATCCACGGAGAAACTCCCTCATGAAGCTGCGCTATTCCCCGACATCACCGTTCGTGCGCAAGGTGATGGTGGTCGCCCTCGAGACCGGCCTGGTCGACCGCATCGAGAAGATCCCGACGGCGGTGGCGCCCACCAAGCCCAACGAGGATGTCGCGCGCGAGAATCCGCTGGTGAAGGTGCCGGCCCTCATCACCGACGACGGCGTCGTGCTCTACGATTCGCCGGTGATCTGCGAATACCTCGACAGCCTGCATGACGGAACCAAGCTGTTCCCGGCCGGAGGCAACCCGCGCTGGATCGCGCTCCGCCAGCAGGCGCTCGGCGACGGAATGCTGGAGGCCGCGATCCTCAATCGCTACGAGCAGCTCCGGCCCAAGGAGTACCAGTGGCCGGAATGGACCGACGGCCAGATGCGCAAGGTGCGCGGCGCGGTCGCGGCGCTCGAGATCGAAGCGGACCAGGGCCTGCTCCGCGGCCCAGTCACCATCGGCCTCCTCACCATCGGCTGCGCGCTCGGCTATCTGGACTTCCGCTACGCCCGCGAGAGCTGGCGGCAGCGCGCGGCGAGCCTCGCGCGCTGGTACGACGACTTCGCGGAGCGGCCCTCCATGCGCCAGACGGTGCCGCAAGACCCGAAATGACCGGGACCGCCGAGGCCGAGGCGGTGATCCGCCGCCTCGGTCTGGTGCGCCACCCCGAAGGCGGCTGGTTCCGCGAGACCTTCCGCGACGCGCGTGCCAAGGCCGGCACGCGCGCCGCTTCCACCGCGATCTATTATCTGCTGCAGGCCGGCGAGATCGCACGCTGGCATCGCGTCGACGCCGCCGAGGTCTGGCACTGGCACGCAGGTGCGGCGCTCAGCCTCACCCTCTCGGTGGATGGGCGCCAGCGCGAGACGCTCGTGCTGGGCCCCGACCTCGCCGCCGGGGCGGAGCCCCAGCGCGTGGTGCCCGCGGGCGCTTGGCAGTCCGCGCGCAGCCTCGGCAGTTGGACGCTGACAGGCTGCACGGTGGCGCCCGGCTTCGAGTTCGCAGGCTTCGAGCTGGCGCCCGAGGGCTGGGAGCCCGGCTAGGGCTTCATTTTGGCGAAGCGGATGACGCCGGTCTTGTGCGCCGAGCGGTCGAAGACCGTGTAGTAGTTGTTAAGCAGCGGCAAACCCAGGATCGACAGGACCTGTCCGAACGGATTGATCCGGAACAGCGCGCGGCCCGGCTCGCCGGCATCGAGCTGCCAATAAGTTTTCGGCGCGCAGACCAGCGGTACGTCGCGGCCGCGCTCCCCCTCGAGAATGAACGTGATGTCCGGCCAGCGGGCGAGGTCGACCTCGGCATTGGCGACGCCCTTTCGCGAATTGAGCGCCCGCTTTGCGATGGCCGCAAGCTTCGGATCCAAGGACGACGTGATCGCCTTGAACACGTCGGTCGCGAGCGCAAGGCAGTCGGTGCCGCTGTCAATGATGGAATTCGAAATCAACTTCTTGAACTGAGCCGGCAACGAATGCGCGCGCGCGGGTGGGGCGTGCCCGACCTGTACGGCCTTCAGGGTCGTGTTGTAATGCTTGTCGTGCACGACTTCGACGTCGAGGAACTTGCCCTGGTAGAGATCGTGCTGCTCCTCTCCGCCGCCCAGTATGAAGAAACCGGCATTCTCAGCGCGTTTGGTTGCGCGGGGCACCGAGCGGCGCGTATAGAAGGCGAATTTGTTGGCGGCCTTCTCGGCGTCGACGAGCTGCGTGAAGAACGGCGTCAGGGTCTTCTTGGGCATCGCGGAGAACAGCTTCGCGAGGTGCTTGACCGTGGACATCGAGTCCCGCGCCGGAAACGGCCAGGGATAGGTCGCGGCCGCGCCATGGCGCTTCAGGTAAGCCGAGAGATCGTAGCAACCATTGAGCTGATCATAGGCCAGGCCCAGAATGCCGTCGGCCGGGCCGAAACTGTGCGGCTCCTCGTCGAGGGCGATCGCCATGATGCCACGCGGCAGCCCGATGCCACCCAGCGCCAGAGTCGTGGTGATGACCGGGCCGACCCATCCTCCGGTCCGGTAGATGATGTCCTGCGCCAGATCGGTCGCCTTGATCGCGGCGTCGTGCCGAGGCTTGTAAGCCGAGTGCCTCACGGCGAGCGTGCTGCTGCCGGTATCGAGGATGACGTTCGCCGGGTCCTGGTGGCTGCCAACGTGCAGCGTGGCGGTGTAGCCGATACCCGCATTCGTAATGTGAATCCGCTGCCCGGTCATGATCAATTCCCCCGAACCGCGGAGTCCCGCTCCGCGCACTTTGATATCAGTACATGTGCTGCCCGCCGTTGATCGAGATGGTCGAGCCCGTGATGAAGGCGCCCTCGTCGGAAACCAGGAACAGGACGCCGCGGGCGATCTCCTCGGCGTGACCGAGGCGGCCGACCGGGATGCGGGCCACGATCTTCTCGAGCACGTTGGGCGGCACCGCGCGCACCATGTCGGTGTCGATGTAGCCGGGCGCGATCGCGTTGACCGTGATGCCCTTCGACGCGCCCTCCTGGGCCAACGCCTTGGTGAAGCCGTGCATGCCGGACTTGGCGGCAGCGTAGTTGACCTGCCCGTACTGCCCCGCCTGACCGTTGATCGAGCCGATGTTGACGATGCGGCCGAAGCCGCGCTCGCGCATGCTCTCGATCACCAGGCGGCACATGTTGAAGCAGGAGGTCAGGTTGGTGCTGATCACCGCGCCCCACTGCTCCGGCGTCATCCGGTGCAGCACCGAATCGCGGGTGATGCCGGCATTGTTCACGAGGATCTCGATCGGCCCCTGCTCGCTCGCGATGCGCTTCACGCCGTCCTCGCTGGCCTTGTAGTCGGAGACGTCGAACTTGTAGGCGGGAATGCCGGTCTCCTTGGTGAAGGCCGCCGCCGCCGCCTCATTGCCGGCGTAGTTCGCGGCGACCTTGTGGCCGGCCTTCTTGAGCCCCACAGAGATCGCGGCGCCGATGCCGCGCGTTCCACCGGTCACCACTGCCACTCGAGCCATGCGCGCCTCCCTGGAATTCTCGTTGAGCCAAGCCGGTCAATTCTACCCCAGACCTGGAAATACAACAGGCCGCCCGAGTTCGGGCGGCCTGTCCTGCCGTCGGGAATTACGCGGTATTTAGTCGCGCTGGACGCACATGGCGATGCCCATGCCGCCGCCGATGCAGAGGGTGGCGAGGCCCTTCTTGACGTTGCGTTTGCCCATCTCGTGGAGCAGCGTCACCAGAACGCGGGCGCCGGACGCGCCAATGGGATGACCGAGCGCGATCGCACCGCCGTTCACGTTGACCTTCTCGGGATCGAAGCCGAGGTCCTTGTTGACGGCGCAGGCCTGGGCCGCGAAGGCCTCGTTCGCCTCGATGAGGTCGAGGTCGTCCGCCTTCCAGCCCGCGCGCTTCAGCGCGAGCCGGCTCGCCGGGATCGGCCCGGTGCCCATGATCGCGGGATCGACGCCCGCGGTCGCCCAGGAGACGATACGCGCCAGCGGGGTGAGGCCGCGCTTGTCCGCCTCCTTCGCGGTCATCAGCACCACGGCCGCAGCACCGTCATTGATCCCGGAGGCGTTGCCCGCCGTCACCGTGCCGTTCTTGTCGAAGGCCGGACGCAGCTTCTGGAGCGCCTCCATGGTAGTGCCGTGGCGGGGATATTCGTCGTTCTCCACCATCACGTCGCCCTTGCGGGTCGCGATCTTCACCGAGACGATCTCGTCCTTGAAGCGGCCGGTTTTCTGCGCGGCCTCCGCGCGGGATTGCGAGCGGAGCGCGAGCTCGTCCTGCTGCTGGCGCGTGATCTGCCAGCGCTGCGCCACATTCTCCGCGGTGTTGCCCATGTGATAGCCGTTGAAGGCGTCCCAGAGTCCGTCACGGATCATGGTGTCGACCATCTGCGCATCGCCCATCTTGGTGCCGTTCCGCAGGTGGATGCAGTGCGGTGCCTGGCTCATGCTCTCCTGGCCGCCGGCCACCACGATCTCGCTGTCGCCTGTCAGGATCGCCTGATAGCCCAGCGCCACCGTGCGCAAGCCGGAGCCGCAGAGCTGGTTCACGCCATAGGCGGTCACCTCATAGGGAATGCCGGCTGCCACTGCCGCCTGCCGCGCGGGGTTCTGTCCTTCGCCCGCCGCGAGGATCTG
>DATFRA010000128.1:0-20702 GCA_035263705.1 Allostellaceae bacterium
CACCGACAGATCCGCTTCGGGCGGCCGTTTGAGGAGCGCCGCGATCCGCTCGAGGCCGCGCACGACCTCCGCGCGGCGGACCGGCGTGCCAAGGCAAAGCCGCACGGCGTTGGGCGGGTTGCTGCGGCCGAGCCAGAAGGCAGTGGCAGCGGTGACACCGACACCTTCGCGGCGAATGGCGGTCTCGAAGGCGTCGGCGCGCCAGCCCTCAGGCAGCCAGAGCAGGAGATGCGGCGCGGCAGGGTGGCCGCTCAGCCGGAAGCCCGCCAGCATCTCGCGCACGAGTTTCTGTCGCGCCACGATCTCCGCGCGCTTCTGCTCCACCAGCCGGTCGGCGATGCCGTCCTCAATCCAGCGGGTGGCAAGGGCCGCCATCAGCGGCGTCGCCATGTAGATGGTGGCGCGGAGCGCTGCCGCCACGCGATCGACCGCCTCCTCGGGCCCGTGCACGTAGCCGATGCGCAGTCCGGGCGCCAGGCTCTTCGAGGTCGAGGTGATGTAGAAGCTGCGCTCCGGCGCGAAGCTCGCGACCGGCGGTGGCGCGTCCTTCAGAAGGAAGCCATAGACGTCGTCCTCGACCAGCGCGATGCCGTGCGTGCGCGCGATCTCCGCGAGCGCGCGCCGCCGCTCCACCGGCAACACCGTCGCGGTCGGGTTGTGCAGGCTCGGCAGCGTGTAGAGCGCCTTGACGCTGCCGCCGCGGCAGAGCGAGGCGACGGCATCGGGCAGCAGACCCTGCTCGTCCATCGCGACGGGCGCAAGCCGCAGGCTCAAGAGGCTGGCGGCCGAGCGCACGCCCGGATAGGTGAGGCTCTCCACCGCGACCGTATCGCCGGGCTGTGTCACCGCCGAGAGCACCGAAGCGACGGCGTTCTGACCGCTCTGGGTGACGAGCACCTGAGACGGATTGGTCTTGACGCCGCCGCGGGCGATCCAGCGCGCGCCGGCGGCGCGATCGATGGCGCGCCCCGCATGCGGCTGGTACTGCAAGAGTGCCTCCAGGTCGGGACTCTCGGCGATCTCGCGCAGCCCCTTGGCGACCAGCGCCGGCTCCTCGCCGGTCTGCGGCCGGTTAAGGCTCAGGTCCACGAAGTCGGGTCCCATCGGCTCGCCGCGCAAGGCGGGATCGGTGATGGTGCTGGTCGGGCGCACGTATGTGCCGCGGCCGACCTCGCCGGAGATGAGGCCGCGCCGTTCCGCCTCCGCATAGGCGCGTGTCACCGTGCCAACGGTGACCTTGAGGTTCCAGGCGAGGTCGCGATGCGTCGGCAATCGCGTGCCGACAGGAAGCCTGCCGGCGCGAATGTCGCTCGCGAGCGCATCAGCGATCGCGCGGTAGAGAGGGCCACGCTGCTGGGCGAGATCGGGTTGCCAGTTCAGAATTGTCATGGTGACAATCTCGGACTCGGGCGGAATTAAGCGGTTTCGCTCACCCCACTTGTACCCCGAATTGTCAATACTGGAATAGGGACAATACGCACGGCTGATGCGCACCAGTAGCAGCATTCCGGCGTAGGGATGGAGGCTCAGCTCAGCCTAGCGCCGCGGATTAACGTCGTGCAACCGCGCTCAAACTCGGCATCGGCACTGGTGCACATGGCATAGAGGACCTTGCCGGTGATCAAGACCTCGTTATTCCTGATTGCGGCGCCCCCGGACGACGCGGCGAGCATCGACGCAATAACCCCGGACATGAGCGCGAGTGCGTTTCGCCTCATGCGCCCCTCCTCGCAGAATACAACCCCGCTGGCACCCCGGGCGGAGCGAGGCGCCAAGCGCAAATTATCGCGTGGGCGCGCGCTCGGGCTCCAGTGATCGAATTGAGGCGGCCGCGATCAGCGCGCGGTGACGCGGCTGCGGAAGCCCAAGGGATCGTCGATCAAGCGCAGGGGCTCGATGCTGGCGCCCGTACCGCGAATCGTGACATCGCCGTAGTTGAAAATGCGGCCGAGGATCGATTGATCGACATCGACGCTCTCGACCTTGTCCATGTTCATCTCGACGGTGTGCCGGCGGACCAAGCCGCGCTTGAAGATCACGCGGCGGTCGGTGACGGCAAGCTCGGTGCTCATGCGCCGGAGCCAGGCGCGAGACCAGGTGATGAACGCGCCGCCGGCGCCCACGACAATCAAGCTGACGGGAAGCACGGCGGTGTTCACCTCGCTCCCTTGGCTCTGCATCGCCGACGAGAGCGCCATGCCCAACGCGACGACGCCAAGGAACGGCAGCACCGGTAGATAGATGAGCCAGTGCAGCTTGCTCTTGTGCAGCAAGGTCTCGCCGGGTTGCAGCACGTGCTCGACGTAGCCCATGGTGTCTCCTGTCGCGGAGCCGGTTTGCACCGGTCGCGCTTGCGCGCGGGCATCGCTCGGCTAAGGTGACGGAGAAAGAGCGCGGAGGAAAGCGTGGCGAAGACCTACGAGATCGCGACCATTCCCGGCGACGGCATCGGCAAGGAAGTGGTGCCGGAAGGCATGCGCGTGCTCGAGGCAGCGGGCCGCCGCTTCGGCTTCGCGCTCAAGTGGCGCGAGTTCGACTGGAGCTGCGAGCGTTACACCAAGACTGGCAGCATGATGCCCGCCGACGGGCTCGATCAGCTGCGCCGGAGCCAGGCTGTGTTCCTGGGCGCGGTCGGGTTTCCGGGCGTGCCCGACCACGTCTCGCTTTGGGGCCTCCTGATCCCGATTCGGCGCGGTTTCAAGCAGTACGTGAATCTCCGGCCGATTCGTTTGCTCGCCGGCGTCGACTCGCCGCTCAAGGACCGCAAGCCCGGCGAGATCGATTTCTACGTCGTGCGCGAGAATAACGAGGGCGAGTATTCCGAGATCGGCGGCCGGCTCTATGCCGGCACCGAGTTCGAGATGGCGATGCAGCAGACCGTGTTCACCCGGCGCGGCTGCGACCGCATCATGCGCTTCGCCTTCGAGCTCGCGATGAAGCGGAAGAAGCACGTCACCTCAGCCACCAAGTCGAACGGCATCATCCACACGATGCCCTACTGGGACGAGCGCTTCGCCGCCATCGCAAAGGAGTATCCGGGGGTCAAGACCGACCAATACCACATCGACATCCTGACCGCCCATTTCGTGCGCCATCCCGATTGGTTCGACGTGGTGGTGGGGTCGAACCTGTTCGGCGACATTCTCTCGGACCTGGGGCCCGCGGTGGTGGGATCGATCGGCATCGCGCCGTCGGCCAACATCAATCCCGAGCGCGAGCTGCCCTCGATGTTCGAGCCCGTGCACGGCTCCGCGCCCGACATCTACGGCCAGGCGATCGCCAACCCGATCGGCCAGATCTGGTCAGGCGCGATGATGCTCGACCAGCTCGGCGAGAGTGCCGCGGCGGCGGCGATCGAGAGCGCCGTCGCCCGCGTGCTCGCGGATCCCAAGGCGCCTAAGACGCCGGACCTCGGCGGCACGGCCAAGACACACGAGCTCGGTGAAGCCATCGCCACGGCGCTCGCCTGAGGCTCATGCCATGACCGACAAGTACTTCGACGATTTCGAGATCGGCGAGCGTTTTTCGACGCCCGGCATCACGCTCACGGAGAGCCTGATCATCGACTTCGCGATGCGCTACGACCCGCAGCCCTTCCACATCGACATCGAGGCCGGGAAGGAGAGTAATTACGGTGGGCTCATCGCCAGCGGGTTTCAGACCCTGGCGGTGGGGTTCCGGATGGTGCTGGAGACCGGCATCTTCCGCGCCTGCAGCATGGGTTCGCCGGGCTGCGATGAGCTGCGTTGGCTCAAGCCGGTTCGCCCCGGCGACACGCTTCACACCGAACTTCAGGTGGTCGAGAAAACGCCGTCGCGCTCCAAGCCCGACCGCGGCATGCTCCGGATCAAGTACTGGATCAAGAACCAGCGCGGCGAGGACGTGATCACTTTCACGTCGATGCATCTGGCGCGTCGACACCCAGGATAGGGCTGTGAGCTCGGGCACCACTGCGACACCTCAGCGCGTCCTCGATGGTTGACGGCGTCGTTCCCCCTCACTAGCTTGCCCCGCGGGACACGGCCCCCCAACGGGTCGCAGCTATTCTGGAAGGAATAGGCCATGAAGCCGCTCGCTCGGCCCGCCAATCCTTGCTTCTCGTCAGGTCCTTGCGCCAAGCGTCCGGGCTGGTCGCTGGAGGTGCTCCACGACGCCTGCCTCGGACGCTCGCACCGCTCCAAGGCGGGCAAGGCCAAATTGAAAGAGGTGATCGACCGCACGCGCGCCATCCTTGGCGTGCCCGCGGATTACCGGATCGGCATCGTGGCGGGCTCCGACACCGGCGCGGTCGAGCTCGCGCTCTGGTCGCTGCTCGGCGCCCGCGGCGTCGATTGCCTTGCCTGGGAGAGCTTCGGTGAGGGTTGGATCACCGATGCCGTGAAGCAGCTCAAGCTCAAGGACGTGCGCACGATCCGTGCCGCTTACGGCGCACTGCCGGATCTGACCCAGGTCGATCCCGCCCACGACGTGGTCTTCACGTGGAACGGCACCACCTCCGGGGTGCGCGTGCCCGACGGCGTTTGGATCAAGGACGATCGCGACGGGCTCGCGATCTGCGATGCGACCTCCGCGGCCTTCGCGATGGACCTGCCGTGGCGGAAGCTCGATGTTGTCACGTGGTCCTGGCAGAAGGTGCTGGGTGGCGAGGCCGCACATGGCATGCTCGTGCTCAGCCCGCGGGCCGCCGAGCGCGCCGCGAGCTACGTGCCGCCGTGGCCCCTGCCGAAACTCTTCCGCTTGAACTCGAAGGGCAAGTTCAACGAGGCGATCTTCGTCGGCGAGACCATCAACACGCCCTCGATGCTCTGCGTCGAGGATGCGATCGACGGCCTCAAATGGGCGGAGCGGGTCGGCGGCCTCGAGGGCTTGATTGGGCGCTCGGAAGCGAACCTCGCGGCGATCGCCGCCTGGGTGGAGAAGACGTCCTGGATCGATTTCCTGGCATCCGATCCGCGCACGCGCTCCTGCACCTCGGTCTGTCTCGCGATCATCGACGACTGGTTCCGGCGGCTTGGCAAGGACGCGCAGCGCGCGGTGGTGAAGCAGCTGGAGGCGCTGCTCGATGCCGAAGGCGTCGCGCACGACATCGCCGGCCACCGGGATGCACCGCCGGGGCTGCGCATCTGGACCGGCGCCACTGTCGAGCGCGGTGATCTCGAGGCGTTGCTACCGTGGCTCGACTGGGCCTATGGCGAAATCCGCCGCGCAGCGGCGGCCTGAGCCATGGCGAAGGTGCTGATCGCCGACGCGCTAAGCCCGCGCGCGGTGGAAATCTTTAGGGAGCGCGGCGTCGAGACCGACGTGAAGGTCGGGCTCAGGCCCGATGCGCTCAAGGCGATCATCGGGGCCTACGACGGTCTCGCCGTGCGCTCGACTACGAAGGTGACCCGGCCGCTGATCGAACGCGCCGAGCGGCTCAAGGTGATCGGTCGCGCGGGAATCGGCGTCGACAACATCGATCTGCCCGGCGCGACCCAGCGTGGGATCGTCGTGATGAACACGCCCTACGGCAATTCCATCACGACGGCCGAGCACGCGATCGCGCTGATGTTCGCGCTGGCGCGTGAGGTGCCGGCGGCGGACCAGTCGACGCAGGCGGGCAAATGGGAGAAATCCCGCTTCATGGGCGTCGAGCTCTTCGGGAAGACCCTTGCCGTCGTCGGCTGCGGCAATATCGGCTCGATCGTCGCGGACCGCGCGCTGGGCCTCAAGATGAGGGTGATCGCCTACGATCCCTATCTCTCGCCGGAGCGGGCGATCGAGATTGGGGTCGAGAAGGTGGACCTCGACGAGCTGTTCCGGCGCGCGGATTTCATCACGCTTCACACACCTCTCACCGACGCCACCCGCGATATCATCGACGCCAAGGCGATCGCTAAGATGAAGAAAGGCGTGCGCCTCATCAATTGCGCTCGCGGCGGGTTGATCCGCGAGGCCGACCTCAAGGCGGCGCTCGATTCGGGCCAGGTGGCGGGCGCGGCGCTCGATGTGTTTCCGGTCGAGCCGGCCACCGAGAACATCCTGTTCGGGCATCCGAAGGTGGTGGCGACGCCGCATCTCGGCGCCGCCACCTCAGAGGCGCAGGAGAACGTGGCGCTGCAGATCGCCGAGCAGATGGCGGCCTTCCTGCTCACCGGCGCGGTGGTGAACGCGCTCAATATGCCCTCGCTTACGGCGGAGGAGGCGACGCGGCTCGGGCCCTATATGAAGCTCGCAGAGCAGCTCGGGAGCTTCGCGGGCCAGCTCACGGAATCGCCGATCCGCGCGGTTGCGATCGAGTACGAGGGCCAGCTGGCCGAGCTCAACGTGAAGCCGCTCACCTCCGTGGTGCTGAAGGGGCTGCTGGCGCCGCAGCTCGACAGCGTCAACATGGTGAACGCGGCGCTGCTCTGCCGCGAGCGCGATATACGGGTCAGCGAGACCCGGCTCACCGCCGAGGGCGATTTTCACACACTGATGCGCGTCACGCTCACCACTGAGCGGCGCACGCGCAGCGTCGAGGGCACGCTGTTCCGCGGCCGGCAGCCGCGCATCGTGATGATCGAGAACGTGCCGATGGAGGCGGAGCTCGGCGCCAACATGCTGTTCGTACGGAACAAGGACAAGCCGGGCTTCATCGGCAACCTCGGCCGCACGCTCGGCGAGGCCGGCATCAACATCGCGACGTTCCACCTCGGCCGCACCGCGCCCGGCGAGGACGCGATCTGCCTGGTCCAGGTCGATCAGCCCTTGAGCGAGCTGTTGCTGGAGCAGGTGTGCACGATCCCCGACGTCGTGCAGGCGAAGCTGCTGCGGTTTTGAGGAAGTTCTGACGTCAATTCAGCAGGAAGCCGCCGGACTTGAGCGGGACCGGCTTGACCGCGATCGTATCGCGGGTGGGGTGCTGGCCGCCGCGTACGACGAGGACCTGAGACGGCGCCGAGGTTTGCTGCGGCATGGCGCTCGCTGCGGGGGCTGTCGTTGGAGCCGGGGCCGATGGCGTCGCAGTTGCCACGTAGGACGAGGCGCCGCCGCCCCAGGTCCTGACGGGCCCCACATCGACATGTATGAAACTGTGCGCGGGATAGTAGCCGACGCCGCCGCCACGGAGCGACAACGCCGCCATGTGGAGCTGGCTCAGGGTTCGGCCGCGCAGGGAAATATCCGCGGCCTGGCCGCGCATGTGCAGGCTGTTGACCGCAGCGCCTTCGGCCACTAATCGGGCATTGGTCTCGGGCGTGCGATAGCCGGACGTCAGCAGGAAGGGCTCGTCGATGTCGAGCTTTTGCTGCAGGGCCACCAGGAGGTCGAGGAGCCGGGGGTCGATCGGATGCGTGGTGTTCGTGTGGAAATCGCGCAACGCCCAGTTCAGGGATCTCAGCGCCTGTGGGATATAGTAATCATTCGCCCAGAAGATCGACGTGTATGACTCGCCGGTGTTGACATTATAGAGCGCGAGGCGCCGGAAATAGAGAATGCTCGGTGCGGCGGCGCGCGCCGGCCTCGCGGCCGCGCCCACCAGCGCTGCCCCCGCGAAAGCCAGCATCTTCCGACGCGACAAGGTCTTTCCCCGGTCCATCTTCGCATCCTTGGCCGCGCGAGGCACATTGGTGCGCCTCGCCCGACCGGATCAGACACCCGGGTTGGTTAAGGCCCGGTAACCAGACCTTCGGATTCGTCTGGTTTTCTTTCATTTTCTGAGACCTGAGAGAGCTGCTGCGAGCGTTCCCTCCTTTTCGTTTGCGGCGCTCCGGGAATCACGATATCCCCGCCGGCATGAACGAGGCCCTGCATCCAGCGTTGCTTCCCCTGGGATTAAGCGACCTGCTGCCGCCTGAGGCGGGCGTCGAAGCGCGCGTGGTTGCCGCCATGATGGCGGTGCTCGAGAGTCACGGCTACGAGCGCGTCAAGCCGCCGCTGATGGAATTCGAGGAAAACCTGCTGAGCGGTACCGGCGCTGCCATGGCGAAAGAGACGTTCCGCCTGATGGACCCGATCTCTCAGCGTATGATCGGGCTCCGTGCCGATATGACCACGCAAGTGGCGCGGATCGCGACCACGCGGCTCAAGGACGCGCAGCGGCCGCTGCGCCTCTGCTACGCGGGGCAGGTGCTGCGCGTGAAGGGCAGCCAGCTCCGACCCGAGCGCCAGGTGGGCCAGGTGGGAGCCGAACTGATCGGTACCGACTCCGTCGCGGCTGACCTCGAGGTGGTGGCGCTTGCGGCGGAGGCGCTGCAGGCGCTCGGCATCGAGGCGCTCTCGGTCGACCTGACCCTGCCGACATTGGTGCCCGCGATCACGGACGCTCTAGGGCTCGGTGCCAAGGTGCTGGATCGGCTCCGCGCCGCGCTCGACCACAAGGATGCGGCGGCGGTTGCAGCGGTCGACGGTCGCGCGGCGGCGCTGCTGGGAAAGCTGCTGGCGAGCGCGGGTGTCGCGGCCACCACGCTCCGGACGATCCAGGCGCTCGATCTGCCGGCGGCCGCTGCGGAAGAGCGGGCGCGCCTCGTCGATGTCACCAGTCGCCTGGGCGCGAGCTTGCCGGGGCTCGCGATCACCGTCGATCCCGTGGAGAACCGTGGCCTGGAGTACCACACCGGGGTCAGTTTCACGGTCTACGCGCGGAGCGTGCGGGGCGAGCTCGGCCGCGGCGGCCGTTATCGCACGGGAAACGGCGAGGGCGAGCCGGCGACCGGCCTCACGCTCTACACCGACACGATCCTGCGCGCGCTCCCGCCGCAGACGCCGCCACGGAGGCTCTACGTGCCCGCCGGGAGCGATGCCGCGGTCGCCAAGCGATTGCGCGGCGAAGGCTGGGTGACGGTGGCCGGTCTCGAAGTCGCCGCCGATCCCGCCGCCGAGGCCCGGCGGTTCAATTGCGGCCACCGGCTCGAGGGTGCGACAATCCTCGCCGTGGACTGAACCCCGCTTCGCGAAAGGCACTTCCACGTCATGGCGAACGTCGCGGTGATCGGCGCCCAGTGGGGCGACGAGGGCAAGGGCAAGATCGTCGACTGGCTCTCGGAGCGTGCAGACGTGGTGGTGCGCTTCCAGGGCGGCCACAACGCCGGCCACACGCTGGTCATCGGTAACGTGGAGTATCGCCTCAGCCTGCTGCCGTCGGGCGTAGTGCGGCCGGGCAAGCTCTCAGTGATCGGCAACGGCGTCGTGGTGGACCCCTGGGCGCTGCTCCGCGAGATCGACGCGATCCGCGAGAAGGGAATTCATGTGACGCCGGACTCGCTGAAGCTCGCGGAGAACGCGGCACTGATCCTGCCGTCGCACGCCGCGATCGATCGCGCGCGCGAGGACGCGCACGGACCGCGCAAAATCGGCACGACCGGCCGCGGTATCGGTCCCGCTTACGAGGACAAGGTTGGCCGCCGCGCGATCCGGGTTTGCGACCTTGCGGAGCCGGAGACGCTACCGGAAAAGATCGATCATCTCCTGATGCATCACAACGCGCTGCTGAACGGACTCGGCGCCGGCCCCATCGATCGCGACCGGCTCCTCAAGGGGCTCACGGAGGTGGCACCGAAGGTGCTGCCCTACGCCGACCGCGTCTGGGAGCGTCTCGACGAGGCGAAGCGCCAGGGCAAGCGCATCCTCTTCGAGGGCGCCCAAGGCGCCATGCTCGATGTCGATCATGGCACATACCCCTACGTCACCTCCTCGAATACCGTGGCGGGGCAGGCGGCGGCGGGCTCGGGCATGGGGCCGGGCGGCGTGGGATTCGTGCTCGGCATCACCAAGGCCTACACCACGCGGGTCGGCAGCGGCCCGTTTCCGACCGAGCTCACCGACGCCATCGGCCAGCGGCTCGGGGAGCGCGGCAAGGAGTTCGGCGTGGTGACGGGACGCAAGCGGCGCTGCGGCTGGTTCGACGCGGTGATGGTGCGCCAGGCGATCAAGGTCGGCGGCATCACCGGGATCGCGTTCACCAAGCTCGACATTCTCGACGGCTTCGATGAGATCAAGATCTGCGTCGCCTACCGGCACCGCGGCGAGACCACGCACTATCTGCCCGCGAGCGGTACGGCGCAGGCGGAAGTCGAGCCGGTCTATGAAAGCTTCCCCGGCTGGCAAGAGAGCACGCGCGGCGCCCGCTCCTGGATCGATCTGCCCGCCAACGCCATCAAATACGTGAAACGCGTCGAGGAGCTGATCGAGGCGCCGGTAGCACTCCTCTCCACGAGCCCCGAGCGCGAGGACACGATCTTGGTCCGCGACCCGTTCGCGGATTAGCGCAGTTCTCGGCTGGCCGGATGCTGTGCGTCCTTCGACTCACGCCTCTGCGAAAGGTGGCTCAGGATGAAGTCTTTCCTTTTACCGTTATGAAATTCGCCTCATCCTGAGCCGCGATGCGGAGCATCGCGCGTCGAAGGACGCATGGCGTTACTACCGTCCGCTCGCTGCGATCTTCTGCTGCTTCGGCTTCTTGGTGAGGTAGTCCTCGACCTCCTCGTCGAGTTCCTCGAGACGGTTCTGAAAGAAGTGGTCGGCGCCCCGCACCAGCCGGAAGTCGATGGTGATGTCGCGCTGGTGCATGAGCTTGTTGATGAGCTTCTGCACGCTCTCGAGCGGCACCAGATGGTCCTTGTCGCCGTGGATAATGAGGCCCGAGGAGGGGCAGGGCGCCAGGAAGCCGAAGTCGTAGAGGTTGGCCGGGGGCGCCACCGAGATGAACCCGTCGATCTCCGGCCGGCGCATCAGGAGCTGCATGCCGATCCAGGCGCCGAAGGAGAACCCGCCGATCCAGCAGGCCGACGCGTTGGCGTTGTAGCCCTGCAACCAGTCGAGCGCCGAGGCGGCGTCGGAGAGCTCGCCCTCGCCGCGGGCGAAGCTGCCCTGGCTCCGGCCGACGCCGCGGAAATTGAAACGCAGCGCCGAAAAGCCCTGGCGGACGAAGGCATGGTAGAGGGTGTAGACCACCTTATTGTTCATGGTGCCGCCGTGCTGCGGATGCGGATGCAACAGCAGGGCGATCGGAGCATTGGGGTGCTTCGAGTGGTGGTAGCGCCCCTCGAGACGGCCCTCGGGGCCGTTGATGATGACTTCAGGCATCTCTTGGAAGGACCCCTACCGGCACTGGGAGAACGCGCGAATTCCCGACTGTGCCACTCGGATGAGGCGCGTAAAATTCTGCATTATCAGCCTTATATTCTTGACTCAATTACTGGGTATTCCTAAATACGCCCTAGCCGCAAAACGCATCGGGCGTGCCGGTGGATAATACCATGAGTGGCTCATATGCTTTTCAAAAACCTGCGTGAAGAGATCGATACGGTCATCGCCAAGGATCCAGCAGCGCGGTCTCGCCTGGAAGTTGTGTTCTGCTATCCAGGTTTCCACTCGATATTGTTCTACCGGGTCGCGCACTGGCTCTGGGTTCGGAAATGGCTCCTCTTGGGAAGGTTCGTCTCTCATTTGGGGCGTCTCCTGACCGGAATCGAGATCCATCCGGGCGCCCAGATCGGGCGACGCTTCTTCATCGACCACGGCATGGGCGTGGTGATCGGGGAGACTGCGGAGATCGGGGACGACGTGACGCTCTACCAGGGCGTGACCCTCGGTGGAACCTCGCTGCACCACGGGAAGCGCCACCCGACCCTGGCGGACGGCGTAATCGTCGGCTCGGGGGCGCAGATCCTCGGAGGCTTCACGGTCGGGCGCGACGCCCGCGTGGGCGCCAACGCCGTGGTGCTGGCGGAAGTGCCGCCGGGCGTCACCGTGGTGGGCATCCCCGCGAAGCCCGTGGGTGCCCCGCGGCCGGTGGCCGCCAAGACCATGAGCGACTTCCTGCCTTACGGCACGCCCTGCGACGAGATTCCCGACCCGGTGGCGCGCGTGCTGAACGGGCTCCTCGACGAGGTGCAGTCGCTCCGCGCTCGGCTCCAGGAGGTTGAGCACCAGGTCGAGACCGAGCGCTCCGCGCCCGTGCCGCTGCGGCCGGTCGAGGACGAGCCGGTGGTCGCCGAGCGGCGCAAGGCTTGAGGAGGGCGCGATGAGGCTCAGCACCAAGGGGCGCTACGCCGTCATGGCGATGGTCGACCTCGCCAAGCACGGCACCGGCAATCCGATTTCGCTGGCGGAAATCGCGGAGCGGCAAGAGATCTCGCTCTCCTATCTCGAGCAGCTGTTCGCGAAGCTGCGCGCGGGCGAATTGGTGAAAAGCGTGCGCGGTCCAGGCGGCGGCTACCTGCTGTCGCGGGGCGCTGCGGGCACGCGGATCTCCGATATCATCCTCGCGGTCGACGAGCCGATCCGCGCGACACGCTGCTCGCCCGGAGCCCCCGTGGGCTGCCGCGGCAACCAGACCCGATGTCTGACGCACGATCTGTGGGAAGAGCTCGGCCACCAGATCCACTTATTCCTGAGCTCGGTTACCCTCGCCGACGTGGTCGACGGCCGCGTGCTCGGCACCAGCCGCATCATGATCGAGGAGCCGCGGCCCCCATCGCCGGCGATGGCGGCGCAATAAATCCTACGCACCTAGTACCAGCAAGGCCGGTCATGGCGTCGCTCGCCTATCTCGATTGGAACGCCACGGCGCCGTTGCGCGCGGAAGCCGCCGAGGCCATGGCGGAAGCGCTGCGGCGCATGGGCAATCCGTCTTCGGTGCATCGCTGGGGCAGGGCAGCGCGGCAGGCCGTCGAGCGCGCTCGTGCCCAGGTAGCGAGCCTCGTCGGCGGCGCGCCCGCCGAAGTGATCTTCACCAGCGGCGGTACCGAAGCTAACCATCTCGCGCTTCTCGGAGTGCGCGATCGTCCCGCCTTGATCTCGGCGATCGAGCACGATTCCGTCCGCGAGGCGGTACCTGGGGCAACGAAGGTTCCCGTGACCTCCGACGGTGTGATCGATCTCGCCGCGCTCGAGGCGCTGCTCGCCGTAGAGACGCGGCCGGCGCTAGTCTCCGTCATGCTGGCGAACAACGAGACGGGGGCGATCCAGCCGGTTGCCGAAGCCGTGGCGATTGCCCACGCGGAGGACGCGCTCGTTCATTGCGACGCGATCCAGGGCGCGGGGAAGATTGCCGTGGATTTGGCCGCGCTCGGCGTCGATCTGCTGTCGATCTCCGCCCACAAGCTCGGCGGTCCCCAGGGCGTGGGCGCGCTCGTTGTGCGCGATGGCGTCGCCTTGGCGGCTCTTCAGCGCGGCGGCGGGCAGGAGCGCGGCCGCCGCGCGGGAACCGAGAATGGGCCTGGGATTGCGGGCTTCGGCGTCGCGGCCGAACTCGCGGTGCGTGAGAGCGTCTTGAGTGCCGGGGTGGCAGCCCTCAGGGATCGCGCGGAAGTCGCGCTCACCGCCGTGGCGTCCGAGGCGCGCATTTTCGCCAAGGACACGCCCCGGCTTCCGAACACGCTCTGCATCGGCATGCCCGGCGTCCCCGCTTCCACGCAGGTCATGGCGCTCGATCTTGCTGGTGTCATGGTGAGTGCGGGTGCCGCGTGCTCATCTGGAAAGGTCCGGCGCAGCCACGTGCTCACGGCCATGGGCGCCTCGCCCGAGGAGGCCGAGAGCGCCATTCGCGTGAGCCTGGGCTGGAGCACGACGCCGGCGGATATCAAGCAGCTTGTCGATGCCTGGACCGCGCTCTACCGGCGCACGCGGAGTGCCGCGGCATGACCGCGATACCGAGGCCGATCCCGGAGACGCGGCCCAACGCGCGGCCGATCTATCTCGACTATCAGTCGACGACGCCGGTCGACCCGCGCGTCCTCGAGGCCATGCTTCCGTGGTTCTCGGAGAAATTCGGCAATCCCGGCTCGGTCACGCACGCCTACGGCCGGGAGGCCGAGGCGGCAGTTGAGCGGGCGCGCGGGCAGGTCGCGGCGCTGATCGGCGCCGAGACCCGCGAGATCGTTTTCACGTCAGGCGCGACCGAAGCCAACAATCTCGCCGTCAAGGGCGCGGCGCGGTTCCATCGCGAGGAGCGCGACCACGTCGTCACGTTCGCGACCGAGCACAAATGCGTGCTGGAGAGCGCGCTGGCCCTCGGGCGCGAGGGCTTCCGGGTCACCATCCTGCCTGTGCGGTCGGACGGCCTTATCGATCTCGCGGCACTCGAAGCGGCGATCGACGAGCGCACGGCGATCGTCTCGGTGATGGCGGCGCACAACGAAATCGGCGTGCTGCAGCCGCTCGGCGAAATCGGGGCGCTTTGCCGCGCGCGCGGCATCCCATTCCACACAGACGCCGCGCAAGCCTTTGGCAAGATCCCACTCGACGTCGATGCGATGGTGATCGACCTGCTCTCGATCTCTAGTCACAAGATGTACGGGCCCAAGGGCGTGGGCGCGCTCTATGTGCGGCGGCGACCGCGGGCACGGCTGACGCCGCTCGTCGATGGCGGCGGGCAGGAGCGGGGGCTGCGCTCCGGCACCCTGCCGACGCCGCTGATCGTGGGGCTTGGCGAGGCCGCGGAGATCGCGGCGAAGGAGATAGTGGAGGAGGCGGAGCGTCTTCGCGCACTCCGAGAGCGCTTCCTCGCCGCCATTCGCGCCGTGGTGCCCTCGGTGCGCCTCAACGGACATCCCGTGCGGCGACTGCCGGCGAACCTCAACCTGACGTTTCCGGGCATCGGCGCGCTCGAGCTGATGGAGGCGTGCCCCGGTCTCGCGCTTTCGACTGGGTCAGCCTGCACGTCCGCCGAGGTCGAGCCGAGCTACGTGCTGCGCGCGCTCGGCGTTTCTGACGAGCTTGGGCGGTCGAGCCTGCGCGTCGGCCTCGGCCGGTTCACCAGCGAGAGAGACGTGGATTTCGCCGTCGACACGATCGCGGCGGCGGTCAAGCGGCTGCAAGGTCGACCGGTGAAATCGCGCGCGGGAATGGCCATCTAGAAGGGACAGTTGCCCGCTGAGTTCGCGGGAGGTATCAGAAAGGTGGATTGAGGAGACCGAGAATGGCTTTGCGGCAGGCAATGACGCTCACCGACGCGGCGGCGGATCGCATTCGCGCGCTCCTGGCCAAGCGCGGCAAACCCGCTGTGGGAATCCGGGTCGGCGTGCGCTCTCGCGGCTGTTCGGGCCTCACCTACACGCTCGAGTACGCGGACGAGAAGGGCAGATTCGACGAGATGGTACAGGACAAGGGCGTGACCGTCCTGATCGACCCGAAGGCCACGATGTTCATCATCGGCACCGAGATGGACTACGTCGAGGACAAGCTGCAATCGGGCTTTACGTTCCGCAATCCCAACGAGAAGGGTCGTTGCGGCTGCGGCGAATCCTTCCACGTGTGACGCCGCGCCCGCGGGCGTGGTGACGTCAGATCGCTCATGAAGCTGTTCCAGATTGAGGAGCCCGACGGCTCGCCGATCGACGGCGCGGAAGGCCCGGGTGCCGCGGTCGGCATCGATATCGCGCCCGGCGGCGTGGGCCGCGTCGCGATCGCGGTTGGCGGGAATGGCGAGATCCTGCCAGACGCCGACGGCGAGCGGACGTTGCAGGCTCCCGACATCAAGGCGCTGCTGCTGGGGCTGCGCAGTCGTGCGGAGAAGCAGTTGGCTCGGCCCGTGACCCACGTGGTGATCGCCACCGACGAGACGACCCAGAGGAGGGTCAAGGCCGCCGCGGCCGAATCGGGCTTGACCGTGCTGCGCATGATCGAGCGCGGCGCGGCGGCAGCCTTGATCAAGGGCGCCGCGGCCGAGGAAGCGGCGGTGCTCGGCGCCGCCGTCGCCGCCGAAGATGCATCTCCGTCCACCTGACGCGTGATAGGACCAGACTGATGCCGAAGATGGTGTTCATCGAGCAGAACGGTACCCGCCATGAGGTGGATGCGCCGCTCGGGCTCTCGGTGCTGGAGATCGCGCACCGCAACGGCATCGACCTCGAGGGCGCTTGCGAGGGTTCGCTTGCCTGCTCGACATGCCATGTGATCATCGATGCCGAGTGGTATGACCTGCTCAAGGAGGCGACCGAGGACGAGGAGGACATGCTCGACCTCGCCTTCGGCCTGACGCGCACCTCGCGGCTCGGCTGCCAGATCATCATCACGGAGGAGCTCGACGGCCTTACCGTCACCCTGCCCGCCGGCAGCCGCAATATGATGACGGGGTGAGACTGCCGTGCCGTCGTCGCTCAATACCCTGGGCCTGCCCAAGATGCCGCGCGAGACTCGTGTCGTAGTGGCGATGTCGGGCGGCGTCGACAGCTCGGTCACGGCTGGCCTGCTGGTGGAGCAGGGCTACGACGTCGTCGGTATCACGTTGCAGCTCTACGACCACGGGGCGGCGTTGGGGCGCAAGGGCGCGTGCTGCGCGGGCCAGGACATTCACGACGCCGGCGCGGTCGCGGGGAAGCTCGGCATCCCCCACTACGTGCTCGACTACGAGTCGCGCTTTCGTGCCTCCGTAATCGAGGATTTCACCGAGAGCTACACGCGCGGCGAGACACCGGTGCCCTGCATCCGCTGCAACGAGCGCGTCAAGTTCCGCGATCTCATGGCGGTCGCCAAGGACCTGGGTGCGGATGCGCTGGCGACCGGCCATTACGCGCGGCGCGTGATCGGGCCGCGGGGCGCGGAGCTGCACCGCGCCGCCGATACCGCGCGCGACCAGAGCTATTTCCTGTTCGCGACCACGCGCGAGCAGTTGACGTTCCTGCGCTTCCCGATCGGCGATCTCGCCAAGGACGAGACGCGGGCGATCGCCCGGCACCTGGCTCTGCCGGTGGCGGCCAAGCCGGACAGTCAGGATATCTGCTTCGTGCCGACTGGCGACTACGCGGCCGTGGTGCGGAAGCTCAGGCCCGGCGCCGCCGAGCCCGGCGAGATCGTCGACCTCGAAGGCCGCGTGCTCGGCCGCCATGAGGGCGTGATACACTTCACGGTGGGTCAGCGAAAGGGCCTTGGCATCGCTGGCGGCGAGCCCCTTTACGTGCTACGCCTCGAGCCCGAGCGGCGCCGCGTCGTGGCGGGGCCGCGCGCCGCGCTGGGCAAGGCGCGCGTGCGGCTCGGCGGCATGAATTGGCTCGATACCGACGTGCCAGCCACGGAGGGCCTGCGCGTCGGCGTGAAGCTGCGATCGGCTCAGCCGCCCTTGCCGGCAACGCTGTTCCTCGATGCGACCGGTGGCGGCGAGGTGGTGCTCGACGCCCCCGCGCTGGGCGTGGCGCCCGGCCAGGCCTGTGTCTGCTACGATGGCACCCGGCTGCTCGGCGGCGGCTGGATCCGCCGCGAATCGGCCGCCGAACGTTTCGATACGATGCGCGAAGTCGCGGCCGAGCCGGCTCCGTAACGCCGCGCGGTTACTCGGCCGCGGCGACGTCGTTCATGTCTCGGCGATCCTCCAGCGGGCTCGCGTTCCAGATCAGATCGGCGTACTGCCGGACCGCGAAGTCGCTGGAGAATCGGGCCATGTGCGCCGTATTGACGATGGCGCGGCGGGTCCATTGCTCGACATCACCATAGTCCGCCTCGATCTGGTCCTGGCAACGCAGATAAGGGACGAAGTCCGCCAGCACGAGGTAGTGATCGCCGCCGCTCGTGAGCGCGCTCACGATAGGCCGGAAAAGATCGGGCGCGGACGGCGAGAAATGACCGGACGAGATCAAGTCGAGCGCCGCTTTCACCTCGGGATTGCCGTGGTAGTAGTTCCAGGGGTCGTAGTCGCCGGCACGCAGCTTCGCCACTTCCTCGATGGTCGCGCCGAAGGTGAAGAAGTTCTCCGCGCCGACGGCGTCGCGAATCTCGATGTTGGCGCCGTCGAGCGTGCCGACGGTGAGCGCGCCGTTGAGCGACAGCTTCATGTTCCCGGTGCCGGAGGCCTCGTGCCCGGCGGTCGAGATTTGCTCCGAGAGGTCGGCCGCGGGGATGATGATGTGACCCTTGCGTACGCTGTAGTCCGGCACGAACGCCATCTTGATGCGGCCCGCCACCAGCGGGTCGGTGTTGACGTGGCGCGCGACTTCGCAGATCAGCTTGAGGATCAGCTTGGCCATGACGTAGTTCGGCGCGGCCTTGCCGGCGAAGATGACCGTACGCGGGACGCAGGGCGCGCTGGGGTCCTGCCGCAGGCGATCGTAGAGCACCACCACGTGCAGCAACTTGAGCAGCTGCCGCTTGTACTCGTGCATCCGCTTGATGTGCATGTCGAAGAGCGAGTTCGGATCGACCGCGACCCCGCAATCGTGCGCGATCAGATCGGCGAGCCGCAGCTTGTTCCGAAGCTTGACCGCTCGGAACGCCTGGCGAAAAGCCGGATCCTCGGCATGGGGCGCGAGCGCGGAGAGCCCATCATGGCCGTGCACCCAGGCATCCCCGATGCGCGAGCAGATGAGCGCGACCAGGTCGGGATTTGCCTCGCCAAGCCAGCGCCGGAAGCTGATGCCGTTGGTGACGTTGACGATCTTGCCGGGGTAGAGCGCCGCGAAATCCGCGAAGGTCCGCTTTTGCAAGAGGTTCGTATGCAGCTTCGAGACCCCGTTTACCCGGCGTGATCCGACGATCGCCAGGTGCGCCATGCGGACGCGCCGCTCGCCGTCCTCGTCGATCAGCGACATCCGGCGCACTAGGCCCGCGTCGTTCGGGCGCCGGCGCCCGACGTCGCGCAGGAACCGGTCGTTGATCTCGAAGATGAGCTGCAGGTGGCGCGGCACCAGCTTCTCGAAGTACCGGACCGGCCACGTCTCCAGAGCCTCGGGCAGCAACGTGTGGTTCGTATAAGCAAAGCTCTGCCTGGTGAGATGCCAGGCATGCTCGATATCGACGTGGTGCCGATCCACGAGCAGGCGCAGTAACTCGACGATCGCAAGCGACGGATGCGTGTCGTTGATCTGGATGGCGATATGCTCCGCCAGGTGATTCAGCGGCCAGCCGCGGCGCAGGAACCGCCGCAGGATGTCCTGGATCGACGCGCTGGCGAAGAAATACTCCTGCTTGAAACGGAGCTCCTGGCCTGCCGGAGAGGCGTCACCGGGATACAGAACCTGCGACAGGCTCTCTATCGCATTCTTGCGTGCGAAGGCGCCGAAATGGTCGCCATCGTTGAATTTGTGGAGGTCGAGCTCTCCGAACGAGCTCGGCGACCAGAGCCGGAGGGTGTTGCGCCGCCGAGCCTGATAACCGAGCATCGGCATGTCGTAGGCGATCGCGAGGATCTCCTCGGCGGGGAGCCATTCCGTCCGTGGCCGCTCGCCGGGGTCGCGGTCGACCACGCGGCCCCCGAACGCGACCGCGTGTACGAGGTCGGCGCGCGGATTCTCCCAGGGATTGCCGTAGCGCAGCCAGGTTTCCGGCCGCTCGACCTGCCAGCCGTCCACGATCTCCTGCGTAAACAGCCCACAATCATAGCGCATACCGTACCCGTATGCGGGAAACCCGAGGTTGGCCATGCTGTCGAGGAGGCACGCTGCCAGCCGGCCGAGACCGCCGTTCCCCAGCGCCGGATCGACCTCGAGATCGGCGACGGCCGCCAGGTCCATGCCATATTCGGCCAGGGTCCGCTGGCAGCTTTCGTAAAGCCCGAAGTTCCGCAGCGCCTGAATCAGGAGCCGGCCTGGCAGGAACTCCATCGAGAGATAGTAGATGCGTTTCTCGTTGGCATCGCGCGCCGCTGCTACCCGGTTACCCCATTGCTCCCCGATGTGCTCACGCACGAGATCGACCATCGCGCGCAGCCATTGTCTCTGGCTCGCCGCTTCCGGTGGCCGTCCGGTCAGCGAGCGGACTTGCCGAAGCAGGGCCGAGGAATCGGTTTGCGTCATCGAGAAAGGCTCGCAAGTCCGAGGCAGGGTGTCAATTAGTGGTAACGACACCAGTAACTGAACTCCAGATTTAGAGCGGGCTCAGGGCGGACCCCAAGCACCGCCCATACCGTCGCGCCTCGCTATTGCGTGCGCCGAGCGTGCCGAGGCGCGGACCGCTGCGTCTTCGCCGCAGGCGCCGTGGATGCGGCTTGCGCTCGCTGCGCTTTGATTGGAGCATCAAGGGGCTTCTCCGTGCGCTCGGCCTGCACCTCGGCCTTCGCGCGCATCCAATGGTCGAGAGCGCGGCCGCCGGGCCGGCCCTCGTCCTCCCAGACGCAATAGGCACGCTTGGCAATCTCGCCGTGGCGGTGGCGTGCCGCCGCGTCATCCAATGTCCGCCATGCACGCGCCGGGCCAAGAGCGCCGGTTCCTTGACGGTTCCGCCTCTATCTCCTATATGCGTGCGCTCCTGGTGGCGGGGTAGCTCAGTTGGTTAGAGCAGGGGAATCATAATCCCAAGGTCGGGGGTTCAAATCCCTCCCCCGCTACCACCACCCAGCGCCATTCCGTGCCAGTCATGGGCGCAACCTGCGCGCTCGTCGGTCGCTAGCTTTGTCGATCGGTGCCGGCACGAGTGGGCCGTGACCCTACGGCCACGCATTATCCGCGGCCGAATATCTGCACTTCCAGCGGCAGGCTCTGCTTGCCGCTGGAGCCGCCAGGGCAGGCGGAAATCGCGACGAGGACGTTCATCTCGGCGAGCAGGTCCACGGAGTCGCCCTTCCGCGCGTTCGAAGGGAGATAGAAAGGCTTGCCGGATCGATTGAGGCCGGTGGTCATGAAGATATTGAAGGGGTCGTGGACGTCGCCGGCGCCGAGCCCGTAGGGCGCGATCGCTGAAGCCAGGTTATCGTTGCAATTGGCGTGGCCCCCGGCACGCCCGTGCACGAGCTCATAGAGCCGGGCATCGCATCGGCAGAATAAAAGATCGTGCGAGCGCGCGCCGTCGGCCAGGTCACCGTGCACGACGGTGTC
>DATFRA010000129.1:0-8995 GCA_035263705.1 Allostellaceae bacterium
GCGAGCCACGATCTCGCCGCCGCCGCGCGCCGCCTCGACGCGGTGCTGCGCGATCTCGTACCCGCGCCCGCGCGATGACGCTGCTGGCCCTCCTGCGCCATGGCCCTACCGCCTGGAGCCGCGAGCACCGGCTGCAGGGCCGCACGGACTTGCCGCTCGACGCCAACGGGCGCGAGACGGTCCGTGGATGGACCTTGGCGCCCAAGCTTCGTGACGTCCGCTGGCTCACGAGCCCGCTCAAGCGCTGCACGGAGACTGCGGCGCTGCTCGGCCTCGAGGCCACGGCCGAGCCTCGTCTCGCCGAGATGGATTGGGGCCGCTGGGAAGGCCGGACCATCGCCGAGCTGCGCGCGACGTCCGCGCGCGAGTTGGAGACTCAGGAAATACGCGGCCTCGACCTGCAGCCGCCCGACGGCGAGAGCCCGCGCGCGGTGCAACGGCGGCTGATGCCGCTGCTGGCGGAGATCGCGGCCGGTGGTGCGAGCGCCGGCGCCATCACGCACAGGGGCGTGATCCGCGCCATCCTGGCTCTCGCCACGGGCTGGGACATGAGAGCGCCGGAACCGGCGAAGCTCGCATGGGACGCGGTGCACGTGTTCCGGCTTGATGGTCAGGGAACGCCGACTGTGGCCCGTCTCAACCGATCGCTGGTTTGCATGGAGAATGTGCGTCCTTCGACTCACGTCCCTGCGGGACGTGGCTCAGGATGAGGTGAGTCTTGGTGGCACCAAGAATGATCCTCATCCTGAGCCGGGTGCGAAGCACCCGAGTCGAAGGACGCACCGATCGACCCGAGCGTGCGGTGTGTCTGTGACCCTCCGCGCCCTCTTCCACGTGCAGCATCTGCTCGGTATCGGGCATGTCATGCGGGTGGCGCAGGTGGCGCGCGAGACCGTGGCGCTCGGTCTTGCGGTCACGGTGCTGTCGGGCGGCGGTCGGCTCGGCTTGGATTGGGGCGGCGCCGAGATACGGGAATTGCCGAGCGCGCGCGCGCTCGACGGCCGCTTCGAGGTGCTGGTCGACGAGAGCGGCCGGCCGCTCGATGCGGCGTTCCACGAGCGCCGGCGTGAGCTCGTTCTGGAGGCGTTCGAGCGTGTCCAGCCGGACGTGGTCCTGATGGAGTCCTATCCGTTCGGCCGGCGGGCGTTTCGCGCCGAGCTCGATGCGCTCATCGCCGCCGCTCGGTCGCGCCGTCCCCGCGTCCCCGTGCTGGTGTCGATCCGCGACATCCTGGTGGCGAAGCGCAATCCGGCGCGTTACGCCGAGATCGCCGCGCGTATCCGCCGCGACATCGACGCCGTCCTGGTGCATGGCGATCCGCGCCTGGTCGGGCTCGAGGCAAGCTTTCCGGCGGCGCCGGCGATCGCCGACAAGCTCCGCTATACCGGTTACGTCACGGACGCGCGGAACACGGAAGCCTCAGGCAGTGTCGGCAACCTCGGCCAGGGCGAGGTTCTGGTTTCCGCCGGTGGCGGCGCGGTGGGAGCGCCGCTTCTCCGAGCCGCCCTCGAGGCGCGGCCCCTCACAACGGTGCGCGATTGGACCTGGCGCCTGATCGCCGGTCCCAATCTTCCCCAGGGAGACTATGACGATCTCGCCCGAAAGTTATCCACAGGGGTGATCCTCGAGCGCTTCCGGAGCGATTTCCAAAACCTGCTGCGGAACTGTCATGTGTCCTTAAGCCAAGCCGGCTACAACACGATCCTGGATCTGTTACGGGCGGGCGCACGGGCGGTGGTGGTGCCGTTCGCCACGGCGGGCGAGACCGAGCAGGCTCTGAGGGCGCGGATTCTCGCTGAGCGAGGGCTGATTCACGTCGTGGATGCAGAGGCGCTCGACGGCCCGGAGGGAGCCGCGATGCTGGCGCAGGCGATCGAGCAGGCGCTCGAAGCGCCGCCGCCGGTCCCGGAGCCCCTGTCGCTCGATGGCGCCTGCCGGGCAGCGACGTGCATAGCCGACTTTGCGCGCCAGGGCCCGGGCCCATGAGCGAGACTTTATCGACAGCCCCTGCGGCCGGCGCTTGGGAGCCATGCAAGACCATGGCTATACTCGGGCCATGACCGGCCTTGGGACCCACCCGTCGATGACTTCGGCTGCCATCGAGTCCGGGTGGGCTAGCCTCGAGGCCGAGCTCGACATCTGGCAATCCGCTGGTCGGATTGCGAGTTTCTGGTGGCGCGACGACGATGCTGTCGCCGCCACCCCCGCGCTCGACCGCTTGCTTGTGCTGGCAAGGGACGTGCCGATTGCGCTCGCCGTGATCCCCGGCTGCTGCGCCGGCGACGAACTCGCGGGACGCCTGGGCAGCTTCGCCAACGCGACGGTGCTGCAGCACGGTTGGCGCCACACGAACTACGCGCCCGCCGGCGAGCGGAAATCCGAGCTGGGCACGCACCGCCCGCTGAGCGAGCGTCTCGACGAGCTTCGGCGCGGCCGCGAGCGCTTGGCTTCGCTGTTCGGATCGCGCGCGCTTGGCGTCCTGGTGCCGCCCTGGAACCGGATCGCGTCCGATCTGGTGCCGCGGCTGCCGGAGATCGGCATTGGCGGCCTCTCGACGGACGGCGCACGGCCCGCGGCAGCGGTCGCCGGCGTGCGGCGTGTCAACGTGCACGTGGACCTCGTGGATTGGCACGGCGGCCGCGGCTTCGTCGGCGAGGTGACGGCGCTCGGCCTGGTACTGCGGCATTTGCGCGGCCGGTTTCTCGGCTCCGTCGATCCCGAGGAGCCCACGGGAATTCTGACTCACCATCTCGTCCAGGACGCCGCGGCCGCGCGTTTCCTGCGCCAGCTGCTCGCCATCCTGGGCCGGCATCCCGCGGCGCGTTTCGTGCCGATCGCCGAGCTTTTCGCATGAGCGAGCATCGCTATCCCACGGATGCCCTCGTCGGCGACTACGCGCGCGCCGGCGCGGGCCTGGTGCTGGCCGGCGCGCCGCTGCTGTTGGTGCCGCTCAATATTTATGTCGAGGGCCTGCTGGGCGGGCTCGCGGCGCTGTTCGCGTGTTTCGGCGGCTTGACTGCGCTCCGGCACGCGCGGCGGATCGAAGTGGGCGAGGAGGGCATTGCGGCGCGCGGGCCCTTTCCGGTGCGACTCGCCTGGGGGACGCTCGAGGGCGTCAATCTTCGCTATTTCGCGACCCGCCGCGACGGCTCGCGCGGCTGGATGGAGTTGAAGCTCCGCGGTTCCGGCCGGCGCCTGCTGCTTGACAGCCGCATCGACGGCTTCAACGACATCGCCCAGCGCACGGCCCGTGCGGCCGCCCAACGGCATCTCACGCTCACGCCGGCAACCGCGGCCAATTTCACTGCGCTCGGCATTCCCATGGCTTCCAGCGCCGGCGAGTAACGGATATGACCGACCTCCTCACCGTCCGCGACCTCCACGTCGAGTTCAACGTGGCCGAGGGCGTCGTGCACGCCGTGCGCGGCGCGTCCTTCCGCGTGCGGCAGGGCGCTACCATGGCGATCGTCGGCGAGTCCGGCTCCGGCAAGACCGTGGTGAGCCAGACGATCATGGGGATTCTGCCGCAGGTCGGCCGCATCGCCAGAGGCCAGATCCTGTTCTCCGACCCGCGGACGCCCGGCAAGACCGTGGACATCGCCAAGCTCGACCGCGACGGCACGGAGATGCGCCAGATCCGCGGCGGGCAGATCTCGATCATCTTCCAGGAGCCGATGACCTCGCTGTCGCCGCTCCACACGGTTGGCAACCAGGTGAGCGAGGCTCTGGAGCTACACCGCGACGTCTCGCGCGAGGTCGCGCTCGACCTGACCCAGGAGATGCTGCGCCTGGTGGGCTTCCCCGATCCCAAGAAGGCGCTCAAGACCTATCCCTTCGAGCTCTCGGGCGGCTTGCGCCAGCGCGCGATGATCGCCATGGCGCTGGTGTGCCGGCCGGGGCTGCTGATCGCCGACGAGCCCACCACGGCGCTCGACGTCACCATCCAGGCGCAGATCCTGAAGCTGATCCACGACCTCCAGGGCGAGCTCGACATGGCGGTGCTGCTGATCACGCACGACCTCGGCGTGGTCGCCAACGTCGCGAAGGAAGTTGTGGTGATGTACCACGGCGCCGTCGTCGAGAGCGGCACCATCGAGGACATCTTCCGCGCGCCCGAGCATCCCTACCTCAAGGCGCTGCTGCGCGCGGTGCCGCGCTTCGACATGAAGCCCGGCGAGCGGCTGGTTCCGATTCGTGAGATCCCGCACGCGGAGGCGCGCTATCTGATGGCGGCGCGCACCCACGTGATGACGGCTGGGCCGCTCCTGACGGTCGATCACCTGGCCAAGAGCTTCGAGATCCGCAAGCAAGGGTTCTTCGGCGGAAGTGCCGGCACGCGGGTCAAGGCGGTCGACAACGTGAGCCTCAGGATCGAGCGCGGCGAGTGCCTGGGGTTGGTGGGCGAGAGCGGTTGCGGCAAGACCACACTCAGCAAGATGATGCTGGGCGCGCTCACGCCCGACGGCGGCAAAGTCACCTATTACGACCAGGGCAAGCCGGTCGACGTCTTGGGCCTCAAGGGCAAGGCGATGACCCTGTTCCGCCGGCGCGTGCAGTTCGTGTTCCAGGACCCGTTCGGGTCGCTCAACCCGCGCATGACCGTGTTCGACATCATCGGCGAGCCGCTGGTGATCCACGGCATCGGCACGCCCGACACGCGGCGCGAGATGGTGAAGGAGCTGGTGACCCTGGTCGGGCTCGACGTGCGCTACTTGAAGCGCTATCCGCACAGCTTCTCCGGCGGGCAGCGCCAGCGCATCGGCATCGCGCGCGCGCTCGCCCTGCGGCCCGACCTCCTGATCTGCGATGAGCCGGTATCCGCCCTCGACGTCTCGATCCAGGCGCAGATCCTGAACCTGCTCAAGGACCTGAAGGCGCAGCTCGGCCTCACCTATCTCTTCATCTCGCACAATCTCGCGGTGGTCGACTACATCGCGGACCGCATCGCGGTCATGTGTCGCGGCCGCATCGTGGAGCTGGCGCCGAGCGCGGCCCTCTTCCGCAATCCCGTGCACCCCTACACCAGGGCGCTGCTTTCGGCGGTGCCCGCGCCCGATCTCGAGCACCGGCTCGATTTTGCGGGGCTGATGGAGGACAAGGCCTCCGACCCCACCACCTGGCCACTGCCGTTCCGCCTCGATGCCGAGCATCGGCCCGAGCTGGTCGACGTCGGCGGCGGCCATTTCGTTCAAGCGACCGCACAACATCTCGAGGCCGCTCAATGAGAAAGCTGCTGCCGCTCCTCGCCGCCCTCTGTTTCGCGGCGCTGCCCGCGGCTCACGGCCAGGTGTCCGACCTCAAGGAGACGCCCTCGCTCTTGGACGCCGTCAAGGCCGGGACCCTCCCGCCGGTCGCGGACCGGATGCCGTCGGAGCCGCTGGTGGTGCGGCCAAGAGATGCCGGTACGCCCGGCGGCACGCTGCACCTACTGATGGCGAGCGCCAAGGACACCCGCATGATGGTGGTCTACGGCTACACGCGCCTCCTCACCTATACGCCCGACTACAAACTGGAGCCGGACATCGCCGAGGCCGTCGACGTCGAGGACGGCCGCATCTTTACCTTCCACCTGCGCCCCGGCCACAAGTGGTCCGACGGACAGCCCTTCACCGCCGAGGACTTCCGCTATTGGTTCGAGGACGTGGCGTCGAACAAGAAGCTCTACGCGGCGGGCCTCCCCGAGCAGATGCTGTCGGACGGGAAGGGGCCGACGTTCGAGGTGATCGACGACCGAACTGTGCGCTACACCTGGGCCAAGCCCAATGCGCTGTTCCTGCGGGCGCTCGCGGGGCCCGATCCCCTCTATATCTACGCGCCCGCCCACTACATGCGGAAATTCAACGCCAAGTACACCGACGAGAAGACGCTCGACGAGCTCGTCAAGCAGAACCGCGTGCGCAACTGGACGGCGCTGCATACCAAGCTGTTGCATCCCTATCACACCGACAATCCCGACCTGCCGGTGCTCGATCCCTGGGTGCTGAAGACCAAGCCGCCGGCGGACGAGTTCGTCTTCGAGCGCAATCCCTATTTCCACCGGGTGGATCCCGCGGGGCACCAGCTGCCTTATATCGACAGCGTCGAGATCGCGATCGCGGACTCCAAGATCATTCCTGCGAAGACCGGGGCCGGCGAGAGTGACCTGCAGGCGCGCTATTTGCGCTTCGACAACTACACCTTCCTCAAGGACGCCGAGGACCATAACGACTACACGGTCCGGCTCTGGCGCACGGCACCGGGCGCGCAATTGGCGCTCTATCCGAACCTCAACGTGACGGACCCCGCCTGGCGACAGCTCAATCGCGACGTCCGGTTCCGCCACGCGCTCTCGCTCGCGATCGACCGGCACGAGATCAACCAGGCGATCTACTACGGGCTGGCGATCGAGGGACAGAACACGGTGCTGCCGGAATCGCCGCTCTACGACCCGGCCGACCGCGGCGCCTGGGCCACCTACGATCCCAAGCAGGCGAGCCGCCTCCTCGACGAGATCGGCCTCACCAAGCGCGACGGCAGCGGCATCCGGCTCCTACCGGACGGCCAGCCGCTGGAGATCGTGATCGAGAACGCCGGCGAGTCGACCGAACAATCGGACGTGCTGGAGCTCATCCGCGACACCTGGCGCGAGGTCGGCATCCGGCTGTTCTCCAAGCCCTCGCAGCTCGACATCTGGCGCCGGCGCGTCTATTCGGGCGCCACCATGATGTCGATCGACAAGGGCGTCGAGAACGGCCTAGTCACCGCGGACATGCCGCCCGACGACTTCGTGCCGACGACGCAGGCCCAGGTGCAGTGGCCGATGTGGGGGCAATACCTCGAGACCAAGGGCAAGAGCGGCGAGGCCGTCGATATCGCGGACGTGCAGGAGCTGCAGAAGCTCTACAAGTCTTGGTTCGCTGCCAAGGACACCTCGGAGCGCGCCGATGCCTGGAATAAGATCCTGAAGATCCACGCGGGCGACACGTTCTCCATCGGCCTCATCGCGGGCGTGCCGCAGCCGGTGGTGGTCAGCAACAAGCTCCACAACGTGCCCGAAGAGGGCATCTTCAATTGGATGCCAGGCGCCTTCTTCGGCTATTACCACATGGACACCTTCTGGCTTACGCCGGAAAACGGCGACCAGGCGTCCGTGACCGGGTCCAAGGGGTGAGCACAACGATGGCGTCTGGAACGAATTCCCAGCCACCGTTCGGTTCCATTCCTCTCCGCCCCTGGGGCGGAGGGGAACGATAGATTAGCGGCGCAGTACCGAGGGCAGGGCAGCGGGCAGTTCACATGTTCCACTACATCATGCGGCGCGTGCTGATCATGATACCCACGCTGATCGTGATCTCCGCGGTGATCTTCACGATCATCAAGCTGCCGCCGGGCGACTACCTATCGAGCTACATCGAGACGCTGCGCCAGAGCCACGAGGCGGTCGACGACCAAAAGATCGCGTTCCTGCGCGCCCAGTTCCACCTCGACGAGCCGGCCTGGGCGCAGTACCTCTACTGGGTAAGCGGCCTCATCCGCGGCGATCTCGGCTATTCGGCGCTCTATGACCTGCCGGTGTCGCAAGTGGTCGGCGACAAGCTGCTGCTGACCTTCATCGTGTCGTTCTCGACCATCGTGTTCACGTGGATCGTCGCCTTCCCGATCGGCGTCTATTCGGCGACGCACCAGTACAGCTTGAGCGATTATGGGCTCACCCTCCTCGGCTTCCTCGGCCTAGCGACGCCCAATTTCCTGCTGGCGCTGGTGCTGCTCTATTTCGCGAACGTGCACTTCGGCATATCGATCGGCGGGTTGATGGACCCGCAATACCTCGACAAGCCCTGGACCGTCGCCAAGGGCATCTCGGTGCTGAAGCATCTGTGGATCCCGGTCCTGGTGATCGGCGCCGCCGGCACCGCCGGCATGATCCGGCGGCTGCGCGCCAATCTGCTGGACGAGCTGCAGAAGCAGTATTTCGTGACCGCCCGCGCCAAGGGTCTGTCTCCGTTCCGGGCCTTGATAAAATATCCGCTGCGCATGTCGCTCAATCCGTTCATCGCGGACATCGGCGCGCTGCTGCCGCACGTGATCTCCGGTGCGGCCGTGGTCTCGGTCGTGCTGTCGCTGCCGACCACCGGGCCGATGCTGCTCGAGGCGCTGCGCAGCCAGGACATGTATCTCGCGGGCTCGTTCCTGATGTTCATGGCGACGCTCACGGTGATCGGCGTATTCCTGTCGGACATGGCGCTCGCGTGGCTCGATCCGCGCATCCGGCTCGAAGGCGGGGTGACGCGATGACCGGAAGCCCGCGCGTGGTCGCCGAGACCGCGGAGCGCCTGCCGCACTACGTGGCACCCGAGCCCTTCGATCCGCATTCCGTCGAGAAGATGACGGCGGCGCAGGAGCGCTACTACCTCGCCTCCCAGTGGCGGATGATGTGGTGGAAGCTCCGGCGCCACCGGCTCGCGGTGGTCTCCGGCGCGGTGCTGATGGTGCTCTACGGCTCGATCCTGATCAGCGAGTTGCTCGCGCCCTACGGGCTCAACAGCCGGCACGACGATTTCATCTTCGCGCCGCCTCAGCACATCCACCTGTTCCAGGATGGCCGCTTCGTCGGGCCCTACGTCCTCGGCTACGACTATCGCCTCGACATGAAGACCCTGAAGCGGGTCTACACGCCGAACCCCGCGAAGGTTCAGCCGCTGCGCTTCTTTTGCCACGGCGACCCCTATTGGTACTGGGGACTGGTACAGGCCGATTTTCATTTCCTCTGCGCCGCCGAGGGCGGCACGGCGTTCCTGCTCGGCACCGACCGCCTCGGCCGCGACATGCTCTCGCGCGTGCTCTATGGCGCGCGCATCTCGCTCACCATCGGCATCGTCGGCATCTCCATCAGCTTCGTCATCGGCCTCACCCTGGGAGGCCTCGCCGGCTATTACGGCGGCTGGATCGACAGCCTGGTGCAGCGGCTGATCGAGATCATCCGGTCCTTCCCGGAGCTGCCGCTCTGGATGGCGCT
>DATFRA010000130.1:0-4583 GCA_035263705.1 Allostellaceae bacterium
TCAACTTCCACCTGCCGGGCTCTGAATTTCCCACCGTTGGCCTCTTGGCGCCCGAGTTCAAAGAAGGTTTCGTCCGGTATTACAAGCTCGACTGGGCGAAGAAGCAGGCTGAGTTCAAGCCCGGCATCACGCTGCCCTTGCGCCCGTTCCCCGGCGTGCTCGCGGTGGGGGTCGATCCCAACGAGCCGAAGGAAAAGGCCGGCCCGCCGATCAAGGACGCCAAGGGGCGCACCAGCACGCTGCGGCCCTGGAAGAACGGATCGAACATGGACTTAAACGAGCTGCAGGAGGGCTCGAGCATCTCCTTCCCGGTCTTCTTGAAGGGCGGGCTCATCTGGACTGGCGACTCGCACTGCCTGCAGGGCAACGGCGCGGTGAATTTGACCGCGCTGGAGTGCTCGTACGAGGAGATCCGGATTCAGCCGATCGTCCACAAAAACGTCAAGCTGGAGTGGCCGCGCGCGGAGACGAAGACGCACTGGATCACCGTGGGCTTCGATGAGGACTTGAACGAAGCGATGAAGATCGCCACCCGCAACGCGGTGGACTTTCTCGCCGAGCAGAAGATAGTGCCGATGAGCCGCGACGAAGCCTACGCCTTAACCTCGATGACCGCCGACTGCCGGGTGACCGAGGTGGTGGACGTTCGCAAGGGCGTCCACTGCATGATTCCCAAGTCGATTTTCACGAAACCTTGACAATCGCCGCGCCGCCCCATACCTACCGACCGGTCGGTTGGATCGCACCTCTTTGTTTAGGGGCAAGAGCTTTGGAGGTTGGATGGCGAGGTTGAGCGCTTGATGAAGTCCAAGCTACCCGTCGGGATCCTCGGGTACGGCGCCTACGTGCCGCGGATGAGGGTGAAAACCGAGGACATCAGCGATGCCTGGCGGGCGAAGGGTTCGGCGGCCCCGGCCGTCCTCGAGAAGTCGGTTCCCTCGGCCGACGAAGACGTCGTCACGATGTCGATCGAGGCGGCCAGGACCGCCCTTCTTCGCGCGCAACTCGAGCCCGAGCGGATCGGCGCGCTGTGGGTGGGGACCGAATCCAAGCCCTACGCGGTGAAACCGTCCGCCACCATCGTCGCCGAGGCCTTGGGCATCACCCCGCGCCTAGTGGCGGCGGACATGGAATTTGCCTGCAAGGCGGGGAGCGAGGCGATGCAGGCGGCAGTCGCCTTCGTCGGCGCCGGTTTGGTGGACGGAGCGATGGCGATCGGGATGGACACCGCGCAGGCTCGGCCGGGGGATGCGCTCGAGTACACCGCCGGCTGCGGCGGAGCGGCGTTCCTCTTCGGCCCGGCGGCCAGCTCGTTGGCGGTGGTGGAGGGATCCACCTCCTTCGTCACCGATACGCCGGATTTCTTTCGGCGCGAGCACGCCGTCTACCCCGAGCACGGCGGGCGCTTCACCGGCGAGCCCTCGTACTTTCGCCACACGCTGGCGGCCTCGCGGCAACTCTTAAGCGAGCTTGGGCGCAAGCCATCCGACTATGCGCACGCGGTTTTCCACCAGCCGGTGCCCAAATTCACCGAACGGGTTGCCGAGTCGCTCGGATTTTCCGAGCCGCAGATCCGCGTTGGGCTGGTGGCGCGTCAGATGGGAAACGCCTACGCCGGCTCGTCGCTGCTCGGCCTCGCGGCGGTGCTGGACTTGGCGAGAGGGGGCGAGCGGGTTTTCTTTTGCTCCTACGGCTCGGGCGCGGGAAGCGACGCCTTTTCCTTCGAGCTGACAGCGGCCGCCGGCGCGCCCCGCCACGGTCCAAAAGTGCAGGACTACCTGGCCCGGCGCCGCGAGGTGGCAGATTACGGCCACTACCTTCGGCTGCGCCGAAAAATCCGAACCCATTGAGCGAGGCATCCGGAAAGATGATGCGAGACGTCTTCATCGTCGGCGTAGGGCAAACGCCGGTCGGCGAGCATTGGGATCTCGGTCTTCGCGAGCTCGGCCGCTCCGCGGTGGAGGACGCGCTGGCAGACGCGCGCATCGAGGCGGTGGACGCCTTGTACGCCGGCAACATGCTCGGCGGTGCGATCAACGGCCAGGAGAACGTGGCCACGCTATTGGCCGATGCCGCTGGGCTACTGCCGGCGGAGGCCTGGAAGGTGGAGGCGGCGTGCGCCTCGGGAGCGGCGGCGGTTCGGGCTGCCGCGATGGCGGTCGCCTCGGGTGCGCAGGAGATCGCCGTGGCGGTCGGCGTAGAGAAAATGACCGACGCCTCCTCGGCTGCGGTGTCGGCGGCGCTGGCAACCGCCGCGGACCAGGACTACGAGTCGAGCCACGGCCTAAGCTTCGTCTCGCTCTCCGCCCTGCTGATGCGGCGCTACATGCACGAGACGGAGCAACCTCGCGAGGCGTTCGCCCCGTTTGCCATGCTTGCCCATCAAAACGCGGCGGCAAACCCGCGGGCCATGTTCCGCGAGCCGATCAGCGCGGAGGCCTTCGCCACCTGTGCGCTGGTAGCGGATCCGATCGGCATCCTCGACGCCGCGCCGGTGTGCGACGGCGCGGCCGCGGTGGTGCTCTGCAGCAAGGACACGGTGCGAGCGCACCACAAGCCCATCCGGATCAGCGGATCCGCCGTAGCCAGCGACACCATTTCCCTCGCCGCCCGCCCGGACATCCTCAACTTGAGGTCCGCCGGGCGATCCGCGTCGCGGGCTTTCGCCGCGGCCGGCTGCAACCCCGAGGACATCGATCTCTTCGAGGCGCACGATGCGTTCACCATCATCACCGCGCTCTCGCTCGAGGCCTGCGGCTTCGCCAAGCGATCCGACGTCTTGAAGCGGGCGGCCGAAGGCCAGTTTTCGCGCACCGGCCTGCTGCCGATCTCGACCTTCGGAGGGCTCAAAGCGCGGGGCCACCCGGTCGGCGCCAGCGGCGCGTACCAAATCGTCGAGGCGGTGCTTCAGCTGCGCGGTGAGGCGGGCCTCAACCAGGTGCGCCCCGCCCGGCGCGCCCTCACCCAATCGATCGGCGGCCACGGCTCGATTGCCGTAGCCCACGTCCTCGAGGCCTAAGTCATGGATCTGCCGCGCTACCACCGCCTGCGCCGCTCGTACTACCGGCTGGAAGGGCAACGCTGTCGCGCCTGCGGGACAATTCAGTTCCCCTCGCAGGCGAGCTGCCGCGCCTGCCGCTCCCGCCAGCTCGATGCGCACCTTTTAACCGGACGCGGCTCGGTCTACTCGTACGCGCAGGTCGGCCAGCCGCCGCAGGGATTCGCGGGCCCGTACGTGGTGGCGATGGTCCAGCTCGAGGAAGGAATCCGCATCACCGCCCAGCTGACCGACGTCGAGCCCGACGAGGTAGTCGTCGGCATGCCCGTGGAGATGGTGGTCCGAAGAATCCGCGAGTACGGCGCCCACGGCTACCTTGTCTACGGCTACAAGTTCCGGCCGCTTTTGGCCGCCGGAGCGCGCGCATGAGCCGCGGGCGGTGGGTTTCGCTGCACGAAGCGGTGGCGAGCATTCCTGACCGCGCCTCGCTCGCGCCGGGCGGCTTCATGCTCAGCCGTGCACCGATGGCGCTCATCTTCGAGCTGGTGCGCCAGCGGCGGCGTGCCCTGCGCGTCATCTCGTTGCCCAATCCATTCCCCGCCGAGATTCTCGTCGCCGCGTCCTGCGCGGAGCGCGTCGACTTCCTCTTCAATGCGCTCACCATCGCCGGCCGGGTGCGCAGCATGCCCTGCCTCAAGCGGGCGATCGAGGCTGGGGCGATCGCTTGGGCCGAGCATGACGGCTACCGAATGGTTCAGCGATTTCGCGCCGCGGCGATGGGTGTGCCGTTCCTCCCGGTCCCGGATTTCGACGCTTCGGCGGTGGCTCAGCTCGAGCCGCTGCCGGCCGTCGTCGATCCGTTCACCGGCGAATCGGTCCCGGTGGAACGAGCGTTTCATCCGGACGTCGCGCTGGTGCACGCGAGGGCGGCCGACGAGGAGGGGAATCTCTACTTGGAGGATCCCACCACCGAGCTTTTGATCGCCGGCGCTGCTAGACGCGTGATTGCCACGGCCGAGGAACGCGTGAGCCGCCTCACCAGTGCGACGATTCCCGCATTCATGGTCGAGCTCATCGCCGAGGAACCGAAGGGGGCGTATCCGATGGGTTGCCCCGGCGCTTACGGCCCGGACCTCACGCATTTGGGACGCTACCTGGACCTCGCCGATCGGGGCCGTGAGCGCGACTACCTGGAAGCGGTGGTCGCCAAGCCGAGGCGCCAGGCAGAGCTCGCCGCGGCAACTTGGCCGGTGCGAGCGGCGGCGTGATGGAGGCCCGTCCAAGCGCGGCAGAGGTGGTGGTTTCCGCGATGGCCCGTCAGATTTCCAATGGTGACGTGGTGGCGACCGGCGCCGCCTCGCCACTGGCGATCCTCGCGATCGCGGTCGCCAAGGCAACCCATGCTCGAGCCCTGACGTATCTGTCCTGCATCGGCGCGGTAGATCCTCTTGTTTCGCGGCTTCGCGGCTCTTCCGAGGACCCCGCGTATCTCGAGGGACGCTGCGGCACCTTCACCATTCCGGACCTCTTCGATCATGCGCGGCGCGGGCGGATCGACGTGATGTTCTTCGGCGCCGCCGAGGTG
>DATFRA010000131.1:0-2040 GCA_035263705.1 Allostellaceae bacterium
TATGCCTTTGTTTCGGAAGAAAGAGCCGGACGACGCGCTTGTCGGGTACTCTCGCAAGTCTTACCTTGCCGGTCAATCATTGCCCGGCTCGGGCGCGGCGTCTCGAAGGATCTGGACAACATGATGAACGCCTACATCTACGACGGCTTGCGTAGCCCATTTGGCCGCCATGCCGGTGCGCTGGCGCCGGTCCGGCCGGACGATCTGCTCGCCGGCGTGATCAAGACAGTGGTGGCGCGCAATCCTTTCAAGCCGGAGTCCTACGAGGACTCGGTCATGGGTTGCACCAACCAGGCCGGCGAGGACGCCCGCAACGTCGCGCGCCACGCGGCGCTGCTCGCGGGCCTGCCGCCCGCGATCGGCGGGATCACGGTCAACCGTCTCTGCGGCAGCGGGCTCGCCGCGATCTGCGACGCCGCCCGCGCCGCGAGCAGCGGCCAGGGCGAGCTTTTCATCGCCGGCGGCGTCGAGAGCATGAGCCGCGCGCCCTTCGTCATGGCGAAGGGCGAGAGCGCCTATGCGCGCGAGGTCCGCGTGTTCGATTCCACCATCGGGGCGCGCTTTCCCAATCCGAGGATCGGCAAGAGCTTCGGCCAGGACACCATGCCGGAGACGGCCGACAACGTCGGCCGCGATCTCGCGATCGGCCGCGAGGCCTCGGACCGCTTCGCGCTCCGCTCGCAGGAGAACTACGCCAAGGCGAAGGCCGATGGCTTCTTCGAGGCGGAGATCACGCCGGTGAGCGTGCCGGGCGCGAAGAAGGGCACCGAGACCTTGGCCGCGCTCGATGAGCACCCGCGTCCCAACACCACGCTCGAGCGCCTGCAGGAGCTGAAGCCGCTGTTCCCGAACGGCGTGGTGACCGCCGGCAACGCATCCGGCATCAACGACGGCGCCGGCGCGCTGATCGTCGGCACCCGCGAGGCCGGCGAGAGGGCGGGCAAGGCGCCGATGGCGCGTGTCATGTCGGCGGCGATCGCCGGCGTCGAGCCGCGGGTCATGGGCCTGGGACCGGTGCCGGCCGCGAAGAAGGCGCTGCAGCGCGCGGGACTCGCGCTCAAGGACATGGACGTGATCGAGATCAACGAGGCCTTCGCGACCCAAGTGCTCGGCTGCCTCAAGCTGCTGGAGCTCGCGGACGACGACGCACGGGTCAACCCCAACGGCGGCGCCATCGCGGTCGGCCATCCGCTCGGCGCCTCCGGCGCGCGCATCGCGCTCACCGCGATCCGCGAGCTGCACCGGCGTCAGGCGCGCTACGCGCTCGTCTCCATGTGCATCGGCGTCGGCCAAGGCATCGCCGCCATCCTCGAGCGTGTGTAGACCAGCGCATCCCGGCAGGAACATGAGCCCACACGACGGCGGCAACGCCGCGCTGAGCTTTCCCCATGCTGCCCCGCCGGCCCCCGGTGCAACTGCCGCCGTTGCGCCCGGTGTCAACTGGCTGCGCATGCCCCTGCCCTTCGCCCTCGACCACATCAACCTCTGGCTCCTCGAGGACCGTGACGGCTGGGTGATCGTCGACAGCGGGCTCAACACCGACGAAACCAAGCGCCACTGGGAAGAGGTCTTCGCCCATGCGCTCGGAGGCAAGCCCGTGACGCGGCTCATCGTCACGCATTTCCATCCCGACCACATGGGGCTCGCGGGCTGGCTCATCGAAAACCTGAAGGTGCCGCTCTGGTGCACCGAGACCGAGTGGCTCTACGCGCGCATGCTGTGTCTCGACGACACGCCGGACTTCGTCGCGAACGCCCTCGATTTCTACCGCCGCACCGGTACCGACGAGACGACCCGCTCCATTTTCGCCGGGCGCGGCAATCCCTACCGCAAGCGGGTGAGCCCCGTGCCCCATCGCTTCCACCGTCTGAGCGACGGCGCGGAGCTGCACATCGGCCGCCACGGCTGGCGTGTGATCGTGGGCCGCGGCCATGCGCCGGAGCACGCGTGCCTCTACAGCCGCGACCTCGACATCCTGATCGCGGGCGACCAGGTGCTGCCGAAGATTTCTCCCAACGTGAGCCTCTGGCCCCAGGAGCC
>DATFRA010000132.1:0-11387 GCA_035263705.1 Allostellaceae bacterium
GACGGCGGCGTAACCGTGCGGATTACGACGTGTGAGTGCGGATTGACCTGGCGGTTCAAAGCACCGAGCCGGACTGAAAATCCTGGTGTCGGCGGTTCAATCCCGTCCCTGCCCACCACCTGACTTCTAATCCTTTCAGTAGTTTCTGCGACGCTCAATCCCTCGCGTACAATCTCGACACCCGCTGACTTTGCTGAAACTTTGTCGTTTCTCAGCGGGACCACCACGCGGAACGCGCCACGCTGCACGGCGAGCAGCGCCTCCAGCTTGGCCGCGCCTCCCGCAGCATGGTCTCGTCGGCGATCGCGTAGCGTCGGTAGATCGCTTCCGTCTTGTGGCCGACCATCTTCATGGCGGCTGATCGTGGCACGCCGGCGCGCTCGAGGTTCCGCACCGCCGTTCGCCGGAAGTCGTGGGGGATCCGGTCGGGCACCCCAGCCGCGTGGCAGGCGCTCAGCCACGCGCGACGGAAATACCGGATGGGGTGCCCGTCGCGATTGGGGAAGGGCGAAATATCGAGGCCATCCTTTTGGCGTTGCTTGAAGCGGCGGCGAAGCGCTGGTAGCGAGCTCGCTGGCAGACAGTCCTTTAGCGGTCCGTACTGGCGGCTATCCCTTCGTCGACCGGCGTGAGCCGAAGGGGAAGTAGGACCCGGGCGGCCCCCCTGGCTGGAAGGGCAGCTAATCAGGAAGAGCGCTGGGTTTCAGAAGAACGCTGCTCTGCCTCGAAGACTCGTGACGCCCATCGCCAGACGTTGAAGCACGGGAGGTGAGCCCAGAGCTTGATCTCGACATCACCTTCACGGGCGCTTATCTCGTTCTCGACTTCGTCCGGGTAGATCTTCTGCGCGCAGACGACACAGGTCTTTCCCGTCCCATGTCCGGCCCACATTTGATGTGGCGCAGGAATAAGGATTCCACGCTCAAGCCGACTGCGGACGGAGAGGAGGAGGGCCCCTCCGCAATCATCGTCTTCAGAACCGCCTGAAAGGCTCCAGTACGGATTCAAGCGGCGTCGACTGGCCACGATGAGGGAGTGGGACATCGTGAGCAACCTTTGGTTCTCGTGCGAGAGCGCCGTGGCTCTCTCGACCAACTGAGTCAAGGTACCTATCCCGCTCCGGCCGCCACTGCGGCAGGAGGCAGAGTAAGACTCTGGAAGGGAGCGAAGGGCAAGAAGATACTGAATAAGGGCAGCAAGCCCGCTGCCGCCGGCGATCATGGCGTTCTGCGGAGGGCTGTGTCTGTTCGTCGCGGAGGTCGGCCTCGCGATCGGTGTGGCGATGGTCGTTCTCTTCTTCGCCGTCCGCGCGATCTTCTAGAGTGCCGAACAGCCTCGCGAAGGCCGCCACGGCGGGCGATGTCCTGGGCAGCCTCGCACGAGCGGTGATACTGTCGCCCCATGCCGGACCTTCCCTCGTACGCGCGTGTCGTCATCGTGGGCGGCGGTATCGTCGGCTGCAGCGTTGCCTACCACCTGACGAAGCTCGGCTGGCGCGACGTCGTGCTGCTCGAGCGGCGCGATCTCTCCTGCGGCACGACGTGGCATGCGGCGGGGCTCGTCGGCCAGCTCCGCTCGAGCCACAACCTCACGCGGCTGGCCAGCTACGGCGCCGTGCTCTACGAGAAGCTGGAGGCGGAGACCGGGCAGGCGACGGGCTTCCGCCGCTGCGGCAGCATCAGCGTGGCGCGCACTGCCGAGCGGCTGATCGAGCTCAAGCGCGGCGCCTCCATGGCGCGCTGCTTCGGCGTCGACATCGAGGTCATCTCTCCGAGCGAGGCCGGCCGTCTCTGGCCGCTGATGCGCACCGACGATCTGACCGGCACCGTGTGGATTCCCGGCGACGGGCGGACGAACCCGATCGATACCACGCTGGCCATGGCGCGGGGCGCGCGCCTGGGCGGCGCCACCATCGTCGAGAACGTCACGGTCACCGGCATCCGGCGCGAGCGCGGCGCGGTCACGGGTGTGAGCACGGATTGGGGCGACATCGCCTGCGAGATCGTCGTGAACTGCGCGGGGATGTGGGGACGCCAGGTCGGGTTGATGGCCGGCGTCAACGTGCCGTTGCACGCCTCCGAGCACTTCTACATCGTCACCGAGCCGATGACTGGCGTGACGCGCGACATGCCGGTGCTGCGCGACACCGACGGCTACATCTACGTGCGCGAGGAGGTCGGCGGGCTGCTCATGGGCGGCTTCGAGCCCGTGGCCAAGCCATGGGGGATGGACGGGATCCCCGAGGACTTCAAGTTCTCGCTGCTGCCGGAGGACTGGGAGCACTTCCGATTGCTAATGGAGCAGGCGTGCGTGCGCATCCCGGCCATCGAGGCGGCGCCGGTGCGCCGGCACGTGAACGGGCCGGAGAGCTTCACGCCCGATAACCGCTACATGCTGGGCGAGGCGCCCGAATGCCGGAACTACTTCGTCGCAGCCGGCTTCAACTCGATCGGCATTGCCTCGGCGGCGGGTGCGGGCAAGGCGCTGGCGGAGTGGATCGTGGGTGGCGAGCCCGCCATGGATCTGTGGGACGTCGATATCCGGCGCTTCATGCCGTTCCAGGGCAACGCGACGTACTTGCGCGAGCGTACGCGCGAGGTGGTTGGTCTGCTCTACGCGATGCACTGGCCGTTCCGCCAGCCCGAGACGGCGCGCGGCGTGCGACGCTCGGTGCTGCACGACCGCCTGGCCGCGCGCGGTGCCGTCTTTGGCGTGGCCGCGGGCTGGGAGCGCGCCAACTGGTTCGCGTCGCCGGGGATGAAGGCGGAGTACGTCTACACTTACGGCCGCCAGAATTGGTTTCCGTGCGCCGCCGCCGAGCATCGCGCCGTGCGCGAGGCCGTGGGGCTCTTCGATCAGTCCTCGCTCGCCAAGTTCCTGCTGCAGGGGCCGGACGCCCTCGCCGTGCTGCAGCGGCTCTGCGCCAACGAGGTCGATGTGCCGATCGGGCGGATCGTCTACACGCAGCTGCTCAACCGTCGCGGCGGCATCGAGTGCGACCTGACCGTCACGCGTCTGGCCGAGGACACCTACCTGGTGGTGACGATCGCCGCCACCGCCGTCCACGACGCTGACTGGATCCGCCGCGGGATCGGCGACGCGCGCGCCACGCTCACCGACGTGACTTCCGCGTACACCGTCCTCGGCGTGATGGGCCCGCACTCGCGCGAGCTGCTGTCACGCCTGACGCCGGCCGATCTCGCCACGAAGGCGTTTCCGTTCGGTACCTCGCGCGAGATCGAGCTGGGCCAGGCGCTGGTGCGGGCCACGCGCGTCACCTACGTCGGCGAGCTGGGATGGGAGCTGTACGTCCCCAGCGAGTTCGCGGCGGCCGTGTACGACGACGTGGTCGTCGCCGGTACCGACCTGGGATTGCGTCACGCGGGATATCACGCAATGGACACGCTGCGGATGGAGAAGGGCTACCGCTCCTGGGGCCACGACATCGGCGGCGAGGACACGCCGCTCGAGGCCGGCCTCGGCTTCGCCGTCGCGTTCAAGAAGGATGGCTTCGTGGGCCGCGATGCGCTGCTGCGCCAGCGCGAGGCGCCGCTCGGCCGCCGGCTGGTGATGTTCAACCTCGCCGATCCCGAGCCGCTGCTCCTGGGCGACGAGCCCATCTGGCGCGACGGCGTGCTGATCGGTCGCATCACCTCGGCCGCGTACGGCCACACGCTCGGCCGGTCGGTGGGGATGGGCTACGTGAGCCACGCGGGCGGCGTGGACGCCGCGTTCGTCAAGTCCGGACGCTGGGAGCTGGAGCTGGCGACCGACCGCTTCGCGGCCGTCGCATCCCTCGAGCCACTGTACGATCCGACGTCCGCTCGCGTCCGCGCCTGACCAACATGGGGGCCCCGGCACGGCCCCAAACCCCCATGGCGGCTCGGGACGCCCCGTGCGAGCCGTGACGCCCCTCGGTTCACTGACCGAACTCCTGCGATGTCGACTACGCGAACACGAACGCGCGCGCTGGGTTCTCCACCAGCAGCCGGCGCAGCCCCGCGTCGTCGACGCCCTTGCGGCGAAGCCGCGGGACGACGTTGACCAGCAGGTGGTGGTAGCCGTAGCCGCCGTACTTGGTCAGCGAGCTCTTGTAGGCGATGTCGTGCGACATCAAGATCTGGTCCTGGTGGCCGCGCGCGATCAGCGCCAGGATCTGTGCCATGCGCCCGCCGTCGTTGGGCATGTCGAAGTCCGGGTTATACGGGTAGTAGGAGTTCTCCATCCCGAACAGGTCGTATTCGAGCCACACGCCCGTCGCGGCCAGGTCGTACAGGTGCCGCTCGTCGGCGATGGTGCGCTCGATGTGGCACATGATCGTGCGCTTGAGGTCGCCGCCCTGCTTGGCGATCAGCTCCACGATCTGCATGGGCGCGGTCTGATCGCGGCCGGGGTGGATCATCAGCGGCGCGCCGGTGCGGCGCTGGGCCTCGACGGCGGCGCGCACCACCTTCTTCTCGTTGTCCGTCCACGGCCACGTGTTGCCGATCTCGCCGATGAGCCCGGCCCGGACGCCGGTGTCGCCGACGCCAATCTGCACCTCGCGCACGATCTCCTCCGCGATGGACGCCTCGCTGCGCCGGTCCATGTCGGCCGGGTGCGCGGCGGCGACGTAGTAGCCGGCGCCCATCACGATGTTGAGGCCGGTGGCGCGGGCGATGCGGGCCAGCGCGAGGGGATCGCGCGAGAGGCTCACGTTGGTGGGATCGACCACCGTCTGCCCGCCAGCCCGCCGGAACAGCGCGATCTCGTCCTGGGCCGTCTGCTCGTCGAGCAGGCGCAGGTTGTCGAGGTTGGCGTTGAAGTTCTGGCGCACCCAGCCGACATTGGCCAGGCTCACCGGCTGCTGCGCGAGGCCCTTGTCGCTGGCCGCCGCCGGCTCGCGGAACATCACCGCGAAGTCGATCAGCAGGTGCTCGTGCGGCAAGGTCACGCCCAGCGCGTCGGCGTCGACGATTCCGAGGACGGTGAGCGCTTTCCCGGTCAGAGCGCCTGGCATGGCGGACACTGTAGACCGGCGCCGTGCTCGACGCCAGGTCCCCCGCGCTCGCGACCTTACGGCGCGTCGAGCCGGACGCCGGCGGCGCCGGCCAGCTGCTCGGCGCGCTCCACCAGCCGCGGAGCGCCCATCGTTCGGAACGCCTCGCGGGCCGCGCTTAGCTCGGCCCGCGCCTCGTCGCCGGCCCCCCGCGAGATCAGCGCCTGGGCCAGGGCCTGGCGCGAGCGCGCCACCTGGCAGCGCGCGTCTCCCATCATTTGGGATGCCGACTTCCTGTACGGGTCGAAGAACGCGGCGGGCGAAGATACCTAGGCTCTGCGAGATCGACATTAGTTCGGTCTATCCGTTTCCGGACGAGGCGCTGGTGCCGCTCGCCGAGGAAACGTTGCAGCGTCTGAGCGCGAGAGCTCGATAGCGAAGCGCGGGTGCGTCGTGTTCACGCGACAAGTCGCGGACAGCAAGGTCACGACGACTGAGGGTGGACTGGCTCTTTCCCGGCCTATAGGATCCGAGGCCTTCGTAATGGATATGGGTGTCACCGAGACTGTCACCCACCGGGCGCGACAGCGCGGAATTGGCCGCTGTGGCATTGGCTCCTAGAGGCTGGCTCCTGGGGCGGTGTCCGAGTCCGGCAGATTACGTCAGGGGGCCGGCGGCCACCCGAGAGGTGACCCGCCGCCGCAGCGTGCTAATGCTGCCTACGCTCCAAGAGGTCACGGCGGCTGACAGCGGCGTGATCCTGATCCATGGCGATTCCTCCTGAAACTGGGTAGAGCCACGGGACGGGACGACAGCCGAACGGGTCCGCGCGATTCGCGCGGTGAAGCGGGACGGTGCGGGGATGCTAGCGGAGGTGAGTCGGGGCCGTCAAGCCGGGGCGGCGACGGCCCGAAGGGGCCGCGGCGCGGGCGCCTCGACGAGGTCGGCGACCCGGAGCTCGGCCAGCTTGCGCCGGCCGGCAGGGGTGACGGTCAGCGCGCGGCTATCGGGTATGCGGGCGATCCACCGTTGAGTGAGCAACGCGGTGGCCAGCGCCGCGCCCACCGCCCCGGACACGTGATGGCGCCGCTCGGTCCAGTCGATGCAGGCCCGGCAGTAGTGGCGCTTGGCCCCGCGAGCCCTCGCGAGGTCGACGCCGAGCGCGGCGAAGAAGCGCTCGCCGGCGGCCGTCACCTCGCCGCCGCCGTCGGAGAGCACGACGAAGCGGCGCCGCAAGAGCATGTCGCAGAGCGCGACGCCGAGCCGCCCGGCGATGTGGTCGTAGCACATGCGCGCCGCGCGAAGGGCCGGCTCCACCCGATGGTGCGGCGGCCAGCCGTTCGCTGGGATCGTGGCCACCGTCATGAGCCCCTCGATGGCGTGGGCCACTTCCGGGGAGCGTAGCCGATAGTAGTGACAGCGCCCCTGCTTCTCCATCACCAGCAGCTGACCCGCCACGAGGCGCGAGAGATGGCTCGACGCCGTGGCCGCGGTCACCCCTGCGAAGTACGCCAGCTCCTTCGCGGTGAGCGCGCGGCCGGTGAGAAGCGCGGTCAGGATGCGGGTGCGCGCGGGCTCCCCGAGGAGGCTCGCCACGTTGGAGAGCATGTCCGTATCGCCCATGAGTACACAGTAGGCCCTGCCCCGCGGCGCGGCAAGGCGAGATGCTTTGGGCTGGATCGAAGCGTTCCGCGTGGACGCGCGGGCGGGGCCGCCGAATACTGGGTGGCAAGGAGGAGCCCGACATGCTCACACTCTGCATTCGCTACACGCTGGATCCCGCAAAGCTCGCCGCCTTCGAGGCCTACGCAAACCGCGTGGCCGGCCCCATCGAGCGGTGCGGCGGGAAAGTGGTCGGCTACTTCGCGCCGACCAAGTTCGCCGGGCCCACGAACGTGGGCCTGTCGCTGATCGACTTCCCGAGCCTGGCCGCCTACGAGCGCTACCGTGAGGCGCTGGCCGCCGACCCCGAGCACACCGAGGTGGCCAAGCACGCCGCCGAGGCCGGCGTCATCCTGGTGGAGGACCGCTCCTTCGTGCAGCGCGTCTCGTAGCGCGCCGCCCTCAGCGCCCGGTCAGGCTCGGCGGGGCGAGCGGCTGATGCTGCACGTCCGGGGTCTGGCCGGACCAGAGCTGGACGCCGAGAGCCACGATCAAAGGGTTTCGGACCATCCCCACCGTTCATGTCCAATGACCTTTCTGCGTATGGGAATTACTTTTGCCTTCTTAGTTGAGTACGCTGTCGGCACGGAAAGAACAAGGGGCGAAAATTGATCAAAAGTCGCTGGGTCATTTTCTGCTGGGGCTAAGCAGCGCACTGTCGGCTACAAGAAGACGCGCAGCGCCCGCTCCGTTCTGGATGGTCAATGTCCGAGGAGCCGAGGGGTATATTCGGGTATGGGATAGGGGAGAGGATACCGACACCATATACCCCTATAGGTCGTCAGATACCCCTAGGGACCCTGAAAACCCCCCTCGTCCACGATCGTCGCCAGCTGCAGCCCATGCTTGCCGACGCTGGCCTGGCAATTGCTGCATTCCGTTGGGAAACAGGTTGGACGCCATGAGAGACAGCCATCCCCGCAATCTTTCAGACGGTCGCGGCCATATCCTACGTCACCCTGTGACAGGAGGAAAAGCTGTGGCACGCGGCGGCGTTGTGACGTATTCAGTCGGCGCCACCGGCAGACCCGACGGTCATGAAGCGTCGACGCGGAAGGAGATCGCGCGGCGCTTGGCGATGTTGATGGGATGTGCCTACGAAGGCGAATACGACTCGCTCCGCCGGTATGCCACACCGCTCTACTTCGTCCCCGCTGACACGTTGACGAGCGACACCGCCTCGCGGCTTGGCATTCGCGACGAGCGCGACCTTTACGGGGGCGTGGTGCGCCACTCTTTCGAGGCCACCAAGGCGATCGCACATCCTCTCCTCGATGGCGCGTCGCACGCGCCCGCGGGCTGGTGCGCGGAATTTCCTCGCCTTGTCGCCGGTGTCGTGTTGGACGGCATCAGCGTGTTCGCCAGGGAAGACGCTTTGCGGGCCGGCCGTCAACTGCTTGAACTTGGCCCGGTTCGCGTCAAGGCCGCAAATGGAATTGGAGGACGTGGCCAATCCATTGCGAACAATGCCTCCGATCTTGCCCGAGTGGTGGATGCGATCGACGAGGCGGTGATAGCTCGATTCGGCTTGGTCATCGAGCAGAACCTGGTCGACGTGACCACGTACAGCGTGGGCCAGGTCCGCGTGGCGGATGTCGTCTGCACGTACCATGGCACGCAGCACCTCACGATCAACAATCGCGGCGTGGAAGTCTACGGTGGATCGGAACTGATTGTGCAGCAGGGCGATTTTGACACGCTGCTGGCCTCCACGGTGCCGGAAGACATTCGGCTCGCGATCAAGCAGGCACGCACCTTCGACGGTGCGGCGACGCGATGCTTCGATGGATTTTTCGCTTCGCGCCGCAACTACGACGTGGCGCAAGGTGTTGATGCAGCAGGCCATTGTCGCTCGGGCGTACTGGATCAATCGTGGCGCCTGGGCGGTGCGAGCGGCGCGGAAATCGGCGCGCTGGAAGCGTTTCGCACCGATCCGTCGCTGCGCGCCGTGCGTGCGAGTTCGCGCGAGGTCTACGGCAAAGCGCCGGTGTTGCCGCCGAATGCCACGGTGTATTTTTCCGGCGACGATCCGCATTTCGAGCCGCTGACCAAATATGCATGGACGGAACTGCCATGACGACACGCCAGGAGCCGGTCTACATTCGGGTCGGGGATGAACACATCCTCGGTACGCTGATTACGCCCGGGACGCTCATGCCCGGCGTGCTGTTCGTGCATGGCTGGGGTGGCGACCAGCACCAATACGTCAGGCGAGCGGGCGAACTGGCGGCGCTCGGTTGCGTATGCATGACCTTCGATTTGCGCGGGCACGCGCAGACGCAGTCGCAATTCGAGACCGTCTCTCGCGAGGAGAACATGCGCGACGTCCTGGCCGCATATGATTTTCTCGCCGCGCAACGCAACGTGGATTCGGACTCGATAGCTGTCGTGGGCAGCAGCTATGGCGGGTACCTGGGGGCGCTGCTGACCGCGCTGCGTCCGGTCAAGTGGCTTGCGCTTCGCGTGCCGGCACTCTACAAGGACTCAGAATGGCGAGTGCCCAAGCTACAACTCCGAAGAGAGCAGGCCCTCGAGAAATATCGGTTGCAGTCAGTCACTCCGGATGAAAGCAATGCGCTGCGCGTGTGCAGGGAATTCACAGGGGACGTGCTGATCGTCGAGTCGGAGCACGACACGGTGATCCCGCGTCAGGTGATCGTCAACTATCGGGAAGCGTGCGTCCATGCCAAGTCGTTGACCTATCGTTTGATGGAAGGCGCGGATCACGGGTTGACGAACGAGGCGTGGCATAGCGCGTACACAGCGTTGCTCGTGAGTTGGTTCAATGAATTCGTGTTCAGCAAGAAGGTGACCGAAGCGACGGGGACGGAAAAGACGCCGAGCAGTACCGCTCCGGAGACGACGATCACGGAAGGTCGACCTCGGCCGGAAGCGTGACCGGCCAGGAAGGTTCTGCATCGGGCTAGGGGTCCTGGTCCGGCATCTCTCGCGCCGTCGGCACCTCAACCCGCCGTGCGAGAGCGATCCAGCAGAACGGCGACGGCGGCTGCTCCCAGAAGGGGACACAAGACCCCAGCAGGCGATCGGGATCGATCTCTGCCCGCGGACTCCTCGGGGGGCGCGATAGGCACGAATCAACGCGGGTGGCCTGAAACACCTGACCGTGGAGGTCGAGCGCGACAACGTCCCCGGCCGTCGCTTCTACGAGGGGGCCGGGTTTGCGGAGCTACGAGAGCTGACTCGCGACGTGCAGGATATGTGCTCGCGCTGGTCGCGCTGGTCCTCCACTTGGGGATGAGGCGGTCAGGCTAGGGGGCCCTAAAGGAGATCGAAATTGAACGGGCGTTCGTACATTCGCTCTTGCTTGCCCAAGCACTTGCGCGGCCGTTGAAACTGTTCTCGCTATTTGGTGCGCGAGCTCTGTTCGCCCGCGGCCAGGGCGGATGAGGAGTTCCACTTAGCGCGCTCTTGTCCTCGCAGCCTCTGTGTTGATGCACCATGCGCGAGTGTGGCAATCGCGACACGGTTCGGCGTTCCCGCCGCCGGACGGGGGACTGCGCAGCCCTCGCCGGCCGCCTAGTACCCTTCGCCCTCCGCGGCCACCGCCTTCCCGCGATGCAGCCTGAACACGATGCCCAGATATATCAAGGCGAGCGGCGCCCCGACAAGAAACCAGCGCAGCGCGATTCGCATGCTCGCCTCGTCGCCGCCGCCCGTGTAGGCGGTGAGGGACAGGGCGTCGCCCCCTGTCGCGCGCAGCATCACCGGGAAGTACGAGGCCGCGCTGGCCCCGATGATGCCGAGCAGGAACGCGCATGAGCCGAGGAACACTCCCAAATCCCCGCCGCGCGCGAGCCGGATGAACACGACCACGATGCCGGCGAGGGCAACGAGGGCGGCGGCGATGGCGAGCCAGCGGCGGCCCATGCCCGGGAACAGCGCGGGATTCACGACGTGGCTCGCGCCGGTCACCACGGGCCAGAGCACGACCACGGCGATCCAGAGCCGCCACGCCGTCCGGCGGCTGCGGTCGTGCACGGGTCCGTCGGTCTTCCAGGCGAGGAACGTCGCGCCATGGGCCCCCAGCGCGAGCAGGGCGAACACTCCGGTCAGCACCGTGTACCAGTCAAGGATTCCCACGGGGTCGCGCGCGCTCCAGTCGGTGAAGAGCGGCAGCGCGAACCACCCGTCGCGGTCGAGGGACACGCCGCGCATGAGATTGCCAAACGCGGCGCCGAAGAACACCGCGAGTAGGGTGCTAGCGGCCACGAACACGAAGTCCCAGGCGGCGCGCCACAGGGGGTCGGCCACGTGGCTTCGGAACTCGATGGCGATGCCGCGCCCGAGCAGGCACCAGAGAAAGAGGAAGATCGCGAAGTAGAAGCCCGAGATGCCAGAGGCGAGGACCCGTGGGAACGCCAAGAATAGCGCGCCGCCCGCCGCGACCAGCCACACCTCGTTGCCATCCCAGTACGGTCCGATGGCCGCCAGCACCTGGCGCCGCTCGGTGTCGCCCGCCGCCACGAAGGGCGAGACGATGCCCGCGCCAAGGTCGAAGCCGTCGAGCGCCACGTACAGCGCGAACATTATCGCAGCGATGGCGTACCAGGTCTCAAACATGCACGGGCTCCCCACGGCCGCGCCCGGCCGGCGACAGTGGCGCCGGGCCGTGGGCGATCTCGCGCCCGATCAAGAACAGGAACAGGATACCGAGGAGGAGGTAGAGACCGGAGAAGCCGATCAGGGTGAAGATCACGGTCCCGGCGTGGACAGTGGGGCTCGCGCC
>DATFRA010000133.1:0-5817 GCA_035263705.1 Allostellaceae bacterium
TGAGCCGCGCGACCTTGCCGGCGCTCGGTCCCGCTGCGTTGACCGCGATGCCGCAGGCAAGGCGCGTGCCGTCGCCGAACTTCACCGCCTCGATCCGGCGGCCCCTCCGCTCGATGCCGGTGACCTCGCCCGTCACATAGGTGACTCCGAGGCTCCGCGCCTTCTTGCGGAACGCCTGCAGCAGGCCATAGCCATCGAACCAACCCTCGTCCTTGATGCCGAGCGAGGCCAGCACGACGCCGTCCGTGTTGATCCAGGGAAACCGCTGCTTCAAGTCCTTGGGCTCGAGCAGCAGGACACGGTCACCGTAGCCCGCCTCTGATTGCGCGCGGTGGTTCGATTCCAGCACCGACCGGCCGTCCGCGCTCGCCAGGAACAGGTAGGGCCGCTGGATGTAGCCGACATTCGCAGGCTCGCCGTCGGCCGCGAGGCGCTCGGCCGCGCCCTTCAGGAACTCCATGCCGAAGGCGGAGAGATGCATGTTCGTGGGCGTCGAGAACTGCACGCGGATCGAGCTCAGCGACAGAGCCGAGGACGCGAAGCGATAGGTCGGATCGCGCTCGAAGACCGTGACCTTGCCGCGGAAATCGGCATTCGACGCCAGGAAATAGGCGATGGAGCTGCCGACCGCGCCGCCCCCGATGATCACGACGTCTGAGGTCTCGGCCACGGGTATCTCCTCCGGATACGACTTATCGCCCTCCCCGTGCGTATATCCGTTAACGGGCCGCTGCGGCAACCCGAACTCTTCGCGCGATCTGTCGCATGTTTCCGGAGGAGAGGGGAGACGCCGAGAAGACCATCTCCTCGATCGATCAGATGAGGGTGCCGCGCACCGGATATTGCTTCTCCCGCGCGAATTTCAGCCCCTGCAGCACACCCGCGAGATCCGGGCGCGCGAAGGGGGCATTCGAGACATCAACGATCTGCACGTTGCCCTCGGGGTTTATCGCGAAAAGACCGGGCTCGGCGAACGGCCGGTCGGTCTCCTGCGGCGAGCGAGGCTCCGAGATGTAGAGGCCGAGCTGGCGCATTTGATCGATGGTCAGCCCATATCCGACGGGGAAGCGCCAGCCGTGCTCGGCGGCGTCCACCTGAGCCTTCTCCTGCGGATCGGCAGAGACCGCCATCACGGCGACGCCGGCCGCCGTGAAATCATCGAGCAAGCCGTCCAGGGTTTTCAAATACCGCTTGCAGAGCGGGCAGTGCTTGCCGCGATAGACCACGAGCAATCGCCATCCTTGCGCGCTCCTCGGATCGATCGTGCCGCCGCCGACCTTGGACCAATGCAGGTCAGGGAAGCGGGAGCCGGCTTGTATCTTCGTAGAGCTCGCCATGGGTGTGTCTCCAGTCGGTTTTGGAAGGCTTGGGCTCGTCTCGCAGCAGCGGATGATCATTGCTCGCTTGGCTCCGGGCTGCCGAGCTCGGCATCCTCGAAGTAGCCCGACCAGGCGAACCAATAGGCGACGTGCCCCGGCAACCGGGGCAAGTTCTCGCCCTGGGGCCCTAGCAGAGCGTCCTCCGTCACACGCCAGCGCGCATCACCCGACGTCAGCTCCTCAGGCGTGGCGCCACGGACGAAGCGCCGGCCATCGGAGCGGTAGGCGCGCGCGCCGCGTCCCTGCGGATCGCCGACGAGAACCACGTCGATCAATCCCACGCGGTCGTTGATCACTGTGCCACCCGCGAAATCCGCCAGCGGCCAGGCCTTGACGCCGCCGGGTGCTCGAACGCCGAAGATCAGATCCTTCTGGCTCAGCCTCCCGTCCTTGACCAGCGCCGGAAACATCAGATCGGGACTCGCGAAATAGTCGTGATAGGCGACGCCGGACCCGTAGTCGCGACGGAATCCGGTATCGAGCGACAGCACGCGCGTTCCGGGATGTCGCTGGCGCCATTGGGTCCACGTCGTCAGCGTGACCGGCAGCACGCGGAGCTCGATCCCCGACCCGGTCAGCGGACCCACGACGGGGCGGCCGGTGAACTGGTTCCAGAGCGAATCGGTCTGGCGGTCATACATCAGCTTGTTCGAGCGATAGAGCAGACCGGATGAGCCGAAGGTGAAGGGCTGGTCGCGGCCGTCGACGCGGCCGTCGAACAGAATGCCGGCGCCGCAGAGCGTGCAATAGGCGAGGCTTACGGGAACGCCGCCGACGGTATCGTTCACCATCTCGTGCCAATTCACGATGCGCAGCGGGTAGGCGCGCGCATCGCCGTTGATCTCGATGCCGAACACGGGGTCGTTGGCGTTCAGATAGCGAGCGTCGCCTGCCGAGATGAGCTCGGGATGCTCGAGCGCTGGAATGCCGTCGACGCGGACGCCGCCCCAGGCAATCTCCTCGAGGCGGATCGCGTACGGCACGTCCGCGTGCACGAAGCGGCGAAACCGCGGATCGAGCGTGCCGAGGACATCGGCCAGGAAGCCCGCGTATCCGGGATAGGGCGAGACTTCCGGGTGAGCCTGCTGCCAGACCATCCAGTCGAACCAGCGAGAGCCCGGATGCGCGCCGGTCAGCGTCTCGAGATGGCGCACGATCTCGGTTTCTCCGTCCGGCAGCCAGCGCAGAAGCTGAATCAGCACCGCAATCGAGTCCCGCTCTCGGTATTGCAGCAGCCACTCGGTGGCCTCGCGCCGCTCTCGCGCGTCGGCGCTGAGCGCGAGGTGGGCGGCGTCATCGAGATCGGCGATTGCTAAAGACTGTGCCCACGCCCCGGCCGCGCCCATCGTCGATGCAACAAGAAGCATTGCTAGTAGGCGCCCGCGCAACATCCCGCGGCTCCATCTTCCCAGGACTTCTCTTATGGACCGGACAGTCCAGAATGAAAGATATCACTCGTCCAGACAGCGCAGCATCACAAATGCGATATCGAGCAGGGTCGCCCGATCGGGATTGACCTTGCCGACGAGCCTGAGGCCCTGGAAGCTCGAGGTCAGGAAGCGAGCGAGCGCCTCGATGTCGGCCTTCGGCGACAGTTCCTTGCGTGCCTTCGCCGCATGCAGCGCGGCACGAAACGTCGCCTCCGTGCGCGCGAGGGCGCGACGCAGATGCGCGGCTACCGTTTGGTCGCGACGCGCGAGCTCGCCGGCGCAGTTGCCGATGAAACATCCGGTCCGGCCCGGCCCGTCTACGATCTGCTCGATGAACGCGCTCGCCAAACTCGATAGGGCGGCGCGGAGGGGCGGCACCGCGAGCATCTCCGCGATGCGCGCCGTTCCACGCTCGGTGTATCGATCCAGCGATTGAAGCAGCAGGTCACGCTTCCCCCCGAATGCCGCATAAAGGCTCGACCGGCTGAGCCGGGCCGCGGCGCAGAGGTCGTCGAGCGACGCCGCTTCGTAGCCTTTCGCCCAAAAGACGTGCATGGCCCGATCGAGCGCGGTGTCGATGTCGAACTCTCTGGGGCGAGTCATCCGGATCCTCCGCAGCTCGTCAGTTCTGGACCGTATAGTTCAAAAATCGCCAGGCCTGCAGCGCAATCTCGCGACCCGACGCCGACTGTGCAGGCTTATACCGATACCGCTTTTGCGAAAATCCCTCTAACATCTCGCGGGTGCAAGAGGAGGCAAACATGGACCTCAAGGGAAAATCGGCGCTGATCACGGGGAGCTCCCGCGGCATCGGGCGCGCGGTGGCGCTGCGCTTCGCGAGGGACGGCGCGAAGGTGGTGGTGAATTGCGTCTCGACCCGCGACAAGGCAGAGGCGGTCGCCAAGGAGATCCGCGCCGCCGGTGGCGAGGCGATCGTCGCGGTCGGCGACGTCGCGAAGAAGGCGGACGCCGAGCGCCTCGTGAAGAGTGCGATCGACGCCTTTGGCAAGCTCGACATCCTCGTGAGCAACGCGGGCATCATCATCGACCGGCCCTTCGTCGAGAGCACCGACGAGGACTGGGCGCGCTCGATCGAGATCAACCTGCGCGGTTTCTTCAACATGGCGCGCGCGGCGCTGCCGCACATGATCGAGCGCCGCTCCGGCCGCGTGATCGCCACGGGCTCCTGCATCACCGAGGTCGCCGACTTCGGCGGCAACAAATACTCGGTCTGCACGGCGTCCAAGGGCGGGATCAACATGATGCTGCGCCCGATCGCGGCGGAGGTGGCACCTCATGGCGTCACCGTGAACTCCGTCTCGCCGGGTTATATAGCGACGGAGATGCTGGGCCAGATCGATGCCGAGGGCCTCAAGGCGGCGCTCCGCCTGGTGCCCATGGGCCGCTATGGCAAGCCCGAGGAGATCGCGGCGGCCATGGCGTTCTTGGCCTCTGACGAGGCCGCCTACATCACGGGCCAGACGCTCCGCGTCAACGGCGGATTGTCGATGGGTTGAGCCGACCGATGAAACTTCTCTTCTGCAGTCACCTCGACGATCCCAACGAGTGGATCCCCGAGCTCAAGAAGCACATGCCCAATCTCGAGGTCGAGGTTTGGCCGACGGTGAAGAACCCCGCCGACATCGACGCCATTCTGGTCTGGCTGCCCCCCGCGGAGGGCGGGCTCGCGCTGTTCCCGAACCTCAAAGTGATCCAGTCGCTGGGCGCCGGTGTGAACCAGCTCGATCTCAAGAGCCTGCCGCGGCACATTCCGCTCGCGCGGCTGGTCGATCCCGGCCTCAACGTATCCATGCGCGACTATTGCGTCTGGGCCGTGCTGCGGCACTACCGCGGACTCGACCGGCATGCGGAGCACCAGCCGCAGAAGAAATGGGTCTACTACATCCCGCCGCCGAAGAGCGCGGTCTCCGTGGGTGTGATGGGCCTCGGCGAGCTCGGCGGCGAGGTCGCGAAGGCCGTCGCCGACCTCGGCTTCAGCGTGCGCGGCTGGTCGCGCTCGCCCAAGACCATCGACCGCGTCGCCTGCTTCTCGGGGCTCGGCGGGCTTCGGGAATTCGCGAGCAGCACCGATATCCTGGTCTGCCTGCTGCCGCTCACGCCGGAGACGCGCGGCATCCTGGCACGGCCGCTGTTCGAGATGCTGCCCAGGGGCGCGAAGCTCATCAACGTCGGCCGCGGCGATCATCTCGTGGAAGCGGACCTGATCCCCGCGATCGAAGCCGGACAGATCGCGAGCGCCACGCTCGACGTGTTCTCGCACGAGCCGCTGCCGCAGGATCACCCGTTCTGGACGCATCCGAAGATCACCGTGACGCCCCATGTCGCGGCTTTTGGCGCCGCGGTGTCGGCGGCGCCGGTGGTGATCGAGAACCTGCGGCGCGCCATGGCGGGAAAGCGGCTCCTGAACCAGGTCGACATCGACCGAGGATACTGAGCGATGGCCGTCGAGCGCGTGCTCATCCGCGGCGGGCGCGTCCTCGCGCACAGCCGGGCCAAGTTGATCGGTGCCGATCTGCTGGCGGAAGGCGGCCGGATCGCCGCCATCGAGCCCTGGGGCCGGATCACCGTCGGCGACGCACGATCGATCGACGCGCGCGACCGGATCCTGATCCCCGGGCTTCTCAATGCACACATGCACGGGCACGGCAACCTGAGCAAGGGCGTCGGCGACCGCTGGACGCTGGAGCTCTTGCTGAACGCGGGGCCGTGGGCCTCGCGCCTCGACAATCTCGACGCGGCCTATGTCGCGGCGAGCGTCGGCGCGGTCGAGATGCTGCTCAAGGGGTGCACCGCCTGCTACGACCTCTTCGTGGCGTTTCCCACGCCCTCGCTCGAGGGACTCGCAACCGTCGGCCGCGCCTATGCGGATGCGGGCATGCGTGCAGTGGTGGCGCCGATGATGGCGGACCGCACCTTTTATGCCGCGATCCCGGGCCTCACCGAGGCGCTACCGGAGGAGCTGCGCGCCGAGGTGCTGCGCATGGCGA
>DATFRA010000134.1:0-14638 GCA_035263705.1 Allostellaceae bacterium
AAATTGAAGATGTAGGAATGCGAGTAGAGGCTGTTCTGCGATGCATCGATCGATTCCGCGCTCATCGGCGAGACAAACTGGCCAAGCTTGACGTCCATCCCGCCCGCGCCGATCGCGGGCACGTGCACGCTGCCATACGCCTCGACGATATCGACCTGATTGGTGTCGTGGATCACGCGGTCGAGCTGACTGAAGAGGTGCGTGAACCGCGCGTCAGATCCATACATGATCTGGGCCTTGAAGCCGAAGTCCCAGCCGGTTGCCTTGAGATCGAGCGGTCGCTCCGCAGTGAGCATGAATTGGTTCAGGAGGGGCCGGTTCGAGTGATCATCGAACAGGCGGCCGAAATTGCGCTGGTCATGGGGACTGTCGAAGTTTCCGGTGATGCCGGCCTCGAGGTGGCCCGAGAGCTTGAGCGTATCGGTCCAGGCGGCGGGCACGCTGGGCGCCTGGTCCGTTGGCGCGGACTGCGCCTGCGCAAGTGCCGGCGGGGCGCTGACTGAAATCCCGGCCAGCGCCACCGCGCCGACCATAAGCGTCGCTCTCATTGGACTGAACTCCGCTGACGCTCCGCGCGGCTCGCGAAGCCGGCGTGGCCTACTTCATCGCGTCGAGGGCCAGATTGAGCTTGAGCACGTTGACGCGGGGCTCGCCGAGGATGCCCAGCGTGCGTTCCTGGATATTGTCGGCGACGAGCTGGCGCAGCTTTTCCTCGGGAATGCCCCGCGCCTTCGCCACCCGCGTCACCTGGAAGTAGGCGCCCGCCGGCGTGATGTCGGGATCGAGGCCGCTCGCCGACGTCGTCACGAGATCGACTGGAATCGGCGCCTTGGTGTCCTCGGCGAGCTTGCCGGCATCGTCCTTGACGCGATCGATGAGCGCTTGGCTGGTAGGCGCCAGGTTCGACGCCGCCGAATTGTCAGCCGCGTACGGCACCGGGACCGTCTTGGTCGGGTCCTTCGGATCGGGCTCCGTCGTCGCCGACGGCCGAGGATGGAAATACTTGGGGTCATGGAAGTCCTGGCCGATCAGCTCCGAGCCGATCACCTTGCCGTCCTTCTCGATCAGACTGCCGTTCGCCTGGTGCGGGAAGAGGAACTGGGCGATGCCGGTGATGCCCAGCGGATAAACGAGGCCGGTGATGACGGTCATGGCGATCATCATCACGAGGGCGGGACGGATCTGCTTCAACATGATTACTGCTCCTCAGTCCAGACCGATCGCGGTGACGATCATGTCGATGGCCTTGATGCCCAGGAACGGCACGATGATGCCGCCGATCCCGTAGATCACGAGATTGCGGCGCAGGATGCTCGCGGCGCCGGCGGGCCGGTAGGTCACGCCGCGGAGCGCGAGCGGGATCAGCGCGATGATGATCAACGCGTTGAAGATGATGGCGGAGAGGATGGCACTCTCCGGGTTCTTCAGGCCCATGATGTTGATGACCTGGAGCTGCGGATAGAACGCCACGAACATCGCGGGGATGATGGCGAAGTACTTCGCGACGTCATTCGCGATCGAGAAGGTGGTGAGCGCGCCGCGGGTCATCAGCAGCTGCTTGCCGATCGCGACGATCTCGATGAGCTTGGTGGGGTCGCTGTCGAGGTCGACCATGTTGCCGGCCTCGCGCGCCGCCATGGTGCCGGTGTTCATGGCGACACCAACGTCCGCCTGCGCGAGCGCCGGCGCGTCGTTGGTGCCGTCGCCGCACATGGCGACCAGCTTGCCCTTGGCCTGCTCGTCGCGGATGAGCCGCAGCTTGTCCTCGGGCGTCGCCTGCGCCAGGAAATCGTCGACGCCGGCCTCCGCCGCGATCGCGGTGGCGGTGAGAGGGTTGTCGCCGGTGATCATCACCGTGCGGATGCCCATCTGGCGGAGCTCGGCGAAGCGCTCGCGGATGCCGCCCTTGATCACGTCCTTCAGGTGGATGATGCCGAGAATGCGATTGTCCTTGGCGACCGCGAGCGGCGTACCCCCGGATTTTGAGATCTTCTCGACGACGGGCTTCAGCTGCGGCGGCTCCGGCATGTTGGCGTTGCCGCTCCGCTGCCGGACATAGGCCAGGATCGAATCGACGGCGCCCTTGCGGATCGAGTGACCCTCGAAATCGACGCCGCTCATGCGCGTCTGCGCCGAAAACGGCACGAACTTGGCGCTGAGGCCCGCCATCTCGCGACCACGGAGCGCGTACTTCTCTTTGGCCAAGACGACGATGGAGCGGCCCTCCGGCGTCTCGTCGCTGAGAGAGGAGAGCTGCGCCGCGTCCGCGAGCTCGGCGTCGGTAACGCCGGACAGCGGAACGAACTCGGTCGCCACGCGATTGCCGAGCGTGATGGTGCCGGTCTTATCGAGGAGCAGCGTGTCGACGTCGCCCGCGGCCTCGACCGCGCGGCCCGACATGGCGAGGACATTGAACCGCACCAGCCGGTCCATGCCCGCGATCCCGATCGCCGAGAGCAGCGCGCCGATCGTGGTCGGAATCAGGCAGACGAAGAGCGCGATCAGCACGACCACCGCGACGGCGCCGCCGGCGTAAGACGCAAAGCTCGGGATGCTCACGGTCGCGAATACGAACATGATGGTCATGCCCGCGAGGAGGATGTTGAGCGCGATCTCGTTCGGCGTCTTCTGCCGGACGGCGCCCTCGACCAGCGCGATCATGCGGTCGAGGAAAGTATGCCCCTGGGCCGCGGTGATCCGGATCTTGATCCAGTCAGAGATCACGCGCGTGCCCCCGGTCACCGCCGAGCGGTCGCCGCCGCTCTCGCGGATGACGGGTGCCGACTCGCCGGTGATCGCGGACTCGTCGACCGACGCGATACCCTCGATGACGTCGCCGTCGCTCGGGATGGTGTCGCCGGCCTCGACCAGGACCACGTCGCCCTGCCTGAGCGTCGCCGCCGGCACCTGCTCGAACCGCCGCGTCTCCGGGCCGGTCAAGCGCTTGGCCATGGTCTCCGTGCGCGTGCGGCGCAAGGTGTCCGCCTGCGCCTTGCCGCGGCCCTCGGCGACGGCTTCGGCGAAATTGGCGAACAGCACGGTGAACCAGAGCCAAGCCGCGATCTGCCCGGAGAACGCGGCGTTCGCACCGACGACGGTGCTGCCCCCAACGAAGAGGTCCCGCAGGAAGAAGATCGTGGTGAGCACCGAGACGATCTCCACCACGAACATGACGGGGTTCTGGATCAGTGTCCGTGGATCGAGCTTGCGGATGGAGCCCCAGATCGCCGGCACGATGAGCGACCGGTCGAACAGCGACAGCGGCTGCACGTGCCGCTTGAAGAGCCCGGTCCTGGGCGATGCGGCGACGGGAATTGCGGTGGTCATGGCGATCGTCCTTGGCGGATCAATTTGTCATTAGGGCGCGGCATAGAGCGTGCCGGCGTTCATGGCGACTTGCTCGACCACGGGCCCGAGCGACACCGCGGGGAAGTACATGAGGCCGCCGATGATCACGATGACGCCGATCAGCAGGCCCACGAAGAGCGGACGGTTGGTCGGAAAAGTGCCGGCCGAGGGCGGCAGCAGCTTCTTCCCGGCAAGCGAGCCCGCGACGGCGAGGAGCGGGATCACCATGATGAAACGGCCGATCAGCATCGCGGTCGCGAGCGTCGTGTTGTAGAACACGGTGTTGGCGCTGATGCCCGCGAAGGCGCTGCCGTTGTTGCCGGTGGCGGAGGTGTAGGCGTAGAGGATCTCGCTGAAGCCGTGGGGGCCGGTGTTGCTGATGCCGGCGAGGCCCGCGGGCAGCACGGTCGCAAGCGCGGTGCCGCCGAGAATCGAGAAGGGCAGGATCAGGATGGCGAGGATCGCCATCTTGACCTCCTTCGCCTCCAGCTTCTTGCCGAGATACTCGGGCGTGCGTCCCACCATCAGGCCCGCCACGAACATCGAGACGATCGCGAAAGCGAGCATGCCGTAGAGGCCGGAGCCCACGCCGCCGAAGATGATCTCGCCGAGGAGGATGTTGACGAGCGGCACCATGCCACCCAGCGGCATGAAGCTGTCATGCATGGAATTCACGGCACCGCAGGAAGTGTCGGTGGTGATGGTGGCGAACATCGCGGATTCCGTGATGCCGAACCGGACCTCCTTGCCCTCCATGTTGCCGCCGGGTTGGAGCGGGCTCTGGGTGGTGTCGACGTTGAACTGCGCGAAGGCGGGATTGCCGTGCGACTCCGCCCAATAAGCGGTGGAGACGCCGGCGAGGAACAGGATTCCCATGGCCGCGAAGAGCGCCCAGCCCTGCCGCTGGTCGCCGACCATGCGACCCAGCACGTTGGTGAGGCCGGCGCCGATCGAGAAGATCAGGATGTATTGGATGAAGGTCGTGAGCGGCGTCGGATCCTCGTAGGGATGTGACGAGTTGGCGTTGAAGAAGCCGCCGCCGTTGGTGCCGAATTCCTTGATCACCTCCTGCGAGGCGACGGGTCCCTGAGCGATGAGCTGCTTGCCGCCCTCGAGGGTCGTCGCCTCGACGTAGGCGCCGAGGTTCTGGGGCATGCCCTGCCACACGAAGACCAGCGCCACCACCACCGCGATCGGCAGCAGGATGTAGAGGGTGCAGCGCGTGAGATCGACCCAGAAGTTGCCGATCGTCCCTGCCTGGCGGCGCGCGAAGCCGCGGATCACCGCGATCGCGATCGCGATGCCGGCGGCCGCGGACACGAAATTGTGCACCGTGAGCCCCGCCATCTGCGTGAGGTAGCTCATGGTGGTCTCGGGTACGTAGGACTGCCAGTTCGTGTTGGTGACGAAGCTCATGGAAGTGTTGAGCGAGCTGTCCGGCGAGACCGCGTCCAGGCCCTGCGGATTGAACGGCAGCACGTTCTGCAACCGCTGCAGCGCGTAGAGCGCGAGGAATCCGACGAAGCTGAAAATCAGCACCGCCGCAGCGTAGATGGTCCAGTGCTGCTCGGTCTTCTCTTCGACGCCGCAGAGCCAATAGATCGTGCGCTCGAGCGGCCGCAGCACCGGCGAGAGCAGCGTGCGCTCGCCCGCGAAGACGCGGGTCATGTAGCCGCCGAAGGGCTTGGTGAGCGCGATGATGATCGCGCCGAAGAGCGCAATCTGCAGCCAGCCGTTGAAGGTCATGACGCTCTCCTAGAAGCGCTCGGGCCGGATCAGCGCGAACACCAGGTAGGCGGTGATCACGATCGTCGTGATCGAACCGAGGACGTAATCGAAGGCCATGGCCCTGCTCCTCACATCCGGTCGCAGGCGGCCACATAGCCGAGGGCGATCACGAAGAAGCCCAGGGCGATGGCCACCATCATCACGTCGAACATCGAGCTCTCCTTGAGGTCGCGGATCGCAGCACGTCAGCGATCGGGCGAAAGTGAGTGAGACAGATCCGGGCGCGCATCCGCTTGCATCAGCCCTGAGCCGTCACGACGCATTGCTCGTTGCGCGGCTAGATAGATGGCAACGCGCAATAAAAAAGCGATATCGATGTCAGCGGCGCCAAATAAAAGCGGCGTAAAGACGAGCTCGCGACGCACCTGCAATCTCATGCCGCGTTTATTTGGCGCGTCTAATCCTCGTCTCGAATCTTTATGAACTGCGCCTTAATCCTCACCCGAGGCCAGGAACCTTGGAAACGGGACAGGATAATGCGCAGTCACTCCGATACCGGGATTGAAAAAGAAGGCCATCCGCTCCCGCTGAGTAGCGGGAGCGCCGAGTCGACCGAGGAGGACCGGTCGCTTGGCGCGGTGATGCGCGAGATCGCCCGCTCGCTCGCGGGATGGCCGTTCTTCGTCGTTGCCGTGCAGCTGCTTTTGTACGGCACCCGCCTGATCTGAGCGGGCGATAGGCGTGAAAGCCGCTGGCGCCTCGCACTTATGCCGTTTTTATAACTCGAGGCGGGTTTCCACCTCGATTTTATACGGGCCGAGCGCCTCTTCTATAAGGGTGTGAAGACAGGCTGACCATGTCGACCATCGCCTACATACGCGCGGCAGCTCCCAACGATGTCGCGACCATCGTTCGAGACAAGGTCGGGTCGCGACCCGTCGAAACCGGTCGTGCGAAAATCGGCCCGTCGATCGTCGCCATCGCTGTAAGCGTCGTCATCATGGCGGGATTGATGGCATTAAGGCTGTGGTTCCTCATGCCGGCCTCGATCTACTTTCAGAATTGATCAATGCTCGACCAGCCCGTGAAGCACCCGGAGACTTCCATGACCACGTCTCAGCACGTTGCCGATCCCGATTTCGCCCCTCAGGCCGGCGCGGGGAGCGCATGGTGGCACCGGCTCGGCCGGATCATCGGATCCGCGCGCAAGGCACGGCGCGCCGCCACGAAGGTTCCGATCTATCGGGTCACGCACGCGGCGCCAGATCGCTGGGTCGTGGAGCGTCCGGCGGCCTCCATGGAGCACGCCTTCCCGGATCTGGAAAAGGCGATCACCTTCATTCGGCACGAATGCGGCAACAACGCGGCCTCGGTCGAGCTTCGGGTCGGCGATCTCTATGTCGTGGCGCAGCTCGATCCCAGCAATCCCGGCTCACTCTTCGGCGAAGCGGTCACGTAGCGCCGCGCTCGACGGGTTCAGCCCGCACAGCACCCCGTGGACGCGGCATCGCCGCCGCGCCGCGCCTCTTGAATGGGCGGGCAGGGGACGGAGCCGTAGGAGCAGAAGACGCAGCAGTCGCCGGGCTTCGGCTTGAGCCGGGTGCCGCAGCCCGCGCAGTCATAAAAGAACAGGCAAGCGTCGGTCGGCATCCGCTCGGTCGCCCGGTGGCCGCACTGCGGACAGGTGATCTCGGAATGAACGATGAGGGATGCGCTCATGCGGCAAGCTCGACGTCGGGGTAGCGCGCGGCATTGCGCTGTCGCGCAAGGAGCTGGGCCTCGCTCAACGAGACGCAGCCCACGTCGGCGCGATCCCGCGCCCAGGTGGCGAAAGCCTGCCGATCGCGGAACAGGTTGACGCGATCGCAGAACGCGGTCCGCAGATCGGTGCAGCAGGCTTTTCGGTCGGGCGCGAGGATCGACATCACCATGTCCGAGGGTCGGGCGGATTGCACCGACTCGGGCAGCAGGTCGGCCGCGAGCTCCGCGCCCGACGCCGGGCAGCGAGTCATGAGCGTCGCCGGCGTCCGCAGGATCTCCGGCAGGAACAGCGCATCGAGGACGCACCATGTATGGAGCTCGACCCGCCCGGCGATGAAGCGATGGCGCGTCGGCGTCAGGCTCAGGCCACCGAAAGCGGTCACGGCCCCGTGCATGTCCCGCACCAGCGAGGTCGCCGCAAATTCTGCGAGGAGCCGACCCGTGCGGTCTTGCGATAGGCCGCACGCCGCCGCGAGTTGGTGCGTCGTCACCGCGGCGCCCCGGCTGAGCAGGCGATAGAGCGCCACGCTCGCCCGCTGTATCTCCGGCGTATTCAGGGTCAAGAGGCCCTGTTCCAGGTATTCGACGAATGCCTCTCGCGTGTCGGCGGCACCTGTCGCGGCCATGCGCGGTTCTTCCGTCTCAACCGCCCGTGTTCGCGGGACGCGAAGGGTACCCGGCGTTCGTCGTGGCGGCAATGAGCGCCGAAACATCGGTGACCGCGTCATCGAACGTGACGGTCGCGAGGGCGGCTGACTCGGCGTCGACTTCCTTGACCTGGACGGCAGTGACGCCGGACACCTGCGAGAGAGCACTCTTGACAATGGGTGCGCAGAGCTCGCAGGTCGCATTGTCGACGCGGAGCGTCACGGTCTTCTCGGCGGCCTGCGCCGCCCAGGGCGAAAGCATGATCATGAGGCCGAGTACGGCGGCTTTGCGTGGGATCATCGAGTCTCTCCTTGCAGTCTGCCGAAGTCCTGCGGGCTAGAGGAAAAGTGGCGCGAGCCTCGGGAAGCCAAGCGCGACGACGATCAAAGCGGCCGTCGTCCAGAGGGCGATGCGCGTGAAGCGCCGCGATCTCGGCGTGCAAAAGCGTCCCTCCGCGCAGACGAGCGTGGACTTCCGTTGGACGAGAAGGAACCCTCCGCCCAAGCACCCCAGGGCGGCGGCTGCGAAGACCGGCTGATAGGGCTCCAGCGCCGTCAGATCGGCGATCCAAGCGCCGCTGATGCCGACCATGAACAAGGCGAACGGGACGACGCAACAGGACGCGGCTCCGAGCGCCGCCAGAATGCCCCCGATCGACAAGGCGGCCGCGCCGACGGATCGGCGCTCCGTCAGCCGCTTCGCCTCTCGAGAATTTCCTCGATCGTCCTCTCGAGCCGTCATTGTTCGCGACCTCGCGCTGGTCTAGAGTGACCCTAGATCCTGTAGCGACTACAGCATCAAGCGGTCGTCGCTTCACGCTTTCGCGAGGGGAGCCGGTCAGCGCGATGGATGAATTCTCGATCGGCGAGCTGTCGAGGCGGGCACGCGTCAATATCGAGACCATCCGCTTCTACGAGCGCGTGCGCATCCTGCCGAAGCCGCCGCGCAGCCTCGGCGGCCACCGCCTCTATGACGGAACGCACGAAAAGCGGCTGCGCTTCGTCCGGCGCAGCCGCGAGCTGGGCTTCTCGCTCGATGAGGTCCGAGAGCTGCTGCGGCTGGTGGATGGCGGTCGCTACACCTGCGCGGAGGTGAAGGCGATCACGCTCGGCCACCTCGCCGACGTCCGGCGCAAGATCGCGGACCTGCGGCGGCTTGCCCGGACCCTCGCGGCGGTGGCCGAGCGGTGCCGGGGAAGCCGCGTCCCCGAATGCCCGATCATCGACGCGCTGTTCGATGAGCGATAGCCGTCAATACCGATCTCAGTAGCCGTTGTAGTAACCGCCGTAGTAGCCGCCGGAGTAGCCGTAGTACGGCCGATAACCGCACGCGTAGGGATGGTGCTCGCACCACCAGCGGTGCCGCCAATAGGCGTGGTGATAGTAGTAGTGGTGATAGCTGGGGTGCCAGTAGCCGTAGGCGTCGTACCAGGCGTTCGCTGGTGTGATGTTGCTCACACCGACGATTGCGAAGGCTGCGAGCGACAGCGCCAGCGTTCTCAAGAGGTGCGAGCGCCGCTTGGAAGTGCGCGCAGGAGTGGACGACATGGCGTGTCTCCTTTCGGAAAATGCTTCCTCAAATGGGACAACGGTGTGCGGGTGCCTGCATATCCGCGGGAAGTTCGGAGTTCTCGCGGAAAGATCGTGGCGAAAGTGAGTCAACGGCCCGAATAGGGGTGTGTCGCGATCCAATGCCGCGCAATATCCTCGCGCCGACACACCCATACGCCCGCGTGTTTCCGGACATGGTCGAGGAAGCGCTCCAGCCCGGCGGCTCGCCCGGGATGGCCGATCTGCCGGAGATGCAGGCCGACCGACATCATCTTGGGCGCGGTTTCGCCTTCGCGGTAGAGCAGGTCGAAGGCATCGCGGCAGAAGCTGAAGAAATCGTCCGACGTGGCGAAGACGCCGCGCCCGAACTTGGTGTCGTTGTTGGTGAGCGTGTAGGGCACCACCAGGTGCGGCCGCCCGCCGACCTCCAGCCAGTACGGGAGCTCGTCATTATAGGCGTCGCTGTCGTAGAGGAAGCCGCCTTCCTCGACCAGGAGGCGCCGCGTGTTGATGCTGGGCGCATAGCGGCAGTACCAGCCGACCGGGCGCTGTCCGAGGGTCTTTGCGAGGGACGCCACGGCCCGCGCGATCTCCGCGCGCTCCGCGGCTTCCGCGAGTTCGAAGTGCTTCACCCACCGCCAGCCATGGCAGCAGACGTCGAACCCGGCCTCTCGGATCGCCTTCGCCGCAGGCGGATTGCGCTCGAGCGCGAGCGCGCAGCCGAACACCGTGATCGGCAAGTCGCGCTCCCGAAAGATCCGCAGCACGCGCCAGAACCCGACGCGGCTGCCGTATTCGAACATGCTCTCGGCGCCGAGGTCGCGGCGCTCGCGGAGCGGATCGAGGCTCGCGCCCTCCGTGAGCCCGGCCTCGGTATAGCCGTCGCCGTCCCCGATCGAGGGCTCGGAGCCCTCTTCGTAGTTCATGACGAAGTTGAGTGCGAGCCGCGCGCCGTTGGGCCATTTCGGATCGGGCGACGATCCGCCATAGCCAACGAAATCGCGCGTGCGGCCGTCGACGCTCATGGGACCTGTCACTTCTTCGGCATGAAGGTCTTCGTCATCGTGTCGTAGAAGCTGAAGAGCGCGTCGCCCGCGATCGCGCCGGCGCCGAACACCTCCATCTCCGATTGGCGCTCGCCGGCGGTGATCCGCGTCCAGATCGCGCGCAGCGTGACGCCCACCAGCACCGCCCAGCCCGCGGTCGGATTGAGCAGCAGGAGGCCAGTCGCGAAGAGCACGCCCAGCTGCCGCTTCGGGCCGCCGAGATACTGGATGAGCGCGCCCGGGATCGCCCAGATCAGCAGCTGCCGCGCGACGTCCCAGGAGGCGCCCGCCTGGATGGTCGCGACATAGACGCGATCGACCGGCGCCACCTTGTTCGACGCGAAGTAACCGCGATAGGAGAGCAGCACCACCGCGCCGGCCACCACGAAGGCGAACATCGCCGCCAGCAACTGCTGCCGGCGGCCGTCGAGCTCGAAGGCGGGGTTGGAGCCATAGCCGCGCAGCATGTAGCCGGCCTTGAGGTCGTAGCCCATGTCCGCGAAGGCAGGCCCGGTCGCTGCCGAGAAGCCCACGAGCAGGCAGAGCGCGCCCGCCGGGAAGCCGATCAGCGTGCCGATCACCAGCGTGATCAGCGCCACCGCGAATGCCGGGAACCAGCCGGCGTGCATGGCGGCGAGGCCGACGATGAGCTCGTGAACGAGCGCCGCGAAGGCCGCATAGATCACGAAGAACAGCAACATGGGGAGCGACATCTCGGAGATCATCCCGCCCAGCAGCGCGATCACCACGGCGATCACGACATAGGCGCCGCTGCCGCCGGCGATCGTGCGGCGCACTTCCTCTGGCGACGTGCGCGTGGCGTGTGCGGGCGCATCGTTGCCGCGCTTCATCATGAGGATCACCACCTGGATCAGCGCCACCAGTCCCGCGCCCACCATGAAGCCGTGAGGGACATAGACCTTCATGATGTCGCCCCCCGGCGCGAGCCAGGGCAGGAGCCACGACGAATAACCGCGCATCAGCAAGCCGACTCCGAACATGGTGAGCGCCCAGATATTGCCGATGAACGCCACGCCGAAGGCCGACATCGGCACCGCCGCGAGCGAGCCCGCGATCCCCACCACGATGCCGCCGAGCAGCACCAGGCCCTTCCGCCCGCCCTCGTCACCGGCGCGGATCGCTTCCGCCGCCGCGACCCCCGGCGGCCAGGCGCCCTCCGAGGGAAACACGTCGCTGTCGAACATGCGGTAGAGCAGGTAGCCATCCACCAGCATCGCCAGGAACACGCCGATCAGCATCGGCACGACCAGGTCCATGCGGCCGAGCACGAACGGGATGCCGACCGGCAGCAGCAGGGCATTGCCCGCGCCGAACGTCGCCGCGGAGATCGCGCTCTGCGCGAGGTTCTGCATGTGCGTCGACTTGTAGGGGCCGAACACCGCCAACGGCAGGCGTGCCAGCGCCATCCCCGCGAGCGCGCCGATCAGCGACGTGTTAGTGGTGATGCCGAGCGTCGTGATCAGCTCTGTGCCGATGATGGCGCCAAGAATGCAAAGCGGCGCGATGAAAAACAGGCTCGCGCCGCTGAAGAAGCGCGGATGATCCGCGTGCATCGGTTGTTGCATGGTTCCCCCGCCGGCTAGGCTCTTGCGCCCCGCGCGCCCGCCGTGCCGGGATGCTACATCATTCCGCCGCCGTCGTCGAAGCGCGTCCGCCGTAGTCACGGAGCGCCGATTCGGCCGAGACATAGCCGTCAGCCACGTCGTCATCGAGCTTGGCGCGGTCCCGCTGGCGCGGCGGGCCGTACCCGGAGCCGCCGGTGAGCTGGACTTCGACGACCCGATCCGTGCCGGTCAGCGTGACGAGCTCGCCGGTGCCGCAGTCATGCACCACTGCGCCGTCGCGATCCCGCACCAGCCCATGGGCACCGGCGCCGGGCTCGCCGCCGAACAGCCCCTCGGTAGCGACGCCCACGCCCTCGGGATAGATCGAGAAGAGCGTCGGCAGCCCGTCGTCGTAGAGCTTGCGTAGCCGCGTGCGCACGCCAAGCCCGCCGCGTTGGCATCCCGGCCCGCCGGAGTCCGTCACGAGAGACTTCTCGAGCACCAGCACCGGCGCGCGGCTCTCGAGCAGCTCGATCGAGGTGTTGGCGGCGGAGGTCGGATAGAGCAGCGCCGACTTGCCGTCGGTGCGCGAGCAGGCGCCCTGGCCGCCACCCATGAAGAAATGATCGGCATAAAGCCGCCCGCGGCTGTCCCGGCCATAGATGTTGATGGCATGGGGCAGGCCGGTCGCCGCCTGCACCTGGTCCGGCGCCGCGTCGGCGAGCGCCCGGAAGATATTGGGCGCAATGTACCAGCCGGTTCGCGTGCGCAGATTGACCGAGGCGGGCTTTGTGGCGTTCAGCACCGAGCCCTCGGGCGCGTGCACCGTGAAGGGACGATAGCAGCCGGCGTTGCTGCGGATCTGCGGCGAGAGAATGCACTTCAGCGGGTAGGTCGAGTGCGCCGCCGTGTAGGTGTAGGTGCAGTTGAGCCCGCCTTGCGGCTGTTCTGGCGGCGCGCCGTCGAAATCGACCTCGATCCTGTCGGCCTGCACGGTCACCTTCAGGGGGTAGCGGAGCCTGGTGCCCAGCGGGTTGTTCCAGACCTCGGAGCGGTACTCGCCATCGGGCAGGCGGCGGATGGCGTCGCGCATCGCGGTCTCCGCGCGGTCCTGCACCACCGCGGCGAGCGCACGGAGATCGTGCATGCCGTAGTCGTCCATGAACGCGAGCAGCCGCTCCGCGCCCAGCTGATTGGCGGTGACGAAGGAGTGGATGTCGCCCAGCACCTCCTCGGGCTTGCGCACGTTCTCCGCCAGCAAGGTATGCAAGTCCTCGTTGAGGGCGCCCTCGCGGTAGAGCTTCATGGGCGGGATTTGGAAGCCCTCCTCGTAGACCTCGCGGGCCCGGAGCCAATCCTTGGTGCCGCCGATATCGCCGACATGCCCGACCGTCGCCGTGAGCGCGACCAGGCGGCCGCCGCGAAACACCGGCGTCACCACCGCAATATCGAACAGATGTCCGGCGCAGAGCCAGGGATCGTTGGTGATCAGAACGTCGCCGGGCCTGAGCGTCTGCGGCGGGAATTTTTTGATCAGCGCCTTCACCGCCATGGGCAGGGTGAGGTTGAACACCGGCATCGCCCGCGGCGAGTGCGCGAGGCTCTCGCCGTCGGGGTCCAGCAGGTCGGTCGCGAAGTCCTGCGCCTCCGAGATGATCAGCGAGAAAGCCGTGCGCACGATCGTGTGCCACATTTCCTCGACGACGGTGACCAGCCGCGCCCACATGATCTCGAGCGAGACCGGGTCCTTCTCGATGAGCGCCCGAGCTTCCTCGAGAGGCGTCGCCGGCGTGATGCGCGCGGCCGCGGGCGGCGCCACATTGATGCGGAGCCGCAGCGTGCCAGCTGCGTCGACCACCACGGCATCGCCGGGCGCCACGATCGTCGTGGCTTCGCGCTCCTCGATAATGGCGGGCCCGACGATCTCGCTCCCCGGTGTAAGCGCGTAGCGGTCGTAGACCGGTGTCTCGACGAATCCGCCATCGAAATAGGCGCGGCGAGCGCCCTTGCGCGCGGCACCCGAGGACGCCGTGTCTGCCTGCGTCAATGTGAGGGAAGGGAGTGGTCCGCGGCATCGGACACGGAGCGACACCAGTTGCACGGCTACCCCGTCATAGACCGACGTGTAACGGCCGGCGTAGGCGGTGGCGAAAGCCTGGCGGATCGCCGGCATGCTCGCCCTCTCGATGCGTCCCGACGGCAGTCCCACGTTGATCTCGTGGATTTGCCCCAAGAGGCGCATGTCGGCCGAGCGCTCGGTCACGATATCCGCGGCGGCCACGCCCGCGGCGACCAGTCGTGCCCGCGTCTCGGCCTCGAGCTCCCGCAGGACCGCATCGATGTGCAGGGCGGCCTCGGGCTCGTCGAGCAAGACCGGATGGCTGCGCACCTGCTCGAAGGAGAGCGGCGCCGCCAGGAAGCCCAAGGCGGAAGCGGCGCCCGATGCCGGCGGGATCAAGACCTCCGAGACGCCGAGAATGCGCGCGACCCCCGCGGCGTGCGCGGGCCCAGCGCCGCCGAACCCGACCATGGCGTAGCGCCGCGGGTCCTTGCCTTTCTCCACGATGTGGATGCGCGCGGCGGCGGCCATGCTCTCGGTCACGGTTCGATGAATGCCCCAGGCGGCCTCCACTGCCGTGAGTCCGAGCTTCGCGCCGACACGGGTGAGGGCGGCCTCGGCGGCGTCCCGATCGAGCGCCATGCGCCCGCCGAGGAAGAAGCCGGGGTCGTAGTAGCCGAGCAGCAGATTGGCGTCGGTCACCGTCGGGTCCTTGCCGCCGCGCCCGTAGCAGGCGGGGCCGGGATCGGCGCCCGCGGAATGCGGCCCGACGCGCAGCAGCCCGACCCCGTCGATCTCCGCAACCGAACCGCCGCCCGCTCCGATCTCGATCATGTCGATGACGGGCGCCTTGATCGGGAGCCCCGAGCCCTTCTTGAAGCGATGGACGCGCGCCGCCTCCATCTCGGTCGCGACCGCTGCATGACCGCCCTC
>DATFRA010000135.1:0-6543 GCA_035263705.1 Allostellaceae bacterium
GTCTGCGAATTCGGCGCGTCGGTCGGCGGCGGGGCGTCGAACAGGAAGAGCTTGCGCACGAAGCCCGGCGCCATCATGCCGAGCGGGTTGACAGAGACCTTCGGGTCGTCGGTCGAGCCCTGAATGCGGAAATTCGCGGCGAAGACTCCCTCGCCCGAGCCGCCGACCAGCAGGTCACCGAGGCCGGGAATACGGCCCAGCAGGCTGTTGACCGTATAGGCGGGTGCCACGGTGCCGCTGAGGTCGACGGTGTCCGCCTTGAGATCGAGCGCGCCGCGGCTCACGTTGATGCCGATCGCGCCGCCGAGCGCCTTGGCGTCCGTCACCGTGAGCTTGCCGTCGGCGAGGGTGTACTTCGCGGCGATGCGGTCGAACGGGATGCCCTCGCCGGCGAGCATGCTGTTGACCGCCGCGAAGGACGCGACCGAGAGCACGCGCGCCGCCAGCGGCGCGTGCACGACCCTGTAGTCTTTGCCGTCGGCGATGCCCGAGAACCCGCGCTTGTCTCCGCGATCCTCGGCGGTTCCGATCACCACGAAGGTGCCACCCACGACGTTGTCGCTCACGCCGAGCAGTTTGAAGGCGGCACCCATGTCGTTGGTGTCCATGCGCAGCTGGCCCGGGGTCTCGCCGAAGCGCACGCTGAGCTTGCCGCCGCCGGCGAGCGCCGCGTCGGCGATCACGGTCTGCCAATGGCGGCCATCATCGACGAAGCGCAGCACCAGGCTGTTGACCTCACGGTTGTTGCTGAGCAGCACCCGATCTAGCTCGGCCTCGAGGCTCAGCGGCGGCGTCTGCTGATCGCTGTTCTTGCCCACGTCCTTCATGAGCTTGCTGGCGTCGAGGCTCCTGCCGGCGACGGTCGCGGTCCAGCCGCCGTTCGGCTGACGCCGGATCGTGCCGGAGGCATCGGTCTTCCCGATCACCAGCCGGCTCGCCTCGACGCTCTGGATATCGGGGCTGCCAGGCTGCATGCGGATCGCCAGCATGGCATCGAGGCCTTCACTCTTGATGTTGGCCTGCGGGATCTCGGTGATCTGGTCCCCAACGAAGCCGACGCGGAGCTGCGCCGTGCCGGGGACGCCAATACGCTTGCTCCAGTTTAGGCGATCGAACGAGAGCGCAGCGTCCTTGAGGTCGAGCGCGATGTCCGCCTGACCGGCGCCCTTCTGGGCGGTCGAGACCGCATCGACCCCGACCACCCCGTTGATGTACGCCGGGAGGAAATCGACGCCGAAGCGCTTGCGCGCGGCGTCGTCGAGGCGGGCCTTGAGCGCGTACCGGCGCGTCGAATCGCCTGGCTTCAAGCTTTGCATCCAGCTCACGGTTGCGGGCACGCCCTCGAGCTGGGCGTTGCCCTGCACCCGGAACGCCGCGCGATCGAGGTCGAGGGTGAGGTCGCCGGCGCCGAGGTCGTGCCCGCTGAGCAGCCCGGGCACCACCACGTCCTTGAGGACGGCCTTGGCGCCGTAGTCGAGGTTCGCGATCTTGAGCGAATTGATCAGGGGAAAGCCGAAGGTGAGCTGCGTGTCGGCGGTTCCGGAGACCTTGTCGGGGTCAATGCCGACCGCATGCGCATAGCGCAGCGGCTGCGTGTCGATGACCTGCAGCGTCTCTCGGAGCGGTCCGCGCACGCCGACGGCGATCGAGATGGCCTCGTCGTTGGTATCAAGCTTGGTCAGCTGGATCGTGGCGCCGCCCACCCGCAGTCCCCCGAGTACGCCGGATGTCGCGAGCAGATCGAAGCGAGCCCGGCTGAAGCTGCCGGTACCTTCGATCTGCTGTACCGCCGGCAGCGGCGGAAAGTAATCCGCGGTCAGGTTGCGGAAGGCGAGCGTGCCCTGGAGATAGTCGACCTGCACCGACTTCGCGACGCTCGGATCGAAGTCGACCGTGAGATGGATGTCCGCCTTGCTCTCGTTGACGACGCCGTCGTGCAAATGCGTGGTGACCCAACTGCGGCTGTTCGGGCTCAGAGCGCTCGGCCAATAGCGCGCGACGGTGTCGATCGCGACCTGGCGCAACGAGAGCCGGCCGCCGACGTCGAGACGGCGCAGCGATCCGCCCCGGAGGAAGCCGGGATCGACTCCACCAACCTGCCCGGCGAACGAGATTTCCGGACCGTCGGTCAGCAGCGTGAGTTCCTGGATCGTGACGCGCTGGGCCGTCGGGTTGTATCCGAGGCGGGCGGCGCCGCCTGTGACCGCCAGCGCGCCGCCGGTGAGATGCGCGTCCTCGATCCGGCCTGGTCCGATGGCGACATCGGCGCGCGCCCCCTCGACATGCAGGCTTGCCGTATCGATACTGAATCCCAGCCGGCCCGTGACCGGCACCTTGATCGCCTGCAGCGCCGCGAGCGGCTGCGCCGCCGCGGCGAAGCGCGCGGGCACCAGGTCCGCGATTCCGAGCGAGCCGCTCAGCCGGCGCTCCGCATCGACGTATTGGAAGTCCGCGTGGACGCTGGCCTCCTGGTCGCCCGCGACGATGATGACCTGGGCATCGCCCGAGACGCCTCGCTCGTTGCGGAACAGCACAACGTCGGCGCGGCGCGCCTGCCAGGTGACCCGCAGCGCGCGATCGTCGAGCGTGAGCTGCGCGTCACGGATCGCGACCTCCCGGAGGTAGCCCAGCACGCCCCGCTGATTGGGCCGTACCTCGAGATCTGCGAGCATGTCGCTCGCGAGATCCTCCGCGCCCTCGCCCTCGCCAATGCCGAGATGGATGGTGCCGTCAGGCTGCCGCGTCAGGTGAAGCTGCGGCGCCGTGAGCACGATGCGGGTCGGCGCCAGCGTGCCGGTGAGCGCCGCACGAACGCTCAGATCGAGTGCGACGCGGGGCAGCACCACTTCGGCGCTTGCGTCGGTGCGACGGAGATGTACCCCTTGCGCGACGAGGTCCACCGTGCCGCTACCGGGCTCATGGCTGAGCACGGTGTGCTCGACCGATACGCTGATGCCGTGCTCGGGATCGGCGAGCGCTTGCTGGACCCAGGGCGTCATGAAATCGAGCGAGATGGGACCGCCGGTGATCCGCCAGACCAGCACCGCGCCGGCGATCGCGAGACCCGCGAGGAGCGCCGCCGTATAGCGCAATAGCAGGATGCAGCCGTGCCGAGTGATGTGCCAATGCCAGCGCGCGACATGCCAATGCCAAGCGATGCGGCGCGGTGCTTGACCCTCGGCAGCGGGGCGCGCAGTGTCGCGGTCCTCCTCGCGCTCCAACCGATAGTCCATGCGGTCGCCGCTACCGTCGCTCGATGTTCAAGGCCTGCCGGAGCCCGCGGAGCACGGGCTCGCGGAGCTCGGCCAGCTGCGCTGGCGCGAGCGCGCCGCCGAACTCGATGATGTCGAGCTCGCGGCATCGATGGTCGCCCTCGCGGATGATGCGAAAGGCGCCCGCTTGCTGGCCTCGCTATTCGGCAACAGCCCTTTCCTTACGCTGTGCTGTCTCAGGGAGCCGGATTTCCTGCTGCGCCTCGCGAGATCCGGCTCCGACGCCACTTTCGCCGAAGTCGCGCGCGGGCTCAACCGAGATATCCGTGAGGACCCCGACCGAGCCGCGCTGATGCGGCGGATGCGCGTGGCCAAGCGCCGCGCGGCGCTTCTGGTGGCTCTCGCGGACATCGCGGGCTGGTGGCCGCTAGAGCGCGTCACCGCAGCACTCACCGAGCTTGCGGAGGGAAGTCTGCGCGCCGCGCTCCGCTTCCTGCTCCGCGCGGCCCATCGTGCGGGAGAGCTCGAGCTTCGGCAACTCGACGACCCCGAGCGCGAAAGCGGCCTCATCGTGCTTGGCATGGGCAAGCTCGGCGCCCGCGAGCTCAACTATTCCAGCGATATCGACCTCATCGTGCTGTTCGATGCGGAGCGCGTTCGCTACCGCGGCCGGCAGAGCCCGCATCAACTCTTCGCGCGGATGGCCCGCGACCTCGTGCGACTCATGGACGAGCGCACCGAGGACGGCTACGCCTTCCGCACGGATCTCCGGCTCCGGCCCGACCCCGCCTCGACGCCGCCGGCGCTCTCGGTGCTGGCGGCGCTCACCTACTACGAGAGCGCCGGCCAGAACTGGGAGCGCGCCGCCTTCATCAAGGCGCGCGCCGTCGCTGGCGACATCGCGGACGGCGAGCGCTTCCTCGCGGAGCTCCGGCCCTTCCTCTGGCGCCGTCATCTCGACTTCGCGGCGATCCAGGATATTCACTCGATCAAGCGGCAAATCCAGGCGCACAAGGGCGGCGGCCGCATCGCGGTGCTCGGGCACAATATCAAGCTCGGCCGCGGCGGCATCCGCGAGATCGAGTTCTTCGCCCAGACTCAGCAGCTGATCTGGGGCGGGCGGCTGCCGTCGGTGCGCGTCTCCGGCACCTGCGAGGCCCTCCAGGCGCTTGCGGCGATCGGCCGCATCACGCCGGAAGTCGCGGCGGAGATGACGCACGCCTATCGATTCCTCCGGCGTGTGGAGCATCGCCTGCAGATGACCGAGGACCAGCAGGTGCACGCGCTGCCCGCCGATCTCGCCGGCCTCGCACGGCTCGCGACGTTCCTCGGATACCCCTCGGCCGACAGCTTCACGACGGAGCTGCTGCATCACTTGAGCACGGTCGAGGTGCATTATGCACACCTCTTTGAGGAAGCGCCGTCCCTCTCGAGCCCGGGTAATCTCGTCTTCACCGGCAGCGAGGACGATCCCGAGACGCTCGGCACCTTGCGCGGCCTCGGCTACGCCGAGCCCTCGGCGGTCTCCGCGATCGTGCGCGGCTGGCACCACGGCCGCTATCGCTCCATGCGGAGCCAGCGGGCACGCGAGCTGATGACCGAGCTTATCCCGGGCCTGCTCACGGCGTTCGGACGCACACCGAACCCCGACACCGCCGTGCTGCGCTTCGACCAGTTCCTGGAGCGCCTGCCGGCGGGCGTGCAGCTGCTGTCGCTGTTCTACGCGAACCCGACGCTGCTCGACATCGTCGCGGAGATCATGGGCGGCGTGCCGCGCCTCGCAGAGCAGCTGGCGCGCCGGCCGAGCCTGCTCGACGGCGTGCTCGGCGCCGAGTTCTTCGATCCACTGCCTGCGCGGCCAGCGCTTGCGGCGGAGCTCGGCCGGCTGCTCGACGGCGCCCGCGACACCGAGGACCTGCTCGACCTCGCCCGGCGCTGGGCTCACGACAAGCGCTTCCAGATCGGTGCGCAAATTCTGCGTGGCCTGCTCGACGGCGCAACGGCCGGCGCTGCCTTCGCGGATGTCGCCGAGAGCGTGATCGCGGAGCTGCTGCCGCGCGTTGCCGCCGAGCACGCTAAGAGCCACGGCAAAGTGCCTGGCGGAGAGATGGCGGTGCTGGGGCTCGGAAAACTTGGCGGCCGCGAGATGACCGTTACCTCGGATCTCGATCTGATCCTGATCTACGACGCGCCCGAAGTCGTGGAAGCTTCCGACGGTTCGAAGCCGCTGCCGGTGTCGACCTATTACATGCGGCTCTGGCAGCGCATGGTGAACGCGCTGACGGCGCTCACGCCGGAGGGCGCGCTCTACGAGGTCGACATGCGCTTGCGTCCCTCGGGGACCAAGGGACCACTCGCCACCAGCTTCACCGCCTTCCGTCGCTACCACGCGGAATCTGCCTGGACCTGGGAGCACTTGGCGCTGACGCGCGCGCGGCCGGTCGCGGGGTCAAAAGCACTGGCCGGCAAAGCGATGGCCGAGGTTGGGCGCGTGCTCACGCTATCGCGCGACCCCGACCGCCTCGTGGTCGACGTCGCGGACATGCGCCGCCGTATCGCCGATCAGCACCGGCGTCCGGCGATCTGGGACGCCAAGCATCGGCGTGGCGGGCTGATCGACATCGAGTTCATCGCTCAATACCTGCAGCTCCGCTGGGCGCATCAGTGCCCGGAGGTGCTTCGGCAGAACACGGGCGGGGCCTTGGCGGCGTTGGCACGGGCAGGCGTGCTCGAGACAGGCGCTGCCGAGGACCTCGACCAGGCGCTCACGCTCTGGCGCAACGTCCAAGGCCTCCTCAAGCTCACGGTGGAGGAGCCATTCGACGAAGCGGCGGCGCCGCCGGCCTTGCGCGCGAACCTCGCGCGCGGCGCCGGCGCGATTGACTTCGACCGCTTGAAATCGGATATGAGCGCCGCCGTAGCCCAAGTCCGCGCCCGCTATTCGGCGCTGGTGGCGCGCCCCTCCGCGCGCGCCCGCCGGCGCCTGGGCATCCCGGAGCCGACCGCGGCGGAAATCACTGAGGAAGAACCAGCATGAGCCTGGACATCGGCGACAAGGCGCCCGACTTCACGATACCCACCGACGGCAAGCGCGTGATCTGCGGCCTCTGGCGCGAGGTGAAAGTGCCCGGCCACGTGGACGAGGTTCTGAAAGCGATGAAAGCACCCTGAGCCAACAGGCTTTGCTGCCCGACACGCTCACGGGCGCTGCTGTCGCCGTCCTGGCGGCCCCGGAGCCCGCGCGGAAGATCGCGCTCTCGCACGACATCGCTATGGCATGGCGAGCGGGCGCGCTATCCGATATCGGCCGTGCGACCCCGCCCGATCGGCC
>DATFRA010000136.1:0-8232 GCA_035263705.1 Allostellaceae bacterium
CGGCAGATTCTTCGAGCGCAGGAACTCCGGATTGAACAGCTTCGACTGGTAGCGCGTGCCGTAGTCCGCGAGGATGGTCACGATTGTGTGGCCGGGGCCCAGTTCTTTCGCGACCTTGATCGCACCCACGACGTTGATGCCGGTCGAGCCACCAAGGATCAGCCCCTCCTCGGTGACCAGGCGGAACAGCACCGGCAGCATCTCCTCGTCCGTCACCTGGAACCAGCCGTCGATCGGCGCGCCCTCGAGGTTCTTGGTGATGCGGCCTTGGCCGATGCCCTCGGTGATCGAGTTGCCCTCCGCCTTGAGTTGGCCGCGGGCGTAGTGGCCATAGATCGCGGAGCCCATGGGGTCCGCGAGGTAGATTCGGGTCTTGGGATTGCGGCTCTTGAGTGCCATGCCGACACCCGCGAGCGTGCCGCCGGTCCCGACCGAGGCGACGAAAGCGTCCACCTTGCCGCCCGTCTGCTCCCAGATCTCGGGACCCGTGGTCTCGATGTGAGCACGACGGTTGGCGACGTTGTCGAACTGGTTCGCCCAGATGGCGCCCTTGGGCTCGCTCGCCGCGATCTCCTTTGCCAACGTCTCGGAATAGCGCACGTAATTGCCCGGGTTGGCGTAGGGGACCGCCGGCACCAGGCGAAGGTCGGCACCGCAGAGCCGAAGCATGTCCTTCTTCTCCTGGCTCTGGGTCTCCGGCATAACGATGACGCTGCGGTAGCCGCGTGCGTTGGCGACCAGGGCGAGGCCGATGCCGGTATTCCCCGCGGTACCCTCGACGATCACGCCGCCGGGCCGGAGCGTGCCGCGCTCCTCGGCATCGCGCACGATGAAGAGCGCTGCCCGGTCCTTGACCGAGCCGCCGGGGTTGAGGAACTCGGCCTTGCCGAGGATGGTGCAGCCGGTCTCCTCCGAGGCGCGGCGCAACTTTATGAGCGGCGTATTGCCGATGGAGCCGAGGAAACCGTCTCGTACCTGCATGGCGTTCTCTGTGGGGTTTGAGCGAAAGCTCTTGAGGTCGCACACTAGCGAGCACGCAGGGGCCGATCAAGGCATGGCAGCTGCGCGATTGACGAGACCTCCAGACCAATCCCACACTCCGCAATGGGCGCTGGGCGCCTAGCCGGATCAAAAGGGGAGGCGGTTCCATGAGGCATTCGAAAAAGTCGCTAGCGGCGGTCCTGTTGGGAAGCGCCGCGATGGTGCTGGCGAGCTCAGCCTACGCCGACACGCCCAAAGACACGGTGGTGATGGCGAAGCAGATCGACGACATCATCTCGCTCGATCCCGGCGAGGCCTTCGAGTTCTCCGGCGGCGAGGTCGACGGCAACGTTTACGAGCGTCTCGTCTACTACGACGTGAAGAACGTCTCGAAGATGTTCGGTGCGCTTGCGGAGACCTACAGCGTGGGTCCCGACGGCAAGACCTACACCTTCAAGCTCCGGCCGGGAATCAAGTTCTCCTCCGGCAACCCGCTCACCGCCGCGGACGCCGTCTACTCGATCCAGCGCGCGGTTATCATGAACAAGACGCCGGGCTTCATCCTGACGCAGTTCGGTTTCACAAAGGACAACGTTGGCGACCGCGTGAAAGCGACCGACGCCATGACGGTGACGATGGAGACGGAGAAGAAATTCGCGCCGAGCTTCTTCTACTATTGCCTGACCGCCAACGTGTCCTCGATCGTCGACAGCGCCGTGGTGAAGCAGCACGAACAGAACGGCGACTTCGGCAACGACTGGCTCAAAACCCATTCCGCCGGCACCGGGCCCTACACGATCCGGTCCTGGAAGGCGAACGAGAGTTACGTGCTCGACGCCAACCCCAACTATCACGGCACCGCGCCGCTGACGCCGCACGTGATCGTGCGCCACGTCAAGGAGGTCGCGACACAACGGCTGCTGTTGGAGAAGGGCGACGTCGATTACGCCCGCGACCTGGGTAAGGACGAGTTGGAGGCCGTCAGCAAGAACCCTGACATCACCTTCGACCAGGGCGTCAAGGGCGCCATCACCTATCTCGGTCTAAACCAGAAGAATCAATTCCTGAAGAAGCCCGAGGTGGTGGAGGCGCTCAAATATCTCGTCGACTATGACGGCATCCAGAACAACATTCTGAGGGGCGTGCGTGTCGTGCACCAAGCCTTCCTGCCGATCGGTTTCCTCGGCGCGGTCGACGACAAACCCTATCGCTTCGACCTCGCCAAAGCGAAAGAGCTGCTGGCGAAGGCGGGCCTCGCCAGCGGGTTTTCGGTGAGCATGGACGTATCCGCCAGCTATCCTGGCATAGACATCGCGCAGGCGCTGCAGGCGAGCTGGGCGCAGGCTGGCATCAAGCTCGAGCTGATCCAGGGCGATCGCAAGCAGGTGATCACGAAATACAGGGCGCGCAACCACGAGAGCGTCATTCTCGAGTGGGGTCCGGATTACCAGGATCCCCACACCAACGCGCAGACGTTCGCGTCGAATTTCGACAACTCTGACGCATCACCGACCAAGACGCTCGCGTGGCGCAACTCCTGGGACATCCCGGAGATGAGCAAGAAGACCCAGGCAGCGGTCGAGGAATTCGATGCTGAGAAGCGCGCGACCATGTACCAGGACCTGCAGCGGGAGCATCAGAAGGTGTCGCCTTTCGTGATCATGTTCCAGCAGATCGAGGTAGCGGCGCACCGCAAGAGCGCCGACGGCTTCGTCGTCGGGCCCGGCAACGACAGTAACTGGTACTCGGGCATCAAGAAGAACTGACGGTGGTGGCTGCAGCGTCAGCGGCCGGCAAGCGCGCGACCTCGCCCGCGCTCAAACGCGCGCGCGGGGTCCTGCGGCTCATCGGCACGGTGGCGCTGACGTTCTTCGGCCTGCTCTTGGTGACATTCCTGATCGGCCGCGTGGTGCCGATCGATCCCGTGTTGGCGGCGGTCGGCGACCGCGCCCCGCAAGAGGTCTATCTGCGAGTCCGCAGCGAGCTCGGCCTCGACCAGCCGCTCTACGTCCAGTTCTATCGCTACGTCGCCGCGGTGCTGCAGGGAGACCTCGGCAAGTCTGTGCTCACGTCAAATCCCGTGCTCGCCGACATTAAGCGGTTCTTCCCCGCGACCTTCGAACTCGCGACGCTCGCAACGCTCATCGGGGTCATCGTCGGCATTCCCGTAGGCGTGCTCGCCGCCGTGCGCCAGAACCGCTGGGTCGACCAGATCATCCGTGTTCTCGGCCTGCTCGGATATTCAGTGCCGGTGTTTTGGCTTGGCCTCATGGGCCTGGTGCTGCTCTATGTGCATCTCGGCTGGGTTGCGGGACCCGGGCGGCTGGACGTGTTCTACGAGGATCTGGTCGAGCCGAAAACTGGCGTGATCCTGATCGACAGCGCGCTCGAGGGCGAGTGGACGGTGTTCCAGAACGCCTTCGCCCATCTGATCCTGCCGGCCTCGATCCTCGGGTACTTCTCCCTTGCGTATGTGAGTCGCATGACCCGGAGCCTGATGATCGAGCAGCTCCGGCAGGAGTATGTGGTGACCGCCCGCGTCAAGGGCTTGAGCGAGGCACGGGTGATCTGGCGCCACGCGCTGGGCAACGTGATGGTACCGCTGGTCACCGTGGTGGCGCTCTCCTATGCCAATCTCCTGGAGGGCTCGGTGCTGACGGAGACCGTGTTCGCCTGGCCCGGCATCGGCCAGTACATCACGAACTCGCTCCTCAATGTCGACATGAATGCCGTGCTCGGCGGCACCATCGTGGTCGGCACCGTGTTCGTGGGCTTGAACCTGCTCTCCGACGTGCTCTATCGCGCGCTCGATCCGAGGGCGCGATGACCACCGAGTTCGCGGCGCCGCGCGGCTGGCACGCCTGGCTGACGGCGGACGCGCCGAGTTCGCGGCTGCACGCCCGACTGGTGCGGCTCTATGGCACGGTCCGGATCTTGGCGCTCAATCCGCTGGCGCTTGCGGGCGTCGGAATCGTGGTGCTGCTGGTGGCGATGGCGGTGGCGGCTCCCTTGCTGTCGCACGGCGATCCCTCGGCTCAGGATCTGGCTCGTCGGTTGCGCCCGCCGAGCGCGGCGTTCTGGTTCGGCACCGACGAGCTCGGCCGCGACATCTATACGCGTATCCTCTATGGCGCGCGCATCACGCTGGGGATTGTGGGGCTCGTGGTGGTCATCGTGGCGCCGATCGGTCTGCTCGTCGGCTGCGTCGCTGGGTACCTCGGCGGCTTCGTCGATAGCGTGCTGATGCGCGTCACCGATATCTTCCTGGCCTTCCCGCGCCTGATCCTGGCGCTTGCTTTCGTCTCGGCGCTGGGGCCGGGCATCGAGAACGCGATCATCGCGATCTCCCTCACGGCCTGGCCGCCCTATGCGCGGATCGCCCGGGCGGAGACCTTGCTGTTGCGGGAGAGCGACTTCATCAGCGCGGCGCGGCTGCTGGGTGCGCGCTCATTGCGGATCGTGTTCCTCCACATCATGCCACTTTGTCTTGCCTCCGTGATCGTGCGCGTCACCCTCGACATGGCCGGCATCATCCTGACCGCCGCAGGACTTGGGTTCCTCGGCCTTGGCGCGCAGCCGCCGTCGCCGGAGTGGGGTGCCATGATCTCCGCGGGCAGAAAATTCGTGCTGGACCAGTGGTGGGTGGCGGCGTTTCCGGGCCTGGCAATCTGCATCGTGAGCCTGGGATTCAATCTGCTGGGCGATGGGCTCCGGGACGTGCTGGACCCGAAGCAGCGATGACCGTCCCGCTCCTCGACGTGGTGGATCTCCGCGTGTCCTTCCGCACACCGCGCGGCGTAGCCGCGGCCGTGCGCGGTGTCAGCTTCACGATGGGACGCGAGAAGCTCGGTATCGTCGGGGAGAGCGGCTCCGGGAAGACGCTGACTGGCCGATCGATCCTGCGATTGCTGCCGCCGGGCGCAGAGCTCCAGGCAACCCGGCTCATGTTCGACGGCGTCGATCTCATGGCTGCGATACCGGCGCAGCTGCGGGATCTCCGGGGCCGGCGTCTTGCGATGGTCATGCAAGATCCGAAGTTCTCGCTCAATCCGGTGATGCCTGTGGGCGACCAGATCGCCGAGGCCTATCTCGCGCATTCCAGTGCGAGCCGCGTCGAGGCGCGCGAGAAGGCGCTCGCCATGCTCGAGGCCGTGCGCATCCGCGAGCCTCGCCGCGTCTACGCGCTCTATCCGCATGAGGTCTCCGGCGGCATGGGTCAGCGGATCATGATCGCGATGATGCTCGCGCCCGATCCGGACCTGCTCGTCGCGGACGAGCCCACGTCGGCGCTCGACGTCACTGTGCAAACGCAGGTACTGGCGATTCTCGATGACCTCGTGAGCGAGCGCGGGATGGGCCTGGTATTCATCAGCCATGACCTCACGCTTGTCGCGTCCTTCTGCGACCGCGTGCTGGTGATGTATGGCGGCCGGGTAGTGGAGACGCTCGATGCTCGGGATCTCGGTCGCGCCCAGCATCCCTACACGCGGGGCCTCATCGCCTGCCTGCCGCAGCTCTCGGGCACGGAGGGCGATCTACCCGTACTGACCCGCGATCCCGCTTGGCTCGACGCGACATGATCGAGGTCGAGGATCTCACGGTCGAGTTCGGCGAGACCCGCGCGGTCGATCGCGTGTCCTTCTCGGTTGCCGACGGCGAGGCCTTCGGCATCGTAGGGGAGTCCGGCTCGGGCAAATCTACCGTGCTGCGCGTGCTCTCCGGGCTCAATCGGCATTGGTCGGGACGCATGATCGTCGAGCGCGTGCCGCAGGGTCGGGCGCGCTCGCGCGAGTTCCACCGGCGGCTGCAGATGGTATTCCAGGATCCCTATGCTTCGCTGCATCCGCGGCAAACCGTCGACCGCGCGCTGGCGGAGCCCCTGCGCATCCACGGCCTCGACGACCACGAGCGGCGCATCTCGCGGGCATTGCGCGAGGTCGGCCTGGGGCCGGAGCACCGCTTCCGCTATCCGCATCAGCTCTCGGGCGGCCAGCGCCAGCGCGTGGCGATCGCACGCGTGCTGATCCTCGAGCCCGCCATCCTGTTGCTCGACGAGCCGACCTCGGCGCTCGACGTGTCCGTGCAGGCGGAGATCCTGAACCTGCTGCAGCGTATCCGGCGCGAGCGCAGGCTCACCTACATGCTCGTGAGCCACAATCTCGCGGTCGTGACACACCTTTGCGCGCGCATCGCCGTGATGAACCGCGGACGCTTCGTGGAGCAACTCGACGTCGCCTCACTTCGCGCGCATCGGACGCTGCAGCCTTACACAGCGCAACTCCTGCGAGCGAGCGAGGGCTACGACCGGCAAGCCGCGGAGACGCTGATCACGTACGACTGAAAAAAGAATGCGGCCGGTCGGGACGGCCGCAGTCAAGGGAGGATTGTTCACGACGCCGGGCAAGAGCGCCGCGAGCACAGGGTTTTTATTGCGTCTCGCAGCCGCGGATGCCGCGAGCGCAACGAGACCGTAGCCCAGCCTATCGCCCCTCGCGCGAGGCAAAGATGTGTCATTCACCCGGAGGTCGGGTAGCGCGCAGCAGCGGCAGATCGATGCGCACGAGCAGCCCGTGCGGCGGCCGGTTCTCCGCACGGATGGTGCCGCCAACCGCCTCGATATTGCGTCGCGCGATCCAAAGGCCGATGCCGAAATGCGAGGCCTGTCCCTCCATTCCAGGGCGCCGCGAGAAATACCGGTCGAAGATGCGCTCGAGGTTCTCCGGCGAAACACCGGGTCCGGTGTCGGCAATGGTGACCTCGGCCATGCGGTCGCTGCGATCGAGGCGCACCTCGATGCTCCCGCCCTTGGGCGAGAACGACAGCGCGTTGTCGACGATGTTCTCCAGCACCGTCTCGATCATCTCCTCGTTGGCATAGATGATCACGCCCGAGGGAATGTGACCGTCGAGCGCGAGCTGGCGCTCGGCGATCGCGTCGGCGTTGGCGTGTAGCAGACGGTGCAGGAGCATCGAGAGATTGACCGCCGTGCGCGGCGTGTTGATGAGGTCTGCCGCGGCCTCGTCGAGGCGGCGGGCCGAGGACACCAGGCCGTCGAGGCGATCCAACGAGTTCTCGATCAGGCCGAGCGCGCGCTGCCCGCGGGGATTGTCAGGCGGGATCGCGCGGCTCAAAGGCTCCAGCGACTGCCGGATCACCGCGATCGGAGTCTTGAAAGCGTGCGCGTTGTCCTCGGCGGTTCGCCGGATCTCGCGCGCGGAAGCGTCGAGCGCGGACACCATGCGGTCGAACTCGGTGGCGACATCGGCGAGCTCCGGCACCTCATTCTCGCCGGCGAAGGACACGCCGGGCCGGCGCTCGCGGATGGCGCGGGCGCGCTCGGCGAATCGATTGAGGCCGCGGCGCACGCCCCAGAAGGTGCTGAGCGTCACCACCGCCATCACGAGATAGATGATCGCGGCGATCCGCACCTCCGGCGCCATCCAATAGGGCCGCCCGAGATGCGAGCCGAGGTAGCTGCCGGCGGCGAAGGAAGTGACGACGGCCCAGCAGCCCGATGGGACCTTGATCGGGGTGACCGACGTCACGACCTCGTCCTCCGCGCCCTGCGTGCTATATCGGAAGGCGAAGGGGAGCTCGCCCTCGCAAGTCTGCGAGAGCTTGTCCAGGACGCCCTGCTGCGCGAGCTCGCTGCGCTCGTTGTCGAGCTGCGCAGTCGAGACGGTGGGCCAGGACGCCACGTAGTAGAACGCGCTCTGATCCGTCGGTCGGAAGATCACCTTGACGCGCGTGGTATCGCCCGCGAAGCGCTGAAGCTGGTTGCCGAGATCCGGGATGGAAGGCTTCTCGGTGGCGCCAAGGACCGGCAGCAGAGCCTGCGCCATGACGCGACCCTGATCGCGCACCTCTTGCATGAGGAGGGCGCCGGTTGCCCCGTCCGCGGCGCGGAACTGGTCATAGACGATCAGCGGCACAGCCACGAAGATGACGACGAGCAGCGCCGCCTTCGCCGAGAGCGAGCGGTGGAAGCGCCAGCGTCGGCGACGCGCTGCCGACCGGACAACCGCGGCCGCCGCCCTAGGCGGCGACGGTCCAGCGGTATCCGAATCCGGCGTAGTTGTGGATTTCGTCAAAGCCGGGGTCGACATCCCTGAACTTCTTGCGGATGCGCTTGATGAAGGTACGGACGTTGGCGCGGTAGCCATCGGCGCCGCTGCCCGCCAGGAAATCCTTGCCGTGCACGAGGTCGTAGAGCTCGCGATAGGAGACGTCCTCGCCCGGCTTGAGCGCGAG
>DATFRA010000137.1:0-3589 GCA_035263705.1 Allostellaceae bacterium
CTTCGCCCCGGCGGCCTTCACCACCTTTTCCCAGCGGGCGAGGTCGGTCTTGATCTCGGCGGCGAACTGCTCGGGCGTGTTCCCCACCGGCTCGATGCCATCCCTGTCCAGGCGCTCGAGGAAATCCGGGCGCCGGATGACGGTGACCGAGTCGTCGTGGATCCTGTTCACGATGTCGCGCGGCGTGCCCGCCGGCGCCATGAAGCCGTACCAGGCGGTGATGTCGAAGCCGGGCAGCGTCTCGGCGATCGCCGGGACGTCGGGCAGCGCCCTGGAGCGCTTGGGGCCGGTGACGCCCAGCGCCTTGAGCTTGCCGGATTTCGTGAGCTGGATCGACGCGGTGATGCCGCCGAAGATCAGCGGCACCTGGTTCGCGAGCACGTCGGCGATCCCCTGCCCGAAGCCCTTGTAAGGAACGTGGATCATGTCCATGTTGCCCGCCATGGTGCGGATCGATTCCATCGCCAGATGCTGCTGTCCGCCGGTGCCGGATGATGCATAGCTGATCTTCCCGGGCTGCGCGCGCACCAGCTCGATCAGCTCCTTCACGTTGTTCGGCGGGAAGGCCGGGTTCGCCATGAGAACGAAGGGCCCCGCGGTGACGTTTGTGATCGGCGCGAAGTCGCGCACGGGATCGTAGGGAAGCTTCGCGTACAGATGCGGCGCAATCGTGATGCTCGCGTCGGCCGCGAAAAGCAGCGTGTAGCCGTCGGGGGTGCTCTTCGCCACGAAATCGGTGCCTATCGTTCCGCCCGCGCCGGTGCGGTTCTCGACGAACACCGACTGGCTCCACAGCTTCGAGAGCTCGGCCGCCATGATGCGTCCGTAGATGTCGGGCGTTCCACCCGGCGGGAAGGTGACGACGACCCTGACCGGCTTGGTGGGATATTGCGCGAGCGCCGTGGTCGCCGCGAATAGCGCGGCCGCGAGCGCGATGAGCATTCTGCAAAGCATCAGGACTCCCTCATATCAGTCTACGACTTTTCCGACATCAGCTCGTGACGCGAGCGCGCCAGCGCCCTCTGCTTCTCGGGCGGCGTCTTCGGGAACGCGAGATCCAGCTCCTCGAGCGCGTCGACGATCGCCGAGGCGACCACGAGGCGCGTGTACCACTTGTTGTCCGCCGGCACCACGTACCAGGGTGAGTGCTCGGTCGCGGTCTCCTGCACCATGTTCTCGTAAGCGTGCATGTACTCGCTCCAGCTCGCGCGCTGCAGCACGTCGCTCGCCGAGAACTTCCAGTGCTTCTCCGGATCGTTGAGACGCTCGAGGAGCCGCTTCTTCTGCTCCTTCTTCGAGACGTGCAGGAAAAACTTGCGCACCACGGTGCCCGAGCGCGCAAGGTGGTGCTCGAAGGCACGGATGGTCTGGAAGCGCTGCTCCCAGATCTTCCCCGACACGACCCGCTCCGGCAGCCCCTGCGCTTCGAGCAGGTGGGGATGCACGCGCACCGCGAGCACCTCCTCGTAGTACGAGCGGTTGAAGATGCCGATCTGCCCGCGCTCGGGCAGCACGCGCACGCAGCGCCACAGCCAGTCGTGGGCGAGCTCCTGGCGCGACGGCGCCTTGAAAGAAACAACCCGGCAGCCCTGAGGGTTCACCCCGGACATCACGTGCTTGATCACGCCGTCCTTGCCGGCCGCATCCATCGCCTGAAAAATGAGGAGCAGGGACCACTGAGCCTGCGCAGCGAGCTTCTCCTGCAGGCGCGAAAGCCGCTCGACGCCCGCCGCCAGGAGTGCCTGAGCTTCGACGCGGGTCTCCAGGCGCCCGGTTTCGTCCGGATCGACCCGCTTCAGCCGGAACGAGCCGCCGTCGCGCACGCAGTACGGCGCGGCCAGCTTGCCCAGAGCATTGCGGGTAGGGCGGTGGGTCATGCGTGACTTCGGGCATTATAGTCGCGCCGATGAAGCTCCCCGCAACGCTCCTCGCCTCGCTTCTCGCCAGCCTGGCCACCTCCGTCTCGATCGCCGCGGACTGGCCCGATTTCCGCGCGATCGTCTGGCAGCAGCAGAAGCCGGAGAGCTGCGCGGCGCTCAAGGCCGCGGGGATCGACGCGGTCGCCTACATCGCCGAGGACCGCGACCGGCCCGCCGAGGGCCTGGAGCAGCGCACCGCGTGGCTCAAGGCCTGCGGCCTGTCGTGGTACGTCGAGAACATCGCCACCGACTTCTACTCCGCCTACCACCGCTACTTCCCGGACAAGTCGGTCAACTGGCGCTTCGTCGAGCTTAAGAAGGCCTACCGCGCGAACCTCGCCGACCCCACGGTCTTCATCCGCGACCCCAGCCTCTCCGACCCGCAGTGGCACGCCAAGATCGGTGCCCGCCTCGGCGAGACCGTACGCGCGCACCGCGCGTACCGGCCGCTCTACTACGCGCTCGCCGACGAGCCGGGCATCGCCGATCTGTCGGCGTTCTGGGACTTCGACTTCTCGCCGCCCTCGCTCGCCGGGTTCCGGCGCTGGCTCGAGGCCCGCTACGGCAGCCTCGCCGCGCTGAATTCGCAATGGGCATCGAAGTTCGCCGCCTGGGACGCGGTCGTCCCGCCGACCACCAGCGAGGCGATGAAGCGCACCGACGGCAACTTCTCCGCCTGGGCCGACTTCAAGGAGTGGATGGACGCCGATTTCGCGCGGGCGATCGCGCTCGGCACACAGGCGGTGCACGCGGCCGACCCCGCGGCGCTCGCCGCGATCGAGGGCGCACAAATCCCGGGCTGGGGCGGGTACGACTACTCGCGCCTCGCAGCAGCGGTCGACGCGATCGAGCTCTACGACGGCGGCGGCAACGTCGAGATCCTGCGCTCGCTCAACCCGAAGCTGGTGATGCTCACCACCTCGGCCGAGCCCGGCGCGCAGGAAGCGCACCAGATCTGGCGCACGCTGCTGCGCGGCGGGCGCGGGATCGTGTTCTGGGACCCCAGGGGCGACATCGCGTTCGAGCGCGGGCAGGCGGTGGCACCGGTGCTCAAGGAGATCAAGGGCGGCATCGCGGCGCTCCTCGCGAAGAGCGAGCGCCGCACCGCCGCGGTCGCGGTGCTGTATTCGCCTGCGAGCATGCGCGCCCAGTGGATGCTCGACTGGCAGCCGAAAGGCAGTGCGTGGAGCGACCGCGACCCGGGCGAAGTCTACGAGGAGGCGAACGCGGTGCGCGCCTCGATGACCGCGTATTTCGATGCGCTCGGCCGCGCAGGGCTGGAGCCTCGCGTGGTGACGCGCGAGCTGATCGAAGCGGGCGCGCTCGATCGCGGCATACGGGTCCTCATCCTTCCCCGCGCGCTTGCGCTCTCGGAGAAGGAAGCCGCCCGCATCCGCAGCTTTGTCATGGCCGGCGGCACGCTGATCGCCGAGGGGACACCGGGCCTCTTCGACGATCATCTGCGCCGGCTGCCGAAGCCGCCGATCTCCGATCTCTTCCTCACCGACGCGGGCAAAGGCAAAGCGATCCTGCTCGACGAGGCGGGCCGCGCGAAGCTCGTCCCGCTCCTGGCGGAGGCCGGCGTCGAGCCGATCTTCACCCTCGAGAGAATCGAGGGCAGCGGCCGCGCGAGCGGGGTCGAGGCTCACCTGTGGCGGAGCGGCGAGGCG
>DATFRA010000138.1:0-3862 GCA_035263705.1 Allostellaceae bacterium
GGCGCGACGGCGGGGATGCTCGGGAGGCTGGACGGCAGCGGGGGTCAGCAGCGCGTGACGTGCGCGGCAACGGCGAGCCAGCCGCGCTCGCGCCGTGCCCACACATCGGTGTATCGGCCCTGACCCGGCTGGCCGTCCGGCCGCGTGTAAGTGGTCCGCGCGTGAATGAGGGCGACGTCGCCCATGATCCGCACGTTCACGTCGTGGGCTTCGAGATTCGAGATGCCGACCGGGCGCGCCGTCTGTCGCAAAAACGCCTGCCGATCGATGATCGTGCCGTCAGGATTGGTGCACAGGAAATCGTCCGCGAGGATCTCGTCGAAGCGGCGGACGTCCGAGTTCTGCACGGAACTGATGTAGTCGCGGTTCAGCTCCGTCAAGGTCTGCAAGTCCGATTTCGTCGCCACGGTTGTGGGCATCGCCATTTCTCCTCGAAGGTGTTCTGGTTCCTTCTCTTCCCATCGGTCCACGGCTGCTCGCGTCTATCGCTTCGGTCGAGTGTAGGAGCTGCCGGGATCCTGTCAAGCACCGCCCTCGCCCAGCATCATGCTCGATCGACCAAACCTGGTCATCGCGGCCGAGTCAGAGCGGCGGGCGGCGGGTGTGCCAGGTCGTGGCACTCTCATAGGCGTGACCGGCCCGCAGCACGGTGGACTCAGAGAAGCGCCGGCCGATCAGCTGAAGACCGATCGGCAGTCCGCTCGCCGTGAAGCCGCACGGGAGCGAGAGCGCGGGCACGCCCGCCAGGCTCGCGGGTGTCGTGTAGGAGCGCCGCTCGAAGAAGCGCCGCGCCGCCTCCTGTCCGCTCGCAAGCGGCGCCGCGCCCGCGGAGATGAGCGGCGCCGGGGTCGGCGAGGTCGGGGCGACGAGCAGATCGAAGCGCTCGAGCGCGCGGCCGATTTCCGCGCGGATCAGCGCTCGGGCGCGCGTCGCCTGGTGGTAGAGCGCGGCGGGCAGCACGCTCGCGGCGAGCAGCCGCCGTCGCGTGCCCGCGTCGTAGTCGTGGGGCTGCGCCGTGAGACGGCGCCGGTGCAGCCCCGCCGCCTCCGAATCGGCGAGCGCCATGAAGACGGCGCCCGACCGCCTGATCAGAGAGAGAGCAACGGTCTCGACGGTGGCGCCGAGTTCGGTCAGGGTCGTGAGCGCGGCTCCCACCGCTGCGCGAACCTCGGGTGCGGTGTCGTCGCTCTCCTGAAGCTCGCGGACGACGCCGATGCGCAACCCACGCACGCCGCCCGCGAGCGCGGCGGCGTAGTCGGGAACCGGGCGGCGGCTCGTCATTGGATCCATGGGATCGTGCCCGGCGATGGCCTGGAGCAGCAGCGCGCAGTCCTCCACGCTCCGCGCAATCGGTCCGGGCGCATCCATGGACCAGCTCACCCCGACGCAGCCGGCGCGCGATACGAGTCCCCACGTCGGTCGAAGTCCCACCACGCCACACCACGAGGCGGGGCTGCGAATTGAGCCACCGGTGTCCTCGCCGAGTGTGCCGGAGGCGAGCGCAGCCGCGGCGGCGATCCCCGAGCCCGACGATGAGCCGCCGGGATCGCGCACGCGATCCCATGGATTGCGCGGCTGCCCGAAGGGCGGCGCGAGCGTGCCACCCAGCGCGAACTCGGAGAGGTTCAGCGTGCCGAGAACGATCGCGCCCGCCGACCGAAGCCGCGCCATCACCGTCGCATCCGCTTCCGCGACACGGCGCTCGGTCGCGCGAGAGCCGGCGGTCGTCACCACGCCCCGGACGTGAAACTGATCCTTCACGGCGACGGCCACGCCGTGAAGCGGCCCCGCCGGTCGCTCTTGCGCAATGTCGCGCTCCGCCTGTCTCGCTGTCGCGAGGGCTTCGGCGCGGGACACGGTGATGTAGGCGCGGAGCTCACCGTCGAGACGATCGATCCGCTCGAGATACGCCTGCACGAGTTCCACGGGCGAGAGTTGGCGTGAGCGGATCAGCGCCGCCGCCTCGGTGACGCCGAGCCACACGAGATCGCCGGCCCGCGCCGTCATGGCTGATCCGGGTCGAGTGCCAGCGGCTCGACGGTTTCGAGCGGCAACTCTCCGAGGGTTCCCAGGACGGCCACGAAGGCGTTTACCCGGTGGGTCACCTCGTCGAGATCGCCCGGCGCGTGCGGCAGCCCGAGCGAGGAGAGCAGCGCTTCGACGTCCTCGAGGGTGAGATCCGGCACGGGCGAGATTCCTCTATCGAGCGCCGGCGCGCTGCTTCAGACGGCGCACGGAATCCCGGCGCGGCATCGTCAGCATTCCCGAGAGCAGGATCGCAGATGATACGCCATCGCTCGCGGGAGAGAATCGGCCCGAACGAGCGCCACGTCAAGGGGGGAGTGGTCATTCGCGCTCCCATGATCGATCCGATCACGTCGATTCCAGTTGGATCGCGCCCAGGGCTGATGTTGTTAGCAAGTGATCTGACCACTCGCGTTTGACAAGTGATCTGTCCGGTGAGGGGGAAGAGCATTACGCGGCCTGACTCGAGAGCGCGCGGCCCTGGGCGGAGAAGCGGCCCAGGCAACGGGGGCCCCACCAGATCGAATGCCGGCCGTCCAGGTGGCGACGCACGAGGACCCGCAGGCCGGCGCAGCTACGGCGCCCGCGCTGCTTGTTGATCTGCAGGACGATCTGCTCCAGGGTGACGGTGTTATCGCGGCCGACGACGCGCTCTTCCTCGTGGCAGAGGATTTGATCCAGATCGTGGGGGCCCACGGGGACGAAGGCGCTGGTGGGATCCGCCGGCGGCCGGCCGAAGGTGCGGTTGTAGTCGGCGATGAAGTGCTCGGTCAGGTAGCCATTGGCGCCGGCGATCGTGCGAATGCCGGCGACGCGCAGCTCGTTGACGAGCCGGCCCTGCAGGGTGCCGTTGGCGCGCTCGCTGCGACCACGAGCTTGCGGCGAGTGACCGAGGATATGTTCGATGCCCAAGCGGGCCAGGGCGCGACCGACCTGGGTGGGCTTGGAGCGATCCGGGGCGGTGCCGGCCGTCGGGGTGTAGGCGGCCCAGCGGGCGCGATCGGTATACAGCGCCCCCGGAATGCCGTAGCGCAGGAGCAGGTCACGCAGCGCCGTCATGATCGCCGCCGTGCTCTCGCCGCCCTCGACGAGCTGCGCATAGAGCAGGTGCTTGGTGGCGTCGTCGACGATGGCGAGCAAGGTCTGCTGCGCGGGCGGCTCAAGCGTGAGCCAGGCGTGCCGACTGCCATCGAGGTGCACGAGTTCGCCGAAGCAGGGGCGCGGGTCTCGGCGCCGCCGATGCCGGCCGCGGGCCCGGCGCTTGGCCACCAGGCCGGCCCCCTGCAAGGCGTTCTTCACCACGGTGTAGGACAGCGTCACCTCATGGGCGCGCTGGGCGATCTGATAGAAGTGCCGCACGTTGAAGCCCGGGTAGCGCTCCCGGTACAGCCGCAGAATGCGTTGCAGCTCGGCGAGCGGCACGCGCCGGGCCGAGGGCACCCGCCGGCGGCGATCGAACAAGCCGTCATAGCCCTGCCGCTGGTAGCGCAGACGCAGGCGCCGTACGGTCCGCGCACTGACGCCCAGGACCTCGGCCACCTGAATCCACGACTGCTGGCCACTCAACGCGCGCAAGATGACTTCCTGCACCTTCATGGCACGCTCCACGGCCGCCGGGGTGTAGGTCATCGCCACCTCCTCGGTGGCTATCCCATCCCCGCGACCCGCTAGGAGCGGTCAAATCATTTGCTCTCGGGAGCGGACAGATCATGTGCTCCCGACACGAGCAATTTCGTGACTTGACAATCTATGTGTGGTGTCGTATCTTCCACTGCCTATTCCCCATCGTGGGTTCAGCGTCGCCTCTCGAGACTTGTAGAAATTGGTGGTTGAGTGA
>DATFRA010000139.1:0-16488 GCA_035263705.1 Allostellaceae bacterium
CTGCGTGCTGGTCATGCCGACGCGGCGCATCACCAAGGGGCAGACGGCGGTGCGGCTGGGGCGGTACGGCTGACGGGCCGCCACAGTGCCCCCCCGCCACATCCTCGCGATCGACCAGGGCACCACGAGCACGCGCTCGCTGGTGCTCGACGCGCAGGGCCGGGTGCGCGGCTCCGCGCAGCGGGAGCTCGCGCAGCACTATCCGCAGCCCGGCTGGGTCGAGCACGACGCGGAGGAGATCTGGCGGGCGAGCGCGGAGACGGCGCGCGGAGCACTGGCGCAGGCGTGCGTTGGCGCGCGCGATATCGCGGGGATCGGCATCACGAACCAGCGCGAGACCACGGTGGTGTGGGAGCGCGCGACGGGTCGCCCGATCGCGCCCGCGGTCGTCTGGCAGGACCGGCGGACAGCCGAGCGCTGCGCGGCACTTCGCGCGGCGGGGCACGGCCGAGCAGTACAGGCGAAGACCGGCCTCGTGCTCGACCCCTATTTCTCCGCGACCAAGATCGAGTGGTTGCTGGACCACGTGACGGACGCGCGGGCGCGCGCGGAGCGCGGCGAGCTCGCCTTTGGCACCGTCGACTGCTTCCTGCTCTGGCGCCTTACCGGCGGCAAGGTGCATGCAACAGATGCGACCAATGCGGCGCGCACGCTGCTCTTCGATATTCACCGGCAGGAGTGGGACGACGAGCTGCTGAGCCTCTTCCGGGTGCCGCGGTCGCTGCTGCCGCAAGTCCGGGATTGCGCGGGCGAGTTCGGCGCGACTCCGGCGGAGCTCCTGGGGATGCCGCTGCCGATCCTCGGCATGGCCGGCGATCAGCAGGCAGCGACGGTGGGTCAGGCCTGTTTCGCGCCCGGCATGATCAAGTCGACCTACGGCACCGGCTGCTTCGCGGTGCTGAATACGGGTGACCAAGCCCTGGCCTCGAAGCACCGGCTCCTCACCACGCTCGCCTATCGCCTGGGCGGCCGCGTCACCTATGCGGTCGAGGGTGCTATCTTCATCGCGGGCGCGGCAGTGCAATGGCTGCGCGACGGTCTCGGCCTGATCAAGGACGCGAAGGAGAGCGAGGCGCTCGCGAAATCCGCCGATCCCGCGCGGCGCGTCTATCTGGTGCCGGCCTTCACGGGCTTGGGCGCGCCTTATTGGGATGCCGAGGCCCGGGGCGCGCTCTTCGGCCTGACCCGCGACGTCGGCCGCGCGGAGGTGGCGCGCGCGGCGCTCGATGCCGCCTGCTTCCAGACCCGCGATCTCCTCGAGGCCATGCGCGCCGACGGCGCCGATCCGAAGAGCCTGCGCGTCGACGGCGGCATGGTCGCGAACGACTGGCTGATGCAGCGCCTCGCCAATATTCTGGGCCTGAAGGTCGAGCGGCCCCGGTACATCGAGACCACCGTGCAGGGCGCGGCGGCGCTCGCGGGCCTCGCCGCCGGGCTCTATCCCTCGCTCGAGGCGATCGCGGCCCAGTGGGCGCTCGACCGCGCCTTCGAGCCGGCGCTCTCCGCCGATGAGCGGGAGTCGCTCTATGCGGGCTGGCGGGACGCCGTGCGGCGCACGTTGAGCGGGCGAGCATGACGGCGCCGCGCTCCGTGCTGGCGATCCGCGCGGGGCTGGGTGAGAGCCCGATCTGGGACGGCCACGAGGGCGCGCTCTACTGGATCGACGGGCGCAAACCCAGCATCAACCGGTTCGATCCCGCAACTGGCCGCAACCGAGCGCTCACGACGCCGGAGCCGGTGCACGCGATCGCGCTCACGCAAAGCCACCGCCTCTTCTGCGCTTTCGAGGCGAGTCTGGGCCCCTACGATCTCAAGACGGGTGCAGTCGAGCGCGTGGCGCAGCCGATCGCCGGCATCGAGGACAACCTCAACGACGGCGCCTGCGACCGCGCCGGCCGTTTCTGGGTAGGCTCCAAGGCGCGCGACTGGGTGAAGCGCGTGGGCGCGCTCTTTCGCTACGATCCCGACGGCACGCTGCACCGGCTCGACGAGGGCTTCCAGCTCTCGAACGGCATGGGTTGGAGCCCCGATAACCGGACCATGTACTTCATCGACAGCGCGCCGCGCGAGATCTACGCCTACGACTTCGATCTCGAGCGCGGCACGATCAAGAACCGCCGGACGCTGGTACGCATCGCCGAGGAGCACGGGCTGCCGGACGGAATGACGGTCGATTCCGAGGGTTTCCTCTGGGTCGCGCAGTGGAGAGGCGGGCGCGTGGTGCGCTATGACCCCGATGGCGCGGTGGCGCGGGTGATCGCGGTGCCGGTGCGGCGGCCGACCAGCGTGACCTTCGGCGGGCCGGCGCTGCACACGCTTTTCATCACCGCCGGCACCATGCGCATGAGCGAGGCCGAGCTCGCGGCGGAGCCGCTCGCCGGCAACCTGTTCGCGCTCGAGACCGAGGCGCAGGGTTTGCCGGAGCCGCGCTTCGGGCGTGGCTGAGGGCGGTCGGGGATAGGCTGAGCGCTTAGCCCGCGCTCGACACGTGCTCGGCCGCGTCGAGTTCGGTCGCGGCGACGGTGTGCAAGAGCCCGCGCAGCTCCCTGGTGCGCTTGGCGCCAAACACCGTCTCGAACTGGGCCTGCGCCTCCGCCCAGCCCTTGACCGCCGAGCGCAGCCGCGCGGCGCCGCCGTCGCTGAGCTGCAGCTCCTTGCTGCGGCGGTCGCGCTTTCCCGGCACGATGTCGATCAGGCCCTCGCGCTCGAGCGGCAGGATATTGCGGCCGAGCGTCGTCCGGTCCATGACAAGCTCATCGGCGAGTGCATTGATGGTAAGGGGCCCGAGTCGTCTCAGCTTCGCGAGGATCGAGAACTGGGTCGTGCGCAGCCCGCTCGGCGCCAGGAATTGATCGTAGAACTGCGTGATGTGACGGGCGGCCTGGCGCACGGCCAGGCAATTGCACTCGTCGGCTTTCGGAAAGAGCTCCGGTGGCATCGGTCGTTCCCTTGACATGCGTGTACACACGCTTATAAGGGCGCATATGCGCTTATGTCAATAGGGCGCTTGCCGGAGGGACCAAGCATGGGCGGGCGATATCTCGAGGACTACGCGGCGGGCCAGACCTTCGCTTCGGGCCGCCTCACGGTGGAGCGGGAGCAGATCACGGCATTCGCCTCGCAATTCGATCCCCAGCCCTTCCACCTCGATGAGGCGGCGGCGCGCGACACGGTGTTCCAGGGCCTGGCGGCGAGCGGCTGGCACACCGCCGCGCTCACCATGCGGCTCCTGGTCGAGGGCGAGCTCAAGCCCAGGGGCGGCATCATCGGCATGGGCTTCGAGGAGTTCCGCTGGCCGAAGCCCGTGCGTCCCGGAGATGAGCTCCGCGTCGAGAGCGAGGTGCTGGAGGTGCGTTCCTCGAAATCGCGGCCGGACCAGGGCCTGATCAAGGTCCGCACCACCACGCTCAATCAGCGCGGCGAGACCGTGCAGGTGAACGTCGGCACCCTCCTGGTGCCGCGGCGACCGGCGGAAACTGCAACCAAAGGGGCGCCATGATGGGCAAGCCAACGGCAGTCGTGGTCGGCGTCGGCGCCGAGCAGGGTCTCGGTGCGGCGCTATGCCGGCGCTTCGGGAGCGAGGGATATCACGTGCTGGTCTCGGGCCGGACGCGCGAGAAGATCGAGCCAGTGGCCCGAACGATTGCATCGGCGGGCGGCAGTGCCGAGCCCATCGTCATGGACGGGACGCGCGAGGCCGATGTCCTCCGTCTGTTCGATCGCGCCATGGCCCCCGGCAGCGGGTTCGATCCCGCCGATCTCGTCGTCTACAACGCCGGCAACAACCAGCGACTGGATTTTCGGGAAACGACGGCGGAGACCTTCGAGGAATTCTGGCGCATTGGCTGCTTCGGCGGGTTCCTGTTCGGGCGTGAGGCGGCGCGCCGGCTCGTGCCGCTGGGGCGGGGTACCGTGATATTCACGGGCGCCTCCGCGAGCCTGCGCGGCCGCCCCGGCTTCGCACATTTCGCGGCCGCCAAGGCCGGCCTCCGCGCGATCGCCCAGAGCATGGCGCGCGAGTACGGGCCACAGGGGATCCACGTGGCGCACGTCGTGATCGACGGCGGCATCGCGGGCGAGCGCTTGCTGAGCCGGGTGCCGGGCCTGCTCGAAAAGCGCGGCACGGATGGCCTGCTCGGTATCGATGCGATCGCCGACGCCTATTGGCACGTGCATCGCCAGCGCCGCTCCGCCTGGACTCACGAGATCGATCTGCGTCCCTTCAAGGAGCCGTTCTGAGCCGCTATCACGGCCGCCGGCCGAGTTAACTCGTTGTAAAAGCGGTGATATCTAAGGTATTGACGGTAGGGGCATATGCGCCTATTATACGTGCATATACGCCTAAGTCTGAGGTGACGCCATGGACAGCATCACGATCGATCGCGCCACCGTCTCGACTCCTCCCAGGCAGGACTTACGGCCGCTCCTGCGCCGCCTCGCCCTCTCGGCAATTCTCCTCACGTTGGCGGTCGCCGGCGCGTTTTATGCGCAGGATTGGTGGCGAGTCGGCCGGTTCATCGAGAGCACCGACGACGCTTATGTCGGCGGCAACGTCACGCCCTTGGCGCCGCATATCGACGCGTTCATCGACAAGGTATTGGTTACGGACAACCAGCGCGTCCAGGCGGGCGAAGTTCTGATTCAGCTCGACCGGCGCGACTATCAGACCGCGCTCGAGCACGCTGAGGCGTCGCTGCAAGCGCGACGCGCGGCGGCGGACAGCCTGCGCGCGCGCTATGCGCTGCAGCAATCCACGATCCGGCAACAGGAAGCCGATCTCGACGCGAAGAAGGCAAAGGCGAGCTTCGCGACGCAGGACGCCGCTCGCTACCGGCTCCTGGCGCAGACCAGCTACGGATCGCGCCAGAACGAGGAGCGCACCTCCGCGCTGCAACAGGAATCTCAAGCCGGGGTCGTCGCCACCCACGCCGCGCTCGAGGCCGCCCGCCAACAGCTCAAGGTGCTCGACGCCGACATTGCCGAGGCGGACGCGGCGGTGGCGCAAGCGCGGTCCGATCTCAAAACGGCTCAGCTCGATCTCGGCTACAGCGAGGTCCGCTCGCCGATCGACGGTTATGTCGGCAACCGCGCGGCCCAGGTAGGGTCGTATGCGACGAAGGGCACCTATCTGATCTCGGTGGCGCCGGCCAACGACCTCTGGGTCGATGCCAATTTCAAGGAGGATCAGCTCGCCCGCATGACGCCCGGCCAGTCCGCGACGGTGACGGCGGATATCCTGCCGGGCCACGTCTTCCAGGCCCATGTTGTGAGCCTCGCCCCGGGCACCGGCGCGATCTTCAGCGTCATCCCGGCGGAGAACGCCACCGGCAACTTCACCAAGATCGTGCAGCGCGTGCCCGTCCGCGTCGCGCTGGACCCCGGCGATCCCAAGCTCGCGATGCTGCGGCCGGGCCTCTCGACCGTGGTGCGCGTCGACACGCGCGAGGAGGGGCGGGCGCCATGACCGCCGCCACGCCGAAGCATCCCGCGATCCTGCCCTTCGTGGTGATGTGCGCGGGCATGTTCATCGCCCTGCTCGACATCCAGATCGTTGCCTCCTCGCTCCAGGACATCGGCGGCGGGCTCTCCGCGGCGCAGGACCAGATCAGCTGGGTGCAGACCGCCTATCTGATCGCCGAGATCATCATGATCCCGCTTTCGGGCTGGCTGACGCGGGTGTTCTCGACGCGCTGGCTGTTCGCGATCTCCGCCGCGGGCTTCACGGCCGCGAGCCTGCTCTGCGGCCTCGCCTGGAACATCGAGAGCATGATCCTGTTCCGCGCGCTCCAGGGCTTGCTCGGCGCCTCGATGATCCCGACGGTCTTCACCTCGTCCTTCCATTACTTCCAGGGCACGCGGCGGGTCTATTCGGCGGCGGTGATCGGCACCATCGCGTCGATCGCGCCGACGCTCGGCCCCGTGATCGGCGGCTGGATCACCGACACGCTCAACTGGCATTGGCTCTTCTACATCAATCTCCTGCCGGGCCTCGCGATCATGGTGCTGGTGCCGATGCTGGTGCGGATCGACAAGCCCGATTTCTCGCTCTTGCGGGGCGCGGACTATCCGGGGATCGCGCTGATGGCGATCGGGCTCGGCACCCTCGAATACGTGCTGGAGGAAGGCACGCGCTGGAACTGGTTCAGCGACGCCACCATCCGCGACTGCGCCTGGATCTCCGCCATCGCCTGCACGCTCTTCGTGGTCCGCAGCCTCACCTACAGCCAGCCGGTCGTCGACCTGCGCGCGCTCGGCAACCGGAACTTCGCGCTCGGCTGCTTCCTTTCCTTCGTCTCCGGCATCGGCATCTTCACGACCATCTACCTGACACCGCTGTTCCTCGGCTATGTCCGTGGCTTCAGCGCCTGGCAGACCGGCATCGCGATCTTCTCGACCGGCGCCGCCTCGCTGATCGGCACGCCGATCTACATCCTGCTCGCGCGTAAGATCGACCTGCGCTGGCTCTTGGCGGCCGGGCTCGCGAGCTTCGCCGCCGCGATGTGGAGCTACAGCTTCATCACCCACGACTGGGGCTCGGACCAGCTCCTGCTGCCGCAGATCCTGCGCGGGCTCCCGCAGGTCTTCGCGGTGGCGCCGGTGGTGAATCTCGGTCTCGGCAGCCTGCCGCCGGAGCGGCTAAAGTTCGCGAGCGGCCTCTTCAACATGATGCGCAACCTCGGCGGCGCGGTCGGCATCGCGGTCAGCGCCGCGGTCATCAACGATCAGACCAATCTGCATTTCCAGCACATCGCCGCGCGGCTGACGCCCGCGAACGAGCCCATGGAAAGGTTCCTACACGGCCTCGTCGGGCGCTACGCCGCGATGCCCGGCAGCCCCCATGGCGGCCAGCCGGCAGCGCTCGAGCAGCTCTGGCACCTCGCCTATCGCGAGGCCTCGACGCTCGCATTCGCCGACGCGTTCCGCGCGATCATGCTCGCTTTCATCATCGCGACCGCGCTGGTCCCGCTCCTGCGGAACATCGCGGCGCCGGCGGCGCCCTCCCGCGATTCCCACTAGAACCGCTTCGGGATATAACGGCAGAGCGCGGTCATACCGAGCATCATGATGCCGCCGGTGACGAAGACGGCGGGGAGTTGGAATACCGAGAGCACGACGCTGAACACCGCCGGCGGCGCGAATTGAGAGAAGTCGCGGTAGCTGACGAAGACGGCGGTCATCTCGCTGCGCTCGTAGGGATGCACCGCCCGCAGATAAAGAGAGTTTCCGGCACCGTCTATGATCTCGGTGCAGAAGGCGGCAATCAGCAGCATGACCGCACCCACCACCGGCGCGCCCATGAGCGCAGCGGCCGCGATCGTGATCAGCGCCGCCGAGCCATAGCCCACGATCAACAGCTGGCGCAGGCCGTAGAGGCGCCCGAGCCAGCCCCAAAGCGGCACCAGCCAGATCCAGCCGATGCCGATCGAGACGATGGCACCGCCGGTCTCGGCGCCGAGCCCCGACTGGATCGCATAGATCGGTGCATAGACCTGGAACATGCCCCACCAAGACGACCGGCCGACCGCCAGCGCCCAGCCCAGCCGCAGGCGCGGCTGTGAGAAGAAGCGGACGAGGTAGAGCGCGGGGCTCAGCGAATGGCGCCGCGGCGGCGTGCGCGTCGCCGGATCCCCCGAGAAGCCAAGGCTCCAGAACGCCGCCAGGAGCAGCGACGCCATGCTCACGGAAATCAGATACGGCAGCCAGTGCGCCACGTTCTCGCGCAAATAAACCCCGAGCCACGGCCCAAGGGTCCAGGGCAGCGCCGAATAGAAGATGCGCACTGCCTCGAACCGACCGAGCGCGGGGCGCGGGATGTAATCGAGCACGTGCAGCGTCAGCACCACCTCGAAACAGGCGATCGCGAACACGTTGAAGATGAGGCCGATGACAACGCCGCCGCGCGTCTCCGTCCAGAGCAGGAGGAGCGAAAGCGAGAGCGCCCCCACGCCCAGCATCAGGACGCCAACTCTGCCCAGTACCCGCGTCAGCGCGGGAATGCCGAGCCGGCCCAGGAACCCCGCAAGTCCCACGGCGACGTAGACCAGGCTCACGGCCTGGGCATCGTGCATGACGCTCAGCGTCACGACCGGCAGCACCGTCACCAGGATGGTCTGGGTGAAACCCGAGAGGAAGAAGAAGCCGGAGAAAATCGCGGTGGCCCGGCTCGCTCGCGCGGGCGCCGCCGGCCGGATCGGGAGCTGTGTCGTCAGAGGTCGCTCGCCCCCGCGCGCGCGCGCCAGTATTCCCAAGCGCGATCGACCGCGACCGGCGTCTGCTGGCGCTTCGTCATGGCGTCGATCTCGCCCTGGGTCAGGAATTTGGGCTCGCCGAGCCGCTGCGCCTCGATCTGGAGCCGCGCGTTCACTTGGGTGTAGATCGCGGTCGTGACCGCGAGCTTGATGGTCGCGCTCGCGACCACGCAGCCGTGGCCGCGCATGAGCGCCACCGACCCCCGCCCCACCGCCTGCGCGAGATCGCGGCCCTGCTCCGGCGTCACCACCAGCATGTCGCCCTCGCCGAACTTGTCGCGGATGTCCCAGACCGGGACCGTCGCGCCCATGGGGGCGGCGACGTGGATCATGGGTCGGAGCTGCGCGCGGGTGACGCTGAAGGGGATCACGTCGTAGGAATGGTTGTGGATCACGCTCATCACGTCGGGCCGCGCCTCGTAGAGGCCGGAATGGATCGCGCGCTCGGCATAGGGCTGGCGGCCCTTGGCGTCGACCGGCGTGCCGTCGAGCTCGAACACCATGAGATCGTCGGCGGTCACCAGCTCCGGTGCGCGCGAGCGCGACATGATGTAGCGATTGGGCCGGTCGGGATGGCGGACGCTGACGTGACCGAAGGCGTCGACCACGCCCTCGCGCGCGAGAATGCGGTTCGCCACCACGAGGTCCGAGATGACGCGGTCGAGGTCGCTCATCATGTCTCTCCCTTCTGCATGCGCGCGAGCTTCTCCGCGGCGAGGCGGCTCGCGTCGGCACTCCTCTCGCCGAGCCGCACGGCGACGTGACCGTTCTTCTGCGCGAACCCCAGGTAGGTATAAGAGATGCCCGTGTCGCGCACGAATTCCTGGAAGGCGCGCCACTCATGGCGCTGCCAGCCCGGGTAATTGAAGTACTCGTCGAAGACGAGCACCGCGCCGGTATCGAGCCGATCGGAGAGGTGCCGAAGCACCGTCGCGGTCGATGCGTAGATATCGCAATCGACGTGCACGAAAGCAGCGCTCTCGCCCGGGTGATCGCCGAGGAATCGCGGCAGCGTGTCGGCGAACCAGCCGGAATAAATCCGCGCGTTCGCGGGCACCGCCGGCAGCGCGCCGCCCCGGGTGAATTTGCCTTTGCGCTCGAAGGTGCCCGACCAATCCTCCGGCAGACCCTCGAAGCTGTCGAAGCCGTGGAAGGAGCGGGCGACGCGGCTCGCGACATAGCGCAGGCTCGCGCCATCGGCGACGCCGAATTCCAGCATTAACCCCTGCTGCGGCGCCTCGCGCGCGGCGTGCAGCAACAGGTCCCAGCGGTCGCGGAAGATCAGCGCGTCGCGCATATAGGCCTCGATGTAGTCGAGGCTCTGCTCGCGCGCGCGCGCCTGCAGGCCCATGATCAGGTAGCGCGTGTGGTACTTTAGGAAGAAGCGCCGGTAGAGCCGCTCGGAGAGCGGCATGGCGCGCGGGCCGTCGCCGCGAAAGAGCCTCATCGGGGTGGCGTCTCCGCGGGGATCGCGGCCTTCAGGTGAACCAGGATCGGGTAGAGCGCCGAATAGAGCGCCAGCGCCACGCCATATGCGCCCTCCTTGTATCCGCCGCGCGCGACGTAGGATTTCCAAGCCCGGCTCGCCATGCGCCGGAGCGAGGCCGCGAGGCCCGGCACGTTGCCCGCCTCCACCGCGTCGAGCGCGGCGAGATCGGTATAGCGGTCGAGGCGCTGCAGCATGTCGTGGATGTCCCGATAGACGAAGTGCAGGAGCGGCTCACGCAGTAATCGTCGCTCGCCCTCGAGCACAATTTGCGGATGGACGCGGCCCCGCCCCCAGTGCTTCATGCCCTTGGCGAAGAGAGACGGCTTTGCCGCGACCCCGTTATAGGCGCCCCAGCCGTGGCGTACCAGATGGCTGCCGATGTGATTCGCCATCGGCACGATGAAATAGCCGGGCCGTGCGCTCGCGATCGCCGCGCGGATCTCGGCGGCGAGCCCCGGCGTCGCCCATTCGTCGGCATCGACCTCGAGGATCCAATCGCCCGTGCAGGCGTCGATACCGGCGTTGCGGCGCTCGGCCTCGATCCCCCAGGCGCCCTCGACGACGCGCGCGCCGCGCGCCCGCGCGATCTCGCCGGTCCGGTCGGTCGAGCGGTCCAGCAGCACCACGATCTCGTCGGCGAATCCCAAGCGCTCGAGGCAGGGCGCGATCCGCCCCGCCTCGTTCCGCGCCACCACCAGCGCCGAGAGGCGTGGCGCCTCGTCGCGCGGCTGTGCGTGATTTGTGGGTTCCGCCATAGGCGGGCCGGTCCCTCCAGAGCTCGCCCGGGGAAATTCGGGCATCGGAGGGCTTGGCGTCAACCCGCGTTGGCGCGGGGCATCGGGGTTAACGCTCTCTAAACGACCGCGAGCCTAGGCTCCAGCCCACGCTCCCCTGATGGGACGGATCGACTCGCGTTTAGCAAGGAGTCCATCATGAAGGCCGTCATCGCTGTGTTCTGTGCTCTGGGCGTCGTTGGCGCGTTGCCGGCCGCAGTGGCCGCTGCGGCTCAGACCACGCCGCCGGCATCCCCCGCTGCGAGCGGGACGCCCGCACAGAGCAGTGCGCCCGCAGCGAGCTCCGGCTCGACCCAACATCCGAAGATCAAGCACGACCCCATCAAGTATGTGCCGATCAAGCACGAGGCGATCAAGCATCCCGCGAAAAGCAACAAGGGCACAGCGGGTGGATCGGGAGCGGCGGGGTCGGGCTCTGGCGGCGGTCAGGGGCAAGAGGCCACCGATGATATCAAGGCGCCGAAGGTCGGCGTGAAATACGGGCAGTCCAAGCCCTAAGCAAAACCTCCTGCACGGGCCGAGTTCACCCTTGAGCACGGCTTAGCTGCCGCCGCTCGGCGGTCGCGCCGGCGGGGCGCGTGTGACGCCCTCGCATTGTGTTGGCTCCTGAATCTCCCTAATCTCGGCCTCGAAGGAGCCGTCATGACCCTTGCCGCGGTCACGCTCGACGACAAATACGTCCAGGAGGCGGGACGGATCTACCTCTCGGGCATCCAGGCGCTGGTGCGGCTGCCGCTCATGCAACGCCAACGCGACCAAGCCGCGGGGCTCAATACCGGCGGGTTCATCTCGGGCTATCGCGGCTCGCCGCTCGGCGTCTACGACAATGCGCTCTGGCAGGCGCGGCGCTTCCTCGAGCGGGCCAACATCTATTTCCAGCCCGGCGTCAACGAGGACCTGGCGGCGACCTCGGTCTGGGGCAGCCAGCAGACCGCACTCTTCCCCGGCACGCAGGTCGATGGCGTATTCGGCATCTGGTACGGCAAGGGACCAGGCGTCGACCGCTCGATCGACGCACTGAAGCACGCGAACGCCGCCGGCACGGCGCCCCATGGCGGCGTGCTCGCGATCGCGGGCGACGACCACGGCTGCCAGTCCTCGACGCTGGCGCATCAGAGCGAGCAGGACTTCGTCTCCGCGATGATGCCGATCCTGAACCCGGCGACGGTGCAGGAGTATCTCGACTACGGCCTGCTGGGCTTCGCGCTCTCGCGGTATTCCGGCTGCTGGATCGGCTTCAAGGCGGTGGCGGAGACGGTGGAGAGCTCGGCCTCCGTGTCGGTCGATCCGCACCGGCTCGCGATCGTGATGCCCAAGGATTTCACGCCGCCTCCGGGTGGGCTGAACATCCGCTGGCCCGACCCGCCGCTGGAGCAGGAGCGGCGGCTCCACGGGCCGAAGATGGAGGCGGTCGCCGCGTTCGTGCGCGCCAATGCGATCGACCGCATCGTCTGGGAGAGCCCCGCCCCTCGCCTCGGCATCATCAGCACCGGCAAAGCGTATCTCGACCTTCGCCAGGCGCTGGACGATCTCGGGATCGGCGAGCGCGAGGCGCAGCGGCTGGGGCTTCGCTTATATAAGGTGGGGCTGACGTGGCCGCTCGAGCCCGAGGGCGCACGGCGCTTCGCCGATGGCCTCCGGGACGTGCTGGTTGTCGAGGAGAAGCGCGGGCTGATCGAGGATCAGCTCCTCCGTCTCCTCTATCATACCGAGGCCGCCCGTCGTCCGAGCGTGGTCGGAAAGCGCGACGAGCAGGGCCGCGTGCTGCTGCCGAGCGAGGGCGAGATCACACCCACCATGGTGGCGCGGGCGCTGGTCGAGCGCTTGCGCCGGCTCGACGGCGAGAGTGCTCATCTCAACCAGCGGATCGCGCGGCTCGAGACGCTGCAGCGGATCGGCGACGCGCCCGCGCCCAAGACGCAGCGCACGCCGTTCTTCTGCTCCGGCTGTCCGCACAACACCTCGACCAAAGTCCCTGAAGGAAGCCGCGCGGGCGCCGGGATCGGCTGCCACGCCATGGCGATCTGGATGCCGGCGCGCCGCACCACGACCTGGACTCACATGGGCGGCGAGGGCGCCAACTGGATCGGCCAGGCGCCCTTCACGCGCGAGAAGCACGTGTTCCAGAATCTGGGCGACGGCACCTACACGCATTCGGGGCTGCTCGCGATCCGCGCGGCGGCGGCGGCGGGTGTCAACATCACCTACAAGATCCTGTTCAACGACGCCGTCGCCATGACAGGCGGCCAGCCCGCCGAAGGCGGCATGACCGTGCCCCAGATCAGCCAGCAGGTAGCGGCGGAGGGCGCCAAGAAGGTCGTGGTGGTCTCCGACGAGCCCGAGAAATACCCGAGGAGCGCGGGCTTCGCCGCGGGCGTCGAGATCCGGCACCGCGACAAATTGGACGCGATCCAGCGCGAGCTCCGCGACACGGCCGGCTTGACCGTGCTGATCTACGACCAGACCTGCGCCGCCGAGAAACGGCGCCGGCGCAAGCGCGGCCAGTTCCCGGATCCACCGAAGCGCGTCTTCATCAACGAGCTCGTCTGCGAAGGCTGCGGCGATTGCTCGGAGCAATCGAATTGCATCTCGGTGAAGCCGGTCGAGACCGAGTTCGGCCGCAAGCGCGCGATCGACCAGAGCAATTGCAACAAGGACTACTCCTGCCTCAAGGGTTTTTGTCCCAGCTTCGTAACCGTGCATGGCGGCGCGGTGCGCAAGCCCGCGCGAACCGCGGCGAGCATCGAGGGCGAGCCCTTCGCGGGGATTCCGGAGCCGACCTTGCGCCCGCTCGGCGAGCCCTACGGGATACTCGTCACGGGAATCGGCGGCACCGGCGTCATCACGGTGGGCCAGCTCCTCGGCATGGCGGCGCACCTCGAGGGTCGCGGCTGCACGGTGCTGGACTTCACCGGCCTCGCGCAGAAGAACGGCGCGGTGATGAGCCACATCCGGCTGGCGCCCGCGCCCGAGGACATTCACGCCGTGCGGATCGCGGCGGGCGGCGCTCGCCTGGTGCTGGGCTGCGACATGGTGGTGGCAGCGAGCCCCGAGGCGCTGACGCGGATCGAGGCCGGCGTCACGCGCGCGGTGGTGAACAGCTACTTGGCCCCCACCGCCGCGTTCGTCATGAACGGCGATGTGGATTTCGAGGAAGCCCAGATGCACCGCGCGCTCCGCAACGCCACGGGCGAGCGCGGGATCGAGTTCGTGGACGGCAGCGGGCTTGCCACCGCGCTCATGGGCGACGCCATCGCCAGCAACCTCTTCATGCTGGGTTACGCCTGGCAGCAGGGGCTGGTGCCGCTCTCGCGCGCGGCGATCGAGCGCGCGATCGAGCTCAACGCCGTCTCGGTCGAGATGAACAAGCGCGCCTTCGCGTGGGGCCGGCTTGCCGCGCACGATTTGCGGCGCGTCGAGGCGGCGGCGAAGCCCACCATGCTGGCGGACCCTCCGAAGCCCTCGGAGACGCTCGAGGAAATCGTGCGTCGGCGCGTCGCCTTCCTTACGGACTACCAGAACGCCGCCTACGCCCAGCGCTACGCCGAGCTTGTGCGCGACGTCGCGGCAGCGGAGAAGACACGCGCCAGGGGACGCCGCGGCCTCGCGGAGGCGGTCGCGAAGTCGCTCTTCAAGCTCATGGCCTACAAGGACGAGTACGAGGTAGCGCGGCTCTACAGCGACGGTGAATTCCTGAAGAAACTCAACGCGCAGTTCGAAGGCGACTACAAGCTGCAGTTCAATCTGGCGCCGCCCCTCTGGGCGCCGCGCGACCCCTCGACCGGCGAGATGAAGAAACGGGCCTACGGCTCCTGGGTCATGCCAGCGTTCAAGCTGCTGGCGAAGCTCAAGGGACTGCGCGGCACTGTCTTCGATCCCTTCGGCCACATGGCCGAGCGCAAGACCGAGCGGCGGCTCATCGGGGAATACGAGGCGCTGGTGCACGAGCTCGGCGCGAGCCTGACGCCCGACAACCACGCGCTCGCGCTCGAAATCGCGAAGCTGCCGATGCAGATCCGCGGCTACGGCCACGTCAAGCTGAAGAGCCTCGCCCGCGCCAAGGCCCGCGAGACGGAACTCCTCGCCGCCTTCAAGACCCCCGTCCGCGCGGCGGCCGCGGAGTAGCGCTCTCCCCTTCGCTCCGTCCCCTCCTTCCGAATAAGGTTCAGCACCCGTGCCCGATAGCCGCACCAATGTCCGCACCGCCGCGCAGCTTCTGGTGGCGGAGCTCGTCGCGCACGGCGTCGATCGCGTGTTCTGTGTGCCCGGCGAGAGCTATCTCGCGGTGCTGGACGCGCTCTACGACGAGCGGCGGATCGACGTCGTGACCTGCCGGCACGAGAGCGGCGCGGGATTCATGGCCGTCACCGACGCGAAGCTGACAGGACGCCCGGGCATCGCCATGGTGAGCCGAGGCCCCGGCGCCACCAACGCCTCGATCGCCGTCCACACGGCACAGCAGGACGCGACGCCGCTGGTGCTGTTCGTGGGCCAGGTCGAGCGCAAGGACCGCGGCAAGCGCGCCTTCCAGGAGCTCGATTACAACCGAACCTTCGGCGACATGGCAAAATTCGTGGCGGAGGTGCACGACCCCGCGCGGCTCTCGGAGACGATCACGCGTGCCTTCCACGCGGCGACCACCGGCGCGCCGGGTCCCTCGATCGTCGTCCTGCCGGAGGACATGCTGCTCGAGGAGGTGACGGGGGCGGTGCAGGGGCCCCAGCCGCGGCTCGTGGCGGAGCCCTCGCCGAAAAGCGTTGCCGAGGCCGCCGCTCTCGTCGAGAAGGCGGAGCGGCCGATCCTGATCGCCGGCTCGCGGCTGGGCTCGCCGGAGGGGCGCGCGATCCTGCATCGCGCGGCGGACGCCGCCGGCGTGCCGGTGCTGCTGAGCTTCCGCCAGCAAGACTTGGTCGATAACGCTCACCCGCTCTATGCGGGCCATCTCGGTTACATGCTGCCGAAGGACCTGGTGGCGCTCTATCAGGAGAGCGATCTCGTGCTTGCGGTCGGCACGCGGCTCGGCGACGTCACCACGCAAGGCTACGTCTTCCCGACGGCGCCGCGGCCGAAGCAGCGGCTCGTTCACGTCTACGACGATCCGGCGGTGCTGGGCGCGGTGTTCGCGACCGACCTCGCGGTGCTGGCGGAGCCGGCGGCTTTCCTGCGGGCCTTCGCGGAACGTGCATTCGCGAGGCCGGCGCGTTTCGCGGCCTGGGCCGAGCGGCTCCATCGCGTCCCCACGGAGATGGCGCGCTGGGAGCCCAAGGAGGCGCCGGACGGCGTGGTGTTCGGGGCGGTGATCGCGGGCTTGCACAAGCGGCTCGGTGACGACGCCGTGTTCGTGAACGATGCCGGGAATTTCTCCGGCTGGCTCGGGCGGTATTTCCCGTTCAAGCCGTCCCACCGGCTCTTGGGGCCGGTCTCGGGCGCCATGGGATTCGGCGTCCCCGGTGCGGTGGCGGCGGCGCGGCGGCTCGGCCGGCGCGTCATCACGCTGGTCGGCGACGGCGGCTTCCTGATGACCGGCAACGAGCTCGCGACCGCGATTCAGTACCGGCTTCCGGTGACGGTGATCGTCGCCAACAACGGCTCCTACGGCACGATCCGCCTGCACCAGGAGAAATTCTTCCCCGGCCGCACCATCGCGACCGAGCTCAATAACCCCGATTTCGCCCGGCTCGGCGAGGCCTTCGGGGCCAAGTCCTTCCGCATCGACCGGAACGCCGATATCGATGCCGCCCTCGACGGCGCGCTCTCCGCCGACGGCCCGAGCCTCGTCGAAGTCCGCACCAGTCTCGAGCACATCTCCGCCTTTACCACCTTGAGCGCGCTCGCGCGGAAAGCGTAGTGCGTCCTTCGACGCGCTCGCTGTGCTCGCTTGCTCAGGATCAGCTCATTTCTTTTGTGCAGCGACAAATAGCCCTCATCCTGAGCAAGGGCCGCTAGGCCCGCGTCG
>DATFRA010000140.1:0-2370 GCA_035263705.1 Allostellaceae bacterium
CGCGGCGCCGACGTGTGCGAGCCCGAGCCGGTACGCTCCTTGACGGCGCCGGTCGCGCGAAAGATCGCGGCCTCCGGCCCGAGCACCGAGAACATCGATTCGAGCAAGGTGAGATCGATCACCTGCCCGCCGGGCCGGCCCTCCGCGCGGCTGTGATCACGCGCGCGCAGCGCGGTCAGGGTCGCGAAGGCCCCATAGAGGCCCGCCACCATGTCGGCGAGCGCGAGCGGCGGCAGCACCGGCTCGCGGTCGGGAAAGCCGGTGCGCGCCGCAAACCCGCTCATCGCCTCGACCAGCGTACCAAAGCCCGGCAGCGGCGCGTACGGCCCGGTCTGGCCGAACCCCGATACCCGCACGACGACAAGGTCGGGACTTTTTCCGAGCAGGGCGTCCGGCCCGAGGCCCATCTCCTCGAGCGTGCCGGGACGGAAGCTCTCGATGAAGACGTCGGCGGCGGCGGCGAGCCGGAGCAGCGCGTCCTTCGCCGAAACGTGACGGAGATTGAGCACCAGCGAACGCTTGTTGCGCGCATAGGTCTTCCAGTGCAGCGCCTCACCAGCGTCGCGCCAGTCGCGCAGCGGGTCGCCGCCCGGCGGCTCGATCTTGATCACGTCGGCGCCGAAATCCGCAAGCTGAAGCGACAGCATGTTGCCGGCGACGAGGCGCGAGAGATCGAGCACGCGCACGCCGTCAAGCGGCCCGCGGGCGGCGGAATCGAAACCGATGGGGCGATTGCCGGTCGCTTGCGTCATGCGACGAGGATAGTCATGGCGAGCGAAGCGAAGCAATCTCTCTTCGACTTGCACGCAGGCGTGCCGGAGATTGCTTCGGCGCACTTCGCACGCCGCGCGATGGCGCAAGGCCCGCGCAGGCGAGGCGTCGGTGCACTTAGACCCCGAGGTGCCGGTGCAGCACCTCGGGTTTTTCGCGCACCGCCTGCGCGGTCAGCTCCTCGACCATGTGGCCGTTGTTGATGATGTAGACGCGGTCGGCGAGACTCATGGCGGCGGAGATGTTCTGCTCCACCACCAGGATGGTTTGGCCGTCCGCGGCCAGCGCGCGGCAGGTGTCGAGCAGGTCGCGCACGATGATTGGCGCCAGCCCCTCGAACGGCTCGTCGAGCAGAAGGATCTTCGGGTCGCGAATGAGGCCGCGCGCGATCGCCAGCATCTGCTGCTCGCCGCCGGACAGATCGGTGCCGCGGCTCGTGCGCCGCTCGCGCAGGCGCGGAAAGAGCGCGTAGACGCGATCGAGCGGCCAGCGCTTGGGCGCCGTGAGGCCGGCGAGCACGAGGTTCTCCTCGACGTTCAGGCTGCCGAAGATGCGGCGCTCCTCCGGCACGAGCTGCATGCCGGCGTGCGCGATCGCGTGGCTCTTGCGGCCCGCGATGTCCACGCCGTCGAACAGGATCGAGCCGGCGCGCGGCGTGACGATGCCCATGAGACTCTTGAGAGTCGTGCTCTTGCCGGCGCCGTTGCGGCCGAGCAGCGCCACCACCTCGGCCTTCTCGACGCGCAGCGCGACGTCGAACAGGACGTGCGAATCCCCGTAATAGGCATTGAGCCCGTTGACCTCGAGCAAGCTCATGCGGCGCGTACTCCGCCCAGATAGGCGTCCTGGACCTTGGCGTCGTTCTTGATCTCCGTGGGCGTGCCCTCCACCAGCACCCGCCCTTCCTGCAGCACCGTGACGCGTTCGACCAGCTCGAACAGGGAGTCCATGTCATGGTCGATGATGACCATGGTGCGGCCGCGGCCGATCGACTTGAGCAGCCGGACGGTCTCGGCCCGCTCGCGCGGGCTCATGCCGGCGAGCGGCTCGTCGAGCAGCAGGAGGCTCGGCGAGGAGGCGAGCGCAAGGCCGATCTCCAGCCGCCGCTTCTCGCCATAGGCGAGCTCGGCGACCGGCGTGTCGGGGCGCGCCGCAAGGTCGACGAGCTCGAGCGTGTGGTCGACCTGCTGAGAGAGTCCCGGAATGCCGGTGAGGCTGCGGAACATGTCGAGCCGGAATTTTCCGCGCAACGCCGCCAGTGCCGCAATGGTGAGGTTGTCGCGCACCGTGAGGCGGGAGAACAGCTGGTTGACCTGATAGCTCTTCGTCAGCCCCAGCTGGCACACGTCGGTGACGCTCATGCCGGCGAGCGGTTCATCCAGCAGGAGGAGACTGGGCGAGGAGGCGAGCGCAAGGCCGATCTCCAGCCTGCGCTTCTCGCCATACGCGAGCTCGGCGACCGGCGTATCGCGGCGCGCGCCGAGGTTGACGAGCTCGAGCGTGTGCTCGACGCGCTCATCCAGCCCGGCGACCTTGTGCAGGCTCTTCAGGAGGTCCAGCTTGAACTCGCCGCGCAGCGCCGCGAGCGCCGCGATGGTG
>DATFRA010000141.1:0-12829 GCA_035263705.1 Allostellaceae bacterium
GAGCCAGGCCGTGCCGCTGGGCGTCGACCCCGGCCTGTTCGAGAAGAGCGACATCCACATCCACGTGCCGGCCGGCGCCACGCCCAAGGACGGCCCCAGCGCCGGCGTCGCCATGTTCATGGCCCTGGTCTCGCTGCTGACGGGCCGGACGGTGCGGGCGGACACCGCCATGACCGGCGAGATCAGCCTGCGCGGCCTGGTGCTGCCGGTCGGCGGGATCAAGGAGAAGGTGGTCGCCGCCGCGGGCGCCGGAATCGGCCGCGTCATGCTCCCGGCCCGCAACCGACGCGACTTCGACGACATCCCGGAAGAGGCCCGGCAGAAACTCGAATTCGTTTGGCTGGAGCGCGGTTCCCAAGGCCTGGTCCACGGTTTCGAGCCAGACGAACTCGAGCGCCTGGCGCGCTTCCTCGGGGATGTCGTCCCAGTCCTTGCGGTTGCGCGCCGGCAGCATGACGGTCTTGATGCCCGCGAGCATCGCCGCCAGCACCTTCTCCTTGATGCCTCCCACGGGCAGAACAAGCCCGCGCAGGCTGATCTCGCCGGTCATGGCGAGGTCGCTCCGCACCGGCCGCCCAGTCAGCAGGGAGGCGAGCGCCGTGAACATGGCGACGCCGGCGCTGGGGCCGTCCTTCGGCACCGCGCCCGCGGGCACGTGCACGTGGATGTCGCTCACCTCGAACAGCTTCGCATCGATGCCGAGCTCGCGATACTTCGACTTGGCGAGGCTCAAGGCCGCCTGCGCGCTCTCCTTCATGACGTCGCCGAGCTGGCCCGTGAGGATCAGCTTGCCGGTCCCCGGCGTGCGCGTCGCCTCGATGAAGAGGATGTCGCCGCCCACCGGCGTCCAGGCGAGGCCCGTGGCGACGCCGGGGACGCTCGTCCGCAATGCCATCTCCGCCTCGAACCGGCGCGGTCCCAGGATCGCCGCGACATCCGCGGCGTCGATGGTAGCGTGCTCGATCGAGCCGTCGGCGATCCGTACGGCGACATTGCGCAGCGCGGAGCCTATCTCGCGCTCGAGGTTCCGCACACCCGCCTCGCGCGTGTAGTCCTTGACGATAGTGCGGAGCGCCGCCTCGGTGATGGTGCACTGCTCGGCGGTGAGGCCGTTCGCCTCGCGTTGGCGCGACACCAGGTAGCGCTCGGCGATCTGCAGCTTCTCCGCGATGGTGTAGCCCGCGAGCTGCATCACCTCCATGCGGTCGAGCAGCGGCCCCGGGATCGTGTCGAGCATGTTGGCGGTGGTGATGAACACGACCTTGCTCAGGTCGAACGTCACACCGAGGTAGTTGTCGCGGAAGGTCGAGTTCTGCGCGGGGTCCAGTACCTCAAGGAGCGCGGAGGACGGGTCTCCCTGGATGCCGCGGCCGAGCTTGTCGATCTCGTCCAGCATCATGACGCAGTCGCGGGTGCCCGCCTTGCGGATCCCCTGGATGATGTTGCCGGGCAGTGCGCCGATATAGGTGCGCCGGTGGCCGCGGATCTCCGCCTCGTCGTGGATTCCGCCGAGGCTCACGCGCACGAACTCGCGGCCCATGGCGCGGGCGATGCTCTGGCCCAGCGAGGTCTTGCCGACGCCTGGCGGGCCCACGAAGCACAGGATCGGCGCCTTGCCGGTCGGGTTGAGCTTGCGCACGGCGAGGTATTCGAGGATGCGCCGCTTGATCTTATCGAGGCCGTAGTGGTCGGCCTCCAGCACCTTGCGCGCCTCCGCGATGTCGATGGTCTTGCCGCTCTCGGCGCTCCACGGCAGCTCGGTCAGCCATTCCAGATAGGTCCGGAGCATCGAGGATTCGCCGGACGCGTCCGACATCCGCCGGAGCCGCGCGAGCTCCTTCTTCGCGTGCTTCTCGACCTCCTCGGGCATCTTCGCCTTGGCGATCGCCTCCGCGAGCTTCGCGGCCTCGGCGCTCTCGTCCTCGGTCTCGCCGAGCTCCTTCTGAATCGTCATGAGCTGCTCGCGCAAGAGGTGCTCGCGCTGACGGCCCTCGATCGACTCGCGGGTGCGCTGACCGATGTCGTGCGAGAGGCGCAGCACCTCGAGGCGATAGGCCAGGAACCACAGCACGCGGTCGAGCCGCGACTTCGGATCGACGGTCTCGAGGATCTGCTGCTTCTCCTCGACCTTGAGGTCGAGGAAGCTGGCGACGATGTCGGCGAGCACCGAGGGCGAGTCGATCGCCTGCACGGTGTTCTTGAGCTCATCGGGCGCGTTCGGGATCAGCTTCAGCGCCTCGATCGCGCGCTCCTTGAGCTGCATGAGGCGCGCCTCGACCTCGGCGCCGGTGGTCTCGGGTTCCGCGACGCGCTCGACGCGCGCCGCCAGGAAGGGATAGCCCTCCAGGAACTCGATGATCCGGAACCGCTGTTCGCCGCGGCAGATCAGGTGATGACCGCCGTCCTGCGCGGTGACGTAGCGGAGGATCGTGCCGATGGTGCCGACCTCGTGGAGGTCGGCGGAACCGGGATCGGCGGTCTCCGGGTCGCGCTGGAGCAGGACCCCGATCGGGGCCTGGGCACGCACGGCATGTTGCACGGCGGCGATCGAGCGCGGGCGGCCGACCGCCAGCGGCATCACCACGGTGGGAAACAGCACGGTGTTCCGCACGGGCACGATCACCATGGCGTCGGCAGGCAGCCTTGGCGCCTCGCTGCCAGCGCCCGTGGCGGTGGAGGACTCCCCGGACGGTGCAGATGTGCGCCCGGGACCTTCGCGGAAATTCGGACCGATGTCAGTCATCGCTGGGCTCTCGTCAGTCGACCCTGCGCAACGAAAGCGCAAGGCAGCCATGCTTCAGTTGATAGGTTGTGAGCTCGTACCGGCCGCCGGTCAGCGCGAGCTGGCGCTCGAAGCGGCCGTAAGGGATCTCCAAGCGGTGGATCACCGCGGGCTCCGCGGCGCAGGGCAGGGGCCGCTCGCCGGCGACAGTAAGGACGCCGCCCTCGTAAGCGATCTCGAGCCGTTCGGGGTCAACGCCCGGCAGTGCGATCTCGATCAGCAGGCCGCCCGGAACCTCGAAGATATCGACGGGCGGCTCCCACGTGGGCTGGCGTCCGGCCGAGACCGGCTCGAAGAAGCGCTGATGCAGGCGCTCGGCGCGCTCCAGCATCCGCTGCGCTTCGGCCCACATCCAGACGGTGGGATCACGGGGTGGCATGCTCTCGGAGTTCCTATTGTCGGCTGTTCTGCCTATATGGCGTCGGGACCGCGATCCTTCCAGGGTCGGGCGCAATCGGGAGTTTTGCCAAAATGGTACAGGCGCCTGCCATCGTCGATGCCGAGGCCAAGCGGGTGGTGCTGCGGAGGAACAAGCGGCTGGCGACGGGCTTGCTCCTGGTGGCCGTCGCCGTCGCCATCGGGACGGCGTTGCTCCCCGACCCGCCCTTTGCGATCCGGTTGATCAATGCCGCCGCGGAGGCGGCGATCGTGGGCGGGCTCGCGGACTGGTTCGCGGTCACCGCGCTGTTCCGCCGGCCTCTCGGCCTGCCGATCCCCCATACCGCGCTGATCCCCGCCCGCAAGGACGAGATCGGCCGGTCGATCGCCTCATTTGTCCGCGACCAGTTTCTCGATCCGCCGGTATTGATCGAGCGCCTTCGGGCGGAGAACCGCGCGCTGCAACTGGGTGAGCTGCTGGCGGGCGACACTGCTGCCCACTTCATCGCTGAGCGCGTCACCGCCGTGGTGCCCATCGTCCTGAGGTCCACGGACGACGCCGCCATCCGCTCCTTCCTCAGAGACGTGGCCCAGGACGGCCTGCGGCGGCTCGATCTCGCCGCCACCATGGACGCCGTGATCGAGGCGCTGGTCCGGGATGGCAAGCATATGGAGCTGGCGGATGCGCTCATTGACGTCGTCGAGCCATCGCTTGAGGCGCTCAGCGGGGTCATTGCGGAGAAGGTCGGCGAGCGCACCGGGCGATTCTTCCCGAGCTATTTCGACCGCAAGATCGGCGAGGGCATCGTCGAAGGCGTCGAGAAGTGGCTGCGGACGGTGCGCACGCCCGGGAGCGGGGAGAGGCTTCGGGTCGACGCCTGGGCGCGGGCGCGGCTCGGAGAGCTTCGGGCGTCGCCCGATTATGCCGCCCTGATCGAGCGCGCCCAGGGAGCCATCGTCACCCATCCGGCGCTCCTGCACACGCTCGCGACCATCTGGGACGAGATCAAGCGCGAGCTCGACGAGGACGCGCGCTCGGCACATCCCCGCATGGGCAAGATCGCCGGCGAGATCGCCCGCACGATCGGTCGGCTCGTCCGCGAGACGCCGGAGCTCCAGCGGCTGCTCAACGCCGCGGTCGAGGGGGTGATCGTGGGCTACATCACGCCCTGGCGGGCCCAGATCGCCGACTACATCGCGGGCGTGGTGGCGGGTTGGGACGGGCGCAAGGTCGCCGAGGTGATCGAGCTCCAGGTCGGCCGGGACCTGCAGTACGTCCGGATCAACGGCACGCTGGTCGGCGCGCTGATCGGCAGCGCGCTCTTTCTCATGCGGGCGGCCTTACCGAGCGCCCTCGGCCTCTTCTAGAGTGCGTCGTATCGACTCCGTGCGTCCTTCGACTCAGGTCCCTTCGGGACGTGGCTCAGGATGAGGAGATTTTCTTTCTGCCACAATGAATGCACCTCATCCTGAGCCGCGATGCGGAGCGTCGCGAGCCGAAGGACGCAGGGCGCTCGTGCGATCTGAAATGACTACGCGTCTACTCCGCCGCCTGCCGGCTCTCCGCGTAGGCCGAGAGCTTCGGCATCACCTGCTCGGCCAAGAGCCGCATCGACCTCTTGTGCAGCGCCGGGTCGTCCCAGTCCTTTTGCGTCACCAGCAGCGTGCCGAAATAGCCGAGCCGGTCCATCAGCGCCACAAGCTGGTCGAGCACGCCCTTCGGACTGCCGGAGATCACCATGAGATCGAGGCATTTCTGCCAGGTGAGATCGGCGTCCGGCATATCGTCCGCCGGCTTGAAGATCCGGAGCAGCTTGTAGGTCGCGAGGTTGTCGCGCAGGTACTTGTAGTACCAGGCCGGGCTGCAATTCTCGTTGGCGAGAAAGTCGCGCGCCTCCGCGTCGCTCTCGGTCACCACGATCGAGCGGGCGACCCGCCAGTTGCCCCGATCGGGCTTGCGGCCGGCGGCGGCCGCGCCTTCGCAATAGACCTCCCAATGAGTCTTCACGTTCTCGACCGGCGTGAAGTTCGCGGAGATCATGCCCCAGCCGCGCTCGCCGGCGTAGCGCGCCGTGCCCGACCGCGGGCTCATCACGGACATCGCGAGCGGCGGATAGGGTTTCTGAAAGGGCTTCAGCATCGGGCCGATGCCGAGGTGCGCCTGCATCTGCTGGTCCACCACGATGTCCCAGTATTTGCCGTGGAGGCGATAGGGCGGGTCGGACGCCCAGATCTTGTGAATCATGTCGACGGATTCCGCCATCATCTCGGCGCGGTTCTTGTCGAAGGTCTGGAACAGCTCGAAATCCGAGCCGAGCCCGCCGGGCCCGACGCCCATGATGAAGCGGCCTTCGCTCAGATGATCGAACTGCGCGGCGTTGCCCGCAACCGTGGCCGGATGGTGCTGCGGCAGATTGAGCACGGCGGTGCCGAACTTGATCCGCCTGGTGACGGGGATCAGCGTTGCCATGAACTGGAGCGGGTCCGGGATCGGCTCGGTCTTGCAGGCATAGTGCTCGCCGACCCAGGCCTCGTCGTAGCCGAGCGCCTCGGCGTGCAGGATCGACTCCTGATCCTCCCGGAACACCTCGAGGTAGCCGCGCGCGGGGCTGTGGATGGGCATCATGAAGAGGCCGAGGCGCATGAGGGTCTCCCGTGTTGCGGCTCGTGAGCCGAGCTCTCGCCACGCTTGTCATTCCACCGATCGAGCCACACGATAGCAGCCTTTGAACGCGCGCGCCGGGGAGATCGATGTGGCACGGGGAAGCGTAGATCATGGGGCGGCGAGGAGGGTTCACCTCCACATCGAGAATTCGACCGGCCTTGGGCCGGTGTTCGAGGCGACGCCGAAACGGGTGAGGGAGGCGTTGCGGCGGCATGCGAAGCTCACGGGCAGACTCAGGATCACGATTGGATACGACGGCGACATCCTCGAGCGGCAGCTTGCGACGACGGACGTGCTCTTCGCCTGGCGGTTCGACCGCGAGAACCTCGCGGAGCGTGCGCCGCGGCTGCGCTGGGTCCACGCGCATGGCGCCGGCGTCAGCCACCTGATGCCGCTCGATTGGCTGCCGCGAGGCGCCGTGCTCACCAACAGCCGGGGCGTCCACGGGCAGAAGGCGGATGAATACACCGCGATGGCGCTCCTGATGCTCAACAACAATCTGCCGATCACGGTGACGAACCAGCGGAAGGCGAAGTGGGAGCAGCCCTTCAACACGGGGATCGCCGGCAAGACCGTGCTGATCCTCGGCGTCGGTCACGTCGGCGGTGGCGCGGCAGGCTGGGCGAAGCGGTTCGGCCTCCGCGTGCTCGGTATCCGGCGCTCCGGCAAGAAGCACGCGCACGTCGACGAGATGCATCGGCCGGCGGCGCTGCACAAGCTGCTGCCGCGGGCGGATTTTGTGCTGGTCGCGGCGCCCTTGACCGCGGAGACTCGGCACATGATTGGGGCGCGCGAGCTCGACCTGATGAAGCCGGGCGCCGGGCTCATCAACTACAGCCGCGCCGATCTCGTCGATTACGAGGCGCTCGCGAAGCGGCTGAGGGCCGGCAAGCTCAGCGCCATCCTCGACGTGTTCGACCCCGAGCCGCTGCCCCGCTCCTCGCCGCTCTGGAAGCTACCCAATCTCATCATCACGCCGCATTGCTCGTCGGACGACCGCGAGCAGTACACGCCGCGCACGCTCGATCTCGTCTTCCGCAACATGGAGCGGTTCATCGCGGGCAAGCCCTTGCTCAACCGGGTGGACCCGCGCCTGCAATACTAGGAGCGCACGCGATGCCGATGCCCGAGCACCTCTTCGATCCCGCTCACTATGCGAAGGCGCGCCTGCCGGTACTGGAGGCCGAGACGCTGCCGCCCTGGTGCTACACGTCGCAGCAATTCTACGACCGCGAGGTCGAGCGCGTGTTCAAGAGATCGTGGAATTTCATCGGGCGGGAGGACGAGCTGCCGAAGGCCGGCGACTACGCCGCCTATGATCTCGTGGGCGAGCCCGTGCTCATCGTCCGGGATCGCGCCGGAACGCTCCGCGCGTTTGCGAACTCGTGCCGGCATCGGGGCACGCGACTCCTCGACAGTACCGGCAATCGCCGGGGCATCATCTGCCCCTATCACGGCTGGGCCTATGGCCTCGATGGCAAGCTCATCGGCGCCGCAGGCATGGAGGAGACCCACGGCTTCGACAAGCGGGCCTACGGCCTGCACCCGATCCGGCTCAAGACCTGGGATGGTTTCGTATTCATCAATCTCGGCACGGGCTCCGTCGGGCTGCGCGAATATCTTGGCGACCTGCCCGAGACGCTCGATTCATACCGCCTCTCCGACATGGTCTGCGTGCGTCGGCGCGAGTACGACCTCGCCTGCAATTGGAAGATCTACCTCGAGAACGCCATGGAGGACTATCACACGCCCTACGTCCACCGGCAGTCGATCGGTGCGCAGCACACCGTTCCGGAGAAAAGCCATGGCGCCTGGGGCGGCATTCACATGGCGGCGGAGAAGACCATTGCCGTGCTGGCGGAGGATCTGGCCCATGCCCTTCCGCCGATTCCGTCTTTGAAGGGCAAGCCCGCGGCGGGCACGTACTTTCTCGTGCTCTACCCCAGCACCTTCTTCGCGCTGACGCAGGACTGCATGTGGTGGCTGCAGCAGTTCCCGCAGGGACCGGCGCGGACCAAGGTCGTAATCGGGTCCTGCTTTCCGCGCGCAACGGTCGCGCGGGCGGATTTCGCAGAGAAGGTCGGTTTCTACTACCGGCGCTGGGACAAGTCGCTGCCCGAGGACAATGCCATCTCCGAGCGCCAGCAGGCGGGGCTCCGGTCCTCCTTCGCGAGCCCCGGCCGGCTCTCCGTGCGCGAGCCGATGGTCCGCGACATCGCCAACTGGCTCCTGGACCGGGTGCTCGACTAGCGCGCGCCGGGTCTCCTGATCGGGGTCCAGCTCGCCGGCGCGACGCTCGCTTGCATCAGCTTGATCGAGACCGCAAAGAGGTTCTGCGCCAGCGCCGCCGCATGCGCGGTCTGCGCGGCCAACGCCTCCATGGGCGATTTGCACCGTGCGAGCCGCGCGCCGGTTTCGATGTTCTGTCGCAGGGTCGCGCTCGCGAAGCCGATCAACGCCTCATAAGCGGTTGCCGGGCTCGTGACGGTCGTACGGTCGTGCTCTGGCGCGCTCGGTCGTTCAGCGGGCGCGGGCGACGGCTGCACGGTCCTCTTGACCTTGGATGGCGTCCGCGATCGCTTGACCGGCGGTACCTCCGACGGCGCCTTGGGTGTCTCTCCCATGGCTTCGCGGGCGGATCCGACGAGACTACGACGTTTTGGCATGACCGAGCATCCTCCGAACGATGGCGGCAAGCGTCTGGATATCGACGTGGGCGTCGCTGTTGCGGGCGTAGGCGCCGATCCACTGGCCCGCGGTGAAGCAATCGACGAAGGCGGTCCTCTGCCGCACCATGGGCGCCACCGGCTCGCCGAACTCGAGCAGCACCGCCTCGATCTCCTTACCGGCGGCGGTGCGCCGATCGACTCGGCTCGGCACCAGCAGTGCCTTCGGGCCCTTGTCGGCCCGCCGCTCCCGGGCCTTCCGGATCAGCGTCAGCGCTTTACCCGTCGCCATGATATCGGCGGTGGAGGCGAGCGCGGGCACCAGGATCACGTCGGCGATGTCGACGATAGCGCGCGTGGCGTCGCCGATCTGCGGCGGCGCGTCGATCACCACGAGATCCGCGTCGAGCCCTGCGATGTCGCTCGCCCAGCCGTTGGCGTTCGGCCCGACCGCGGCGGTCTTGAGCACGACCGGGTATCGGCCGCGTCCGACCCAGTAGCTCGCGGTGCCTTGCTCGTCCGCATCCACCAGCGCGACGCTGGCGCCGCCGGCCGCCAACTCGCAGGCCAGGTTGACGGCGATCGTGCTCTTACCCGTGCCGCCCTTCAGGTTGGCCACTGCCGCAATTTTCGCCACCGGCTCACCTGCGCACCCGAGCCGTCACTATATATTGCAGCGCACCAATCTTAAAGCCGTCCGACGATCAATCGCGCTGCCGCGGGTCGAGGATGTCGCGGAGCGCATCGCCCAGAAGGTTCGTGCCGAACACCACGAAGCTGATGGCGAGGCCGGGGAACGCCACGAGCCACGGCGCGGTGCGCACGTATTCCGCCGCCGACTCCGAGAGCATGCGGCCCCAGGAGGGATGCGGCTCGGGGATGCCGAGGCCGAGGAAGGAGAGAGACGCTTCGGTCAGGATCGCGGAGCCCAGCTGCGCGGTCGCCAGCACGATGAGGGGCGCCAGCGTGTTCGGCAGGATGTGGCGCAGCACGATCCGAAGCTCGCTGGTCCCGATCGCGCGCGCCGCGTCGACGAAGGGCTGCTCCTTCAGCGAGAGGGTATTCGCACGGACGACCCGTGCGGCATAGGGGATCAACGGGATCGAGATCGCGATGATCGTGTTCTCAAGCGATGGCCCGAGCGCCGCCGCCATCACCAGGGCCAGCACCAGGAGCGGCAGCGCCTGGAGCATGTCGACGAGTCGCTGGGCCGCGAGATCGACCCAGCCGCCGAGATAGCCCGAGAGCAGGCCAAGGGCGACGCCCAGCACGCCGCCGAGGAACGTCGAGCCCAAGCCCACGGCGAGCGAGATGCGGGCGCCGTAGACGATGCGGCTGTAGACGTCGCGGCCCATGAAGTCCGAGCCCAGCGGATGGAGTGCGCTCGGCCTGGCGAGCGAGAGGCGGGCGTCCGTCGAGACCGCATCGAACGGGGCGAGGACCGGCGCAAACACCGCCGCGAAGACGAACACGGCGAGGATCACCGCACCGACGGTGCCCAGTGGATAACGGCGCACCAGAAAGCCAAGCCGGCTCCAGCGCCCGCGGGACATCGCTCCGGCTCTCGCGAGCTCCGCTTGGAAATCGAGGCTCTTCATCTAGGCCGGCCCACCCGCGAGCTTGATCCGGGGATCGAGCGCCACGTAGAGCAGGTCGACCGCGAAATTGACGCTCACGACCACGAGCGCGGTCACCATGACCAGGCTCTGCACGATGGGATAATCGCGCCAGCGGATCGCCTCTACCAGGAACCGGGCGACGCCGGGAATATTGAAGACCGTCTCGGTCACGATGAGGCCGCCGATCAGGAAGGCGGCCTCGATGCCGAGCACCGTCACCACCGGAAGCAGCGCGTTCCTGAGTGCGTGGTGATAGTTGACGCTCCGCTCTGAGGCGCCTTTGGCGCGCGCGGTGCGGACGTAATCCTGGCGCAGCACCTCGAGCATGGCGGAGCGCGTCAAGCGCATGATCAGCGCCGAGCTGCGGAAGCCCACGGCCGCCGCAGGCACACTGTACATGATCAGCGCTTCCCAGACGGTCTTGGGCGCATCGCTGTAGATCGGGATGGTGCCGAAGGCCGATACGAACCCCATCAGGATCAGGAGGCCCAGCCAGAACGCAGGCATGGAGAGTCCGCTGAGGCTCACGACCCGCAAGACATAGTCGAGCACCGTGTCCTGTCGCACGGCGCTGACCACGCCGAGTGGCACGCCCAGCAGGATCGAGAAGGCGAACGCCAAGCCCGCGAGCGTGGCGCTGATGGGGATGCGCGGCGCGATCTCCTCGAGCGCGGGCTTCTCGGACTTGTAGGAATAGCCGAGGTCGCCCTGCAGCAATCCGCCCATCCAGGCCGCGTATTGCACCGTGATTGGCTTGTCGAGGCCGAGGTCCTTCTGGAGCTGCGCCTTCTCGGCGGGATTCACGAAGCCCGCGGCGTCGAACAGGATGTCCGCGATGTCGCCGGGCACCACGCGCAGCAGGACGAAGATCATCACGGAGATCCCGAACAGCGTCAGGACCATCAGCGAGAAGCGCCGCGCGAGGTAGGCCGCCACCTCTCGGCCCTTTATCCCGTGCGCGGCGGCGCGCTGGCTACCGGTCCAGCCACAGATCCTCGTAGCGATAGCCGTTGTAGGAGCTGTTCACCATGATGGTGACGCCCTTGACCTCTGGCTTCCAGCACGTGCCGGCGCGGATGTGGAAGATGATCGGACGCGCCACGTCCTCCTGCAGCTTTTTGTCGATCTCCCAGACCAGCTTCTTGCGCTGCTCGACGTCGGTCATCTGGGACTGCTGGTCGAACAGCTTCTCCAGGTCCTTGTTGCAGTAGTGCGTGTAGTTGCGCTCGGAGCCGCAGGAGTAGTTCTCGTAGAGGGTCTGGTCGGGATCGTCGACTGCGTTGCCGGTGAGATTGAGGCCCACCGAATAGTCGCCGCGCGCGACCTTGGAGAACCAGACGCCGGTGTCGACCACTTCGAGCTCGCCGTCGATGTAGATCTGCTTCAGCTGGTCGATCAGGATCACGGCAGGATCGCGGTAGACTGCGATGTTGCGGGTGGAGACCTTGATCCTGAGCGGCTTGTCGGGTCCGTAGCCGAGCTTGCTCATGATGGCGCGGGCTTCGGCGCGGTTCTTCTCGATGTCGGGCCCGTAGCCCTGAATACTCTCGAGCATCTCCTTCGGCATGCCCCAGACGCCCTCGGGGGCGGGCAGCATCGAGCCGCCGATGTCGGCCTGGCCCTCGGCAAGGATGTCAGCAAAGGCCTTGCGGTCGAGCGCGAGCGCCATGGCAAGCCGCAGGTCCGCGTTGTCGAAGGGCGGCGCGTCGCGATTGACGATGAGGTTGGTCGAGACGTTGCTCGGCTTGAACTCGCAGATCGCCTTGGGGTCCTGCGCCTTGATGTCGCGCATCAGCGGCACCGTCACCTCGGTGGGGAAGGTCATGTCGAACTTGCCGGCGATGAAGGCGAGGATCGCGGTCGACCGGTTCGGGATGATCGTGAATTCGATGCCGTCGAGATAGGGTCGGTCCGGCTTCCAGTACTCGGTGTTGCGCGCGAGTTTGATCGACTCGTTCTGCTTGAACTCCACGAACTTGAAGGGACCGGTGCCGATCGGGCGCGTACGCATGTCCGCCGGCGAGACGTGGCACGGATAGACCGGCGTGTAGCCGGAAGCGAGCAGCGCGATGAGCGCGGGCTGCGGCCGCTTGAGCTTGAACGTCGCCTCGTCGTCGCCGTTAGTCGTGACCTCCGTCACGTTCTCGTACCAGGCCTTGCGTGGGTTCTTCCGGAACTTCTGGCTCGCCTTCTCCTGGATCATGTCCCACGTGCACTTCACGTCGTTGGCCGTGAAGGGCTTGCCGTCGTGCCACTTGACGCCCTTGCGAAGCTTGAAGGTGAGCGAAAGATTATCGGGGCCCCAGGCCCAGCCGGTCGCGAGCTCGGGCACGATGGTGTCGAGGCTGTTCTGCGGCACGTCCTGCTTGTAGAGCACGAGGTTGTTGAACACGCCCATGAAGGGGATGTTCGTGGAGTAGGTGGCTTCCTCGTGGATCGAGGCGCTCGCGGGGCTGTCGCGGTGATAGACCCGGAGGATTCCGCCGTGCTTCGGCTCCTCGGCCGAGGCCGAAGCGAGGCCCGCCAGCAGGCAGGCAGCCACGATTGCGAGCGCAAGTCCCCGGTTCGACACGGCGGCACCTCCCCTGGCAGAACCGCGGCTTCCCGCCGCTGTTCCCTCCAATCTAACAGATATGGAAAGGGCGTGTACGGCTTATGCGTCCCGGCGCTCGCGGCCATAGAGCAGCAGCATCGCGATGATGACGGCGCCGTAGATGAT